>CBDUBU010000329.1:0-4512 GCA_965365465.1 uncultured Rhodothermaceae bacterium
CGCCGCGTGGAGGCCGTGACGGGCAGCGATGCGCTCGGTCGAATAAGCCGCGAGATAGATGACCTCGAAAAGGTGCGCGGGCAATTCCGGCGGGCGGGCCGTCCTGCTCACGAAGAAGTCGCCGACTTGCTTTCGCACATCAAAAGCCTGGAAAAGGAACTGGACCAGATGCGCAGGCTAAGCCAGTCGGCGCAATTAGATGCGCTCGTCAAACAAGCCGTACCTGTAGGGCCGGCCAGCCTGGTAATAGGCCGTGTCGAACCATCCGATATGGAAACGCTCCGCACGCTCGGCCAGACGCTCCGCGAGCGTGTGGGAGCGTGTTCGGTGGGCGTTCTGGGAGCGGTGGACCCTGCCGGGGACAAGGTTTATATTGTCGCTTCCGTTTCCGACGACCTTATCCGCGAAAAGGGCCTAAAAGCAGGAGAAATCGTGAATGCGCTGGCAAAGCGCGTCGGCGGAGGGGGAGGCGGAAGACCCACGCTGGCTTCTGCCGGAGGACGAGAACCGGAAAACCTCGATAAGGCGCTCGCTCTGGCGCCGGCGCTCATTCAGGAAATGTTTTAGTTTCAGGCTCAGGGGGAGAAGAGCGTGTACGTAAAGAAAAAGGGTAGGTCTGTCAGGTAAAAACAATGCAGCCCATTCCACTTCCTCCTGTTTATTCCGGCGCCCGTTCTTCATCGTCCAGAGCGAGGCATTCAGAAGGAGAGAACATTGTTTATCCTATCTACGATCATCTTCTGCGCGTACGGGCAGAACGAGGAGCCGGCTTTCTGGTGCTGATCGATCCTGACAAACTGCACCAGGATGAGCTTCCGCCTTTCGTCGAATCCTGCATGGAGGCTGATGTGGATGCACTCCTTGTCGGCGGCAGTCTCATTCATGCTGCGGAGATGGAGACTTACGTACGCCGGATCAAAGCGCACGCCGCTATTCCTGTCATCGGCTTTCCCGGATCGCTCCATCAGCTTTCTCCGGCGCTCGATGCCGTCCTGTTCCTTTCGGTCATAAGTGGACGGAACCCCGAATACCTGTTCGGCCAGCATGTTCAGGCAGCGCCGATCATCAGGCGAATGGGTCTGGAACCCATTTCAACCGGCTATATGCTGGTAGAATCCGGAGGAACCACAACAGCCCAGTACATGAGCCACTCTTTGCCCTTGCCGCGCAACAAGCCGGAAATTGCGGCAGCGACAGCCCTCGCCGCCGAAATGATGGGTATGCGGCTCCTGTACACGGATGCCGGTTCCGGCGCCAGAAGGACGGTGCCTGAAGATATGATCTCAGCGGTTTCACAATCATGCCGGACGCCGCTGGTCGTAGGCGGAGGAATCGGCTCTCCGCGAGAGGTGGAACACAAAGTGCTGGCGGGAGCATCTTTCATCGTGGTGGGTAATGCCATTGAACAACAGAAGAGCAGTTCGTATATCCGGGAACTGGCGGCGGCGGCGCATACCGCGTCGCAACTGACGCCAAAACCGGGATGAGAGACTTGAGCGCCATTTCTTTCCGCAACCCAACGAAAGGAATTTTCCTGAACGCCTTCCTCTTTGCTCCTTATGACGACAGCGCGTACAGACTCAAAAGGGGTTGTTCTCCCCTGCTCGACGTGCGGCCAGAAAAACCGCATTCCTTATGAGCGCCTGAGCGCCACCGGCCATTGCCCGAAATGCCGGAGCGCCATCCCGCCGCCGGCTGTTCCTGTTGAAATAGCAGATGAGATTCACTTCGACAGGCTCGTGCAAGGCAGCCTGCTGCCCGTTGTCGTTGACTTCTGGGCCCCCTGGTGTGCGCCTTGCCGGGCGGTAGCGCCGGAACTGGAAAAAATAGCCGCCAACCACCAGGGAGAGTACCTGATAATCAAAATCAACACTGAAGCCCTACCTGCACTCGGACAGCGTTTCAACATCCGGTCTATCCCGACCATGGCTGTGTTTTTCGGGGGGATTGAAATCAACCGGACTGCCGGAGCGCGTCCCTCGTCTGCTATTGAGACATTCATTCGTGAAAGCCTCCGGCATAGCCAGGCTGCTCGATAGAACCATGCCTTCGACGACCCTTCCTTCAGAGACAACGGCTCCTCCCAAAAAGAAGAGAAAAAAGGAGGAGCAAGAGATCACGTTGCATCTCCCCCTGTATCACGTTGTACTGCTGGATGATAACGATCACACCTATGAGTACGTCATAGAAATGCTGGCGACGCTCTTCGGGCACAGCAGAGGCCACGCCTTCAAGTTGGCTTGCGAAGTTGATCTGATGGGCCGCGTCACAGTCGACACAACCACTCTGGAAAGGGCTGAACTGAAGCGAGATCAGATTTGCAGTTACGGTCCCGACGGGCGCCTGGCGCATTCCGGAGGTTCGATGGCATCTGTGATAGAGCCTGCCGGACAATCCTGACCGCCAGCCCAACGGCCCTATACATCCTGTTCGTTTCTGCCGGAATACTTCGTTTTCCAGGGTGGATCTGTCTTACGCAGAAACGCTTCGATGCCGGCTTTGCAATCGTCCGTGCCACGCGCAAAGGCATTCATCTGAGCGGCATAGGCCAGCGCCTCCTTGAGGCCCATACCTTTTATGCCTGCCAGGAACTGCTTCGTTAAAGCGACTGCTGACGAACTCGTTTCGGTTGCCAGTTCTTGTGCGAGATCCTGGACCGCCCTGTCAAGATCCTCCTGCGGGACCACGCGCGTAATCAGGCCTACCGCAGCCGCTTCCTGAGCGGAGACCAGTGTTCCTCTCAGCAGTAAATTTCGAGCCGCTGACTCCCCCAACTTCCGAAGCACGAAAACAGCTACAATAGCCGGCACGAAACCGATCCTGACCTCCGTAAAGCCGAATCTGGCAGCCTCAGTTGCTATGGAGAAGTCGCATACAGCAGCCAGTCCGCATCCTCCTGCTATCGCGTGGCCATTCACTCTGGCAATCACCGGCTTCGGCGAAGTGTAGATTTGCTCGAACAAAGCCGCCAGATGCTCCGAGTCAGCGAGGTTTTCCACAGGGCTTGCCTGGAGGAGATCCTGAAGCGATTCCAGATCGGCTCCTGCCGAAAACGCGGCTCCCGCTCCAGTCACCACTACCGAGCGGACATCCGGGTTGAGATTTGCCTCCTGGAGCGCTTCCCGGAGTTCAAGAACAAGGGCATGAGAGAGAGCATTGCGCTTTTCTGGTCTGTTAAGGGTCAAAAAGGCAGTCTGATGCGCAACGTCGTATGTGATGAATGCTCCCATGACGAACCAGACCGCCTCATGGTTTAGATGATGGTGTTGTCCTCTAACCGGCAATTCTTGGGAATGACTACCAATCCATCCCGGATATAGAAATTTGGCCCTTCTCCTTCCTGAATGTGATCCTTGTTCTTGATGATGCAACGCTTCCCGATGCTCACGTTGCGATCAATGATGGCATTTTCAATGTAAGATTCTTCGTTTACCCCTGGATACTCCGGTCCCTCCACCAGCCCCCGCGAATCTGCCTGGTGCCAGGCATAGTAGGCAGATCCTACAATGATGGAATTTTTGATGGTCGTGTTGTTGGCGATGTAGGACCGGATCCCGATCACCGAGTTCGAGATCTGGCTGTTGATGATGATGCTTGCTTCACCGACGAGAGAGTCCTGAATGTAAGAACTCTGGATCTTCGCAGGGGGCAACATGCGGGCGCGCGTGTGGATCGGCATCGTCGGGCTGTACATATCAAACTGAGGATCTCTGCGCACGAAATCCATATGCGCGTCGTAAAAAGAGCGGATCGTCCCGATGTCGCTCCAGTACCCCGTGTACGGGTAACTCACCACCCGCCGCGTCTTGATCGCCGCCGGGATGATCTGATGTCCAAAATCGTTGTCATCAGGGTTTTCCCCTAATAATACATCGAGTAGATCCTTCTCGAAGATATAGATGCCCATCGAGGCGAGGTAGATCCGACCCTGCCCCTCCATCTCCCCACTCACCGGACTCTCCTTGCCCGACAACTCCTCCTGCCTCGGCTTCTCGTGAAACTCCGTGATCACGTTCTCCGCGTCCGTCTTCAGGATGCCGAAGGCAGAGGCATCAGGACCAGACACGGGAATGGTGGCAATCGTGATGTCTGCCTTATGCTCGCGGTGATGCTCGAGCATCCTGCGGTAGTCCATCAGGTACAACTGATCCCCCGAGAGAATCAGCACATGCGTGTGACGGTGTATCTTCAGGTGCGACATGCTCTGGCGCACCGCGTCGGCGGTGCCCTGGTACCAGTCCTTCGACGAGGGCGTCTGCTCCGCTGCCAGGATCGTGACAAAGCCCCGCCGGAAGCGGTCGAACTGGTAGGTGCGTGCGATGTGGCGGTTGAGCGAGGCCGAGTTGTACTGCGTCAAGACGAAGATCCGGTTGATGTCCGAGTTGATGCAGTTCGAGACCGGGATGTCGATGAGCCGGTACTTGCCGGCCAGCGGGACGGCGGGCTTGGAGCGGTGCAGGGTCAGCGGGTGCAGGCGCGTGCCGGCGCCGCCTCCCAGTATCACTGAGATTA
>CBDUBU010000330.1:0-4509 GCA_965365465.1 uncultured Rhodothermaceae bacterium
GTCTCGCTCACATCGTCCCGCCCCTGGCATCCGGCAATCAGAAGCCCGACCATCCCAATGATTGCCGCCCGATTTCTCTTAGAAGAATACCACATGGGTTTTTCCGCTGAAATGAATGCAACGCTGTCTATCCATACTAACCGAAAACGGGGCGGTGGAGATCCAACCGCCGCAACAATATCCAGCCGCCGTGACAATCACGCTGCCGGAAGCTGCCCTGCCACCCGCAGCGCAGGAAAAATTCAGTGCAGCGCCACGTTTTTGATAAAGCGGTGTACGGCAAACAGGGACCCCAGCCAGCCGAGCACGCTTCCTCCTACCACGAGCGCAGCGACCAGCAGCAGGCTCAACAGCAAGTCCGGTCTGAGCAACTGGGGCAGGTAACGCACCATCGCGCCGTAGAGCGCCATCAGGATCAGCCCGGCCGCCAGCCCGGCGACGAAACCCTGCACGATGCCCTCCACGATAAAAGGGCGGCGCACAAAGGCATCCGTCGCCCCGACCAGCTTCATCGTCCGTATCAGCAGCCTGCGGGCGTAGATCGTCAGGCGAATGGTGTTGGCTACCAGAAACACCGCCGCGAGCACTACCAGGATGCCCAGCGAAAGACCCATCAAGACCAGCAGGCGAAGGTTCTGCTGCACCTTGACGAGCAGGGACTGGTTGAAGACCACCTCGTCCACACGGTTCCAGGAGCCGAATTCAGCGGCCAGCCGTGTCAGGCTGTCGGGGTTGGCATAGTCCGGCGCTACCCGGACCTTGACAGACGCGGGCAGAAACGGCTCGTCCAGAAAAACCTCTGCCCCCTCGCCGAACTCTTCCTGAAAGATGGCCTGCGCCTCTTTCCATGAAACGTACTCGGCCTCGACCACGCCGGGCGTGGCCCGCGCCCGCTGGAACAGCGCGGTTGCAACCGGCTCCTCGATGTCGTCATCGAGAAAGATTTCCACCTCGCTCACACGCTGCCGCACCCAGTTCGACACCTGCCTGGCCTCAAAACCAAGCACGGCGAACAGGCCGATCAGGACAAGCGCCACTGCCATGGCGCTCGTGGCGGTAAGCGCGGCAAACCTGGCCCGCTTGAAGCTTGCCAGACCTTCTCGAATGCTGTAGGAAAGCAACACGGCAAACGCTCCAGGTTATGAGCACACAGTTATTCGATCACTTCTCCACACGGGTATGATCCAAGCACTTTGAGGTACGACGCAATCTCCCGCAGGTGTTCCAGCGCACGCTGCACGACGCTATCCTCGACGGACCCTTCCAGATCCAGATAAAAAAGATAATTGCCGGGGCTTCCGACCAGCGGACGGCTCTCGATTTTGAACAGGTCGAGGTCCCGCAGGGCAAAAACGGCCAGGCTCTTGAACAGGGCGCCCGGCACGTTCTCTTTCATCGAATACACGATGGAAGTCTTGCGTGCGGTTCCTTGCGACGTGGAACGTTGCGCCTGCGCGTGCTGCGCCCGGACCAGCGCCAGAAAGCGCGTGTAGTTCTGATGGTTGCTTTCGATGCCTGCTGCGAGCACACGCAGCCCGTACACCCGGGCGGCCTGCTCGCTGGCAATGGCTGCCGCCTCTCGTTCGTTCCTGTCGGCGACCATTTTGGCAGCCCCTGCGGTGTCGTAAGCGGGAATGACTTCCGCCTGCGGAAGGCGCTGCCGCAGGAAAGCCTGGCATTGCCCGAGCGCCTGCGGGTGCGAGTATACCCGCCGCACCCCTGCCATTTCCACACCGGGAAGCGCCATCAGGTGATGCCGGATCCGCAGTTTCACCTCCGCCACGATGTGCAGGTCGTGGGTTCGCAGCAGGTCGTAGTTCACGTGTACGCTTCCGAAAAGCGTATTCTCGATAGGGATGACGGCGCCCTCCACCGCGCCGTCGGTCACCGCCTCGAACACGTCCTCGAAGGAAACCATCGGGACGGCGCGCGCCTGCCGGAAGAGGACGCGAGCAGCCTCTTCGCTGAAAGCGCCTACTTCGCCCTGGAATGCTACGTTCATAATCTCGCAAGTAAGGTTTCCCGGCGGCGCGGTCACATACGTTCCGGCGCACTGATCCCGAGGACCGTGAGGCCGTTGTTCAGCACGATCTGACCCGCGCGGGCCAGGTACATCCGGGCGGTCGCCAGGGCGCGTTCTTCGCCCACGATCCGGCAGGCGCCGTAGAACTGAGTGAACGCCACGGCCACTTCCCGCAGATAACCAGCCACCTGGTGCGGCTCCTTTGCCTCTGCGGCCCGTGCGATCACGTCGGGGAAGCGCAGCAGTTCCTTCATCAGCGCAGTTTCCGACTCGTGCCGCAGGAGCGAAAGGTCTGCTTCCTCCCCGAAGGTAAATCCTACTTCCTCCGCCTTGCGGATGATCGAGCAGATGCGGGCGTGAGCGTATTGCAGGTAAAAAACCGGGTTCTTTTCACTCGCCTCCCTCGCCAGGTCGAGGTCGAATTCCAGGTGCGTGTTCGGCGAGCGCATGAGAAAGAAAAAGCGTGTCACGTCCTCGCCCACCTCATCCATGAGCTGGTCGAGCGTGACGTACGTAGCCTTCCGGGTGCTCATCTTGACCGGTTCGCCGCCCCGGACCAGCGTGACGAACTGATAGATAATCACGTCCACGCGGGCAGGATCATAGCCGAGCACCTCGACCCCACTGAGCACGTCGGGATAGGTGGCGATGTGATCCGCGCCGAAAACGTCTACCATGAGATCGAATCCCCGTTCGAACTTGGCGACGTGGTAGGCAATGTCGGGCAGGCGGTACGTCGGTTCACCTGAACTTTTGACGAGCACGGTATCCTGTTCCTTTCCAAACCGCGTGGTGGCAAACCAGACAGCGCCGTCTTTGTCGTAGACGTATCCCTTTTCCCGGAGAGCGCTGAGCACGTCCCATACTTTCCGGTTTTCATACAGGGAATGCTCGTTGAAGAAGGTGTCCATCCGGATGCCGAGGCGCTGCATGGTCTGTTCGATCTCCGCGAAAATGGCCTTTTCTGCAGCTTCCTTGAACAGCCGGACCTCCTCCTCCCCACGCAACGCCGCGCCGTGCGCCTCCAGCAGGCTCCGCGCAATGTCGATGATGTACTCGCCGAGATACCCGTCTTCCGGAAACGATTCGGGGACTTCCACGAAGGATTCCTCTCCCACCTTGACCTGTTTCACCGGGAGATCCGGAGAAAGGAGCGCCTGGTAACGCGCCCGCACCGATGCGCCCAGAACGCGCATCTGCCGTCCCCCGTCGTTGAAATAGTACTCGCGGGTGACTTCGTAGCCGGTCCAGTCGAGCAGGTTGGCGACGGTATCACCGAGCACGGCATTGCGCCCGTGCCCTACGGTGAGGGGGCCGGTCGGGTTGGCGCTCACGTATTCGACAATGGCCCGTTTTCCAGCCCCGACGTTTGTGCGCCCGAAACGGGGGCCTGCCTCTACGAGTTCGCGCAAGGCTTTTGCCAGATACCGATCCGAGAAACGAAAATTCAGAAAGCCGGGACCGGCTGCCTCGACGGCGGCAATCCGCTCCGGGTCGACTGGCTTTTCACGAAGGCGTTGCGCGAGTTCGTCGGCGATCTGGCGCGGCGCCCGCCGCAAGTGACGGGCAAGTTGCAGCGCCGCGTTCGTCGCCAGGTCTCCGTGGTCCGGGTTGTTGGGGGTTTCAAATTCAGGGGCAAAATCCGCCGGAGCGCCGCCCATCTCGGCCAGGGCCTCCCGGAGTTGCCGTTCGAGGTATTCTTTCATCTCTTGGTTATGCTTCAACAGTTCAGCCTGTGCGCAATGAAGATTCCTGCGCCGGCGCGTCCCACAAAAAACGTCCAGCAAGGCCAGGGGCCCGATGGATTGCCGGAAAAGGTACGAAAAGATGCAAAACTGTGAAGCCTGATAATGCAAAGTAGTACAGCGCCCCCTCGCCCTTGTCATATCGAGAGCAGGCAGAACAGGAAAGCAACCGCTATACGTTTTGCAAGAAATCAGCAGGAGCCGGAAACACCTTTTTCCTTTCGCAATTGAACACGCGCCTGAAAAAGCCGGTTTGACTGGCGAGCGCCGGCTTCGTAGATTGTAAAGCTGCGCCATGCGGTATGGCGCAGTAGATAGATGGCTCTGGACACTATGCGTTTTCTACGCTCGACATGGGGAGCAAGGTTGATAGCGCTGGTCATGGCGGCCGGCATGTTGACTGCGCTGATTGCTCCGGCAGTCCCTGCCGCCGGGCGCATAGCGGCGCTCTCCTATGCATCCTGGCTTCGCATCCAGTACAAGCAGGCTCCGGGAGATGCTTTTGAAAAGGCGGTCCAGGCGGCTGTCGCGGCTAACCCGCGCTCTCCGGATGCGTTCTTATCGACCTTTGTAGAGGCTTTCCAGGCCCAGAACTCCGGAGAAAACCTGGCCGCCGGCTTCGGATCACTCGGACTCTCAGAAAGGGGGCTTCTGCAGTACCTCCGGGGACAGTTCCAGCAACTCGCTGCCGAGGCGCTCACGCCCTATCCCCGTGAGGCGCCGCGTCTGCACTTCGTCTCG
>CBDUBU010000331.1:0-4452 GCA_965365465.1 uncultured Rhodothermaceae bacterium
CTGACTCGGCCCGCGTTGCGCAGATGATGGGCCAGCGCGAGGACCCGAACAACTTCCTCCTGATGCACGCCATGGCTCCCAATGTGGCCGGCGTCATTGGCTCGGCCATCGCTGCCGGTATCCTCTGGAGCGTGCTCGTCGTTTGAGCAGCCTTGAGGCTTCTTTATGCCAGACAGGTTTTTCATGAGCTGCTGAAAGGAGCCGCCGGCGTAGTAGAAGGCGCTTGCCTGCGGCGAGCTTCTGAAGGGAATGAGAGGTAAATAAGTCCAGTCAGGACATCCTCTGATAACCGGAGCATGGTCTGTCGCCTGAAGCAGATTTCAGGATGGGACGACTTCATCCCCCTGGTGAGAACCGCGCCTGCCCTGCTCCAATTCTCCTATGCTGCCTGCCACGCATATGCACACGTTTCGCATTGGCTTCCTGTTTGCGCTCTGCGCTATCATTCTGGCGGATGCCGCCGCAGGCCAGCAACGCCCGCGTCGATCCGAAAGCTTTTTCGGGCTGCATTTCGATCATCATGCACAGATTGACGAAGGGGAGGTTGGTGAAACCCTTACCGAGGGCATGATCGACTCGCTGCTCACCGCCGTGAAACCGGACTTCATCCAGGTGGATACCAAGGGGCACCCCGGCATCGCCAGCTATCCGACAAAGGCAGGCAGTCATGTTGCATCGTTTCAGAAAGATCCGCTGCGTCTGCTGCGCGACGTGACGGCCCGCCACGGTGTAGCGCTTTACTCACACTATTCCGGTGTGATCGATGAGCGAGCCATTGCATTGCATCCCGATTGGGCAGTCCTCAACATGGATGGCACACGCAACGGCAGCGCTACCTCGTTTTATAGCCCTTATGTGGATGAGATCCTGATTCCGCAACTCAAGGAACTGAGCGATTACGGAATTGACGGGGTGTGGATCGACGGAGATGCCTGGGGCGCCCGGCCTGACTTCCGGGATGAGGCGAAGGCGGAGTTCAGGAAACTGACCGGTCTGGAACCTCCTGCGTCACAGGATGACCCCAACTTTATCCCTTATCTCGAATTTACGCGGACGAAGTTCAAGGAGTACGTCACGCATTACCTGAAGGCGATGCGTGCTTACGACCCCGAGTTCCAGATCACGAGCAACTGGGCCTACAGTTCGTTCATGCCGGAGCCTGTCACCCTGGATCTGGACTATCTGTCGGGCGACGTTGCCAGCGGCAACACGGTTTACTCTGCCGCCTTCGAGGCGCGCTGCCTGGCGCCACAGGGACAATTCTATCATAAGCCGTGGGACCTGATGGCCTGGAGCTTTGTCTATAACTTTGATGCGCCGCTCAAGAAGCAGTCTCCCAAGTCCACGGTTCACCTGTTGCAGGAAGCTGCCGAAACCATCTCAATGGGAGGCGGTTTTCAGGTGTACTACACGCAGAATGCCGACCTGTCCATCCAGTCATGGATCATCCCGCAGGCGGCAGCGATCGGCCGGTTCGTACGCGACCGGCAGCCTTACGTGCAGGGTTCGGTTCCTGTGCCGCAAATAGCTCTTCTTTATTCGGCTGATGCCTACAGGCGGGCATCGAAAGTTGTTTACGACCTTCCGCGCGGCGAGGCAGACGCGCTCCGGGGCTACAGCGCCCTGCTGCTCAACGGACGGCGCCCCTTTGAAATCCTGATGGAGCATCATCTCCAGGGGCGGATGGATCAGTACGGACTGATTGTGATCCCGGAATGGAATTATCTGGAACCGGCCTTCCGGGACTCGGTCCTCGCCTACGTGCGCCGGGGCGGCAACCTGCTCGTGGCGGGCGTCGATGCCGTGAAGCTCTTCGAGAAGGAACTGGACGTGCGATTGAAGGGCGAGCCGAAGCGGATGGTGCATTTTCTGGCCCACGACAGCCTGATGGCAAATGTCGATGCGCGCTATCAGGCGGTAGAAGTATCGGAGGGTGTCCAGACGATTGGAACCGTGCATCACAGCAAGGATATGCGCTCACCGTTCGGCATTGCAGCCTCCGTGACCCCTTTCGGACAGGGAAAGATCGGCGCCATCTATAGCGATCTCGGCTATTATTACCTCCACAGCAGTTCGCCCGTACACCGCGATTTCGTCAGCGATGTCGTTGACCGGTTGTTCCAGAATCCGGAGGTTCGTGTTGAAGGGCGGGGGCCGCTTCATGTGGCGCTGAACCGCCTGAACGACCGCACAGTGTTGAATCTCATCAACGCCGGGGGGCAGCACAACAACCCGGAATCTGCCACCTATGACGATTTAGTGCCCCTGGGTCCGCAGCAAGTGACGCTGAGGACCTCGAAACAACCATTATCGGTTACGCTCCAGCCGGGCAACCGGCGTCTTGCCTTTGGCTATGCCGACGGCTTTGTGAACGTTGTCGTGCCGCAGGTTGCGGTGCATGAGATTCTGGTGGTAGAGTAGTTGGCGCGAGTGCATTTCCGGGTTTACCGCCCGGAGAGCAAGCTGCGAGCCAGGCTTTCCCATTCCTCTTGCAGCGTAGTCCGGGCAACGGGCTGCCCTGCCCGCCGGTACCAGTACGCTGCGTTTGCATCGTCGCCTTCCTTGCGGTGGAGGTAGGCGTGTACCCATGCGCCCTCGGCGGTCTGCTCGTCCTGCACCAGCATATGGGCGGTGCGCCAGTCGCCGCGTGCGTCATGCCACAGCGCCTGCAGCGCAGGGCTGAGTCCGGGGGGAGGCTCCGGGTTCGACAGAGAGGTTTTCAGGGTGCTCAGGTCCATCTGGAAACAGGCTTTGTTCGATGAAACGGAAAAACGCTTCTGCCAGGCGGTGTGTTCTGTAAACCCGAAACCCGTCCTTCCGGTTCTCCCTCTGACTGTGCGGGTTGAGAATCGTCTCTGCCCGGATATGCACGGGCTGACGCCTTGCGGCGCTTCGATGTTGTTCAGGGTGACGAGCGGTTTCTGTTCGACGGCCTTCGGCTGCTGCGGGCAAAATGCTCTAGATGATTCCTGCTCGCCAGAGCCATCCGATAAGCTCGTTTTCGAGGCGGGTGTAGTTGCTCAGGAAGCGGTAGACTTCGGAGCCGGAGAGTCGCACGTGCTCGCCTGTTTCCTTTGAGACAAATTGCGCTCGTTCGAACCGCACGGGGCTGGCGCAGTCGTCGTCGAACAGTTGGAGGCGGGAGGGCGGCTCGCCGGACGAGTACACCTTGTTAAGGGGCTTGACCTGCACGGTCATCATCCGGCAGTGACCCGAAGAGTCGGCGTGAACCTGCGCCTGAAACTGGTAATTGAGCGTCTGGGCAAACCCGTTCTGCGGCACCTGTTGCACCCGCAGCCAGGCGCGGGAACAGCCCGAAAGGGACCCGACGAGGACGAGGGCGCCGATAAAAAGAAGCCCGGCGCAGCAGTGCGGCATTTTCATGGGGTTGCTGTAGGTCCGGAACAGGGGCGATGCACACGCCGGCAACCTTTCTGCTGACGCGGAGGCAAACTCTTGTCTTTGTTACCACTTGTTTTCGCCGATGATCCTTTCTTACGGGGTAGCCGCCACGGAAAAAGCAAGGGGCAGGAGTCAGTTTCTTCGTGCTGATTCCTGCCCCTCAGTCGGTGGGCCGTTCGTTCTTTCAGGTCCGGGCGTTAGTTGTATCCCGGATTCTGCACCAGATTGGGGTTTCTGTCCATCTCATCCTGCGGGATCGGCAGGAAGTACGCCCGGTCGTTCCACTGGCGTTCGTCCACCTGAACGACCTCGTACTCGAAACGGTACTTGTTATTGCCGATCTGGACGCCGTTCGGGTCGAGGCGGCCGACCACGCGGATGCCGTGTGCGTTCTGGTAGACTTCGGGCGCGATCATCCAGCGGCGCACGTCGAAGTACCGGAATTCCTCAAAGGCCAGCTCGACGTTTCGCTCCTGATAGATGCGTTCCAGAAGCGTGCGCCCCGGCCCGCCGTCTTCCGGTACGGGAGGCATACCCACGCGCGCGCGAACCTCATTCAACGCGCTCACGGCTTGCCCGGTATGGCCCAGGTTGGCGGCAGCCTCCGCGTAATTGAGCAACACCTCCGCGTAGCGCAGGAACGGCCACGGGTTGAATTGCTGCTGTGTATCGGGCTGAAGGTCCTTGTCTACGAACTTGCGCAGGTTGTAGCCGGTTTTCGTGCCGTTCCAGGTCTGGACGGGGCCTTCGCGGGTGTCCAGCCCGGCGCGCAGGCCCGATTCGCCCGGCATTTCGAACCATCCCGTCTGGATGATGCCAGAGGGGTCCAGGTCGCTGAGGCCCGCAGGGCGCGGTCTCCACTGCGCCCCCGTATAGAGAACGTTGGCGTATAAACGCGGGTCGCGGTTCTCGTAGGGGCGGGCGGCCATTTCGGGATCATCCCAGGTGAATTCCGAGCCGTCCGCCGTTTCGTAGGCATCCACGTGCTCCTGGATCGGCGTATCGCCCGACCACGAGTTATAGCCGTTGGGGCTGACCCAGAGGCCCTGG
>CBDUBU010000332.1:0-4438 GCA_965365465.1 uncultured Rhodothermaceae bacterium
ATGGAAAGCATGATCCGACTTTCTCGATACGAGCGGCACAAAGCGCGCCGCCGAACGGTTTCTTCCAAGCGCATCGTCCTCTTCACCGGGGCTTACAACCACATCGCCGACGGGGTGTCGCTGACGCTCAACCGGCTCGTTGCCTACCTCGAACGTCACGGATCCGAGGTGCTGGTGGTGGCCCCTACCATCGAACAGCCTCCGGTCCAGCATGCCGGTACGCTCGTCCCCGTTCCCTCCGTTTCTGCTCCCGGACGGCCCGAGTACCGGGTTTCGCTTGGACTTCCCCGTGCCGTGCGTGAGCAGATTGCTGCTTTCCGGCCGACTCTTTTTCACATCGCGACGCCTGATGTGCTGGGTTACCAGGCGTTGCGGCTGGCTGGGAAATGGGGCATCCCAGTGGTCGCTTCGTATCACACCCATTTCAGCTCTTATTTGAAGTACTACGGGTTCAGTGCAGCGGAGAAGCTGCTCTGGAAGTACCTTCGTTTCTTTTATGGGCAGTGTGAGCATGTCTACGTCCCCTCTTCGTCGATGGCGGAGGTTCTTCAATCGAACGGTATAAAACGGGGCCTCCACCTGTGGCAACGTGGGGTGGATACCAACCGCTTTACGCCTACCCGCCGATCGCTGACCTGGCGTCGCTCCCTCGGGATTGGAGATTCCGAGGTGGTCGTCAGTTTCATCGGCCGGCTCGTGTGGGAAAAGGGACTTCAGGTGTTTGCTGAAGTCGTGGAGGGCCTGAAGGCACGCCAGATCCCGCATCGTAGCCTCGTGGTCGGCGATGGGCCGGCTCGTGTCGAGTTGGAGGCCCGGCTCGGCGAAACCCTGTTCACCGGCTATATGGGTGGCGACGATCTAGCACGTGCCTATGCCTCTTCAGACGTCTTTCTCTTTCCCAGTGACACCGAGACGTTCGGAAACGTAACCCTCGAAGCGATGGCCTCCGGGCTGCCGGCCGTTTGTGCGGATGCTACCGGCAGCAATGCCCTGGTAGACCCGGGAGTGACCGGCTTCCTCGTTCCTCCTGGAGATGGGAAAGCCTTCCTTGATGCTGTTACGTTGCTCGTTTGCGACGGGGCCCAGCGCCGTCAGATGGGTGCTGCGGCATTTGCTGCGGCCCAGTCGTACGAGTGGGATATGATCCTTTCCCGCATCAGCGGATATTATGAAGAGGTGCTCGGGGTATCTGAGTTCACCGAGCCTGTTTCTGAGCCCAGCCTGCCGGGTACGCCGGTGTTGTCGCCCATCCCGGCCTGAGGGGTGTCGCCATCGTGCGTCTCTTGTTTGTCTCTCACTCCTTTCCGCCACCTGATCGGCCGCTGTCGAACGTCGGGGGTATGCAACGTGTCGCCACGGAATTGCATGCCGCTCTTTCAGTCCACCCCCGTGTTGAGCTCTCGACCCTTGTGCTTCGTAGTTCCTGGAGGTGGACGCACATTCGGGTCCTTCCCTTTCTGGCGCAGGCTCTAAGGGCCCTTTCTCTATGCGCCCGTCAACGCTCCGTCGACACCGTTCTCTTCTCTTCGATGGTTACGGCGAGCCTCGCCGTGCCCCTTGAGGCGCAGTTGGCAAAGGCTGGGATTCGTACGGCGGCGATTGTACATGGAAGAGACGTGACGCTCGACGTCTCTCCCTACCAGCGCTTGCTGATACCTCGTGTTTTCTCTTCCCTCGACCTGGTGCTTCCGGTCAGCCGGGCGACCGGGATAGCCTGTATTGACCGCGGACTTCCACCCTCGAAGCTTCAAGTGGTGCCCAATGGCATCGATTTGAACCGCTTCCAACCGCCTGGAGATCGCCGCCAGGCTCGTCGTGACATGCTTGCGGCGCTGGGCCAACCTGACGGCGCGTTGCCGGAGAACGCACTTGTGTTATGCAGCGTCGGACGCCAGGTCAAGCGGAAAGGGTTTGCCTGGTTCGTTGCCCATGTGCTGCCCGACTTGCCAGAA
This sequence comes from uncultured Rhodothermaceae bacterium, assembly GCA_965365465.1. Classification (GTDB taxonomy): domain Bacteria; phylum Bacteroidota; class Rhodothermia; order Rhodothermales; family DASSAV01; genus CBDUBU01. The sequence goes on from CBDUBU010000332.1 coordinate 1,953, forward strand.
AACGTGCATTACTGGCTGGCTGGCGACGGCCCCGAGGGGGAGCAGATCAGCGCTCTTGCCGACCGGCATGGTTTGGGTCAGCGGGTTCGTCTGCTCGGCCGGATTTCGGATACAGATCTCGAACGGCTTTACCGCGGCGCCGACCTTTTTGTAATGCCCAACATTCCTGTGCCGGGTGACATGGAAGGCTTCGGGGTGGTCCTTCTCGAAGCCGGACTTGGAGGGCTTCCCGCCATTGCCTCGCGGCTTGAAGGTATTACGGATGTCATTGCGGAAAATGAGAATGGACATCTCGTCGAGAGCGGAGATGCGAGATGCTTTGTAGAATCCATTCTCCGCTATGAACGAGACCGCCCTGCGCTGCGGCAGGCCTCTGAGCGTGCGGCCAGGTATGTTCGGGAATCGTTCGCCTGGACCGCGGTGGCGGAGCGATACGTCCATGTACTTCAACAACGCTCTTCTTCCGCCTTTCCCTCCGCTGGCTTCTGACTTCGCTTTCATCGCTAATCTCTCTGCCAGCGCTTCCCCTCTCGTTTCTCTCTTTCTTCCCCGCTTCGTTTTTTAGATTCGGGCTGCTATTTTGATTGCTTTCTGATTGCTCACTTCGACCCCCGCCTTTTATGCACACTTTTGCTACGCTGCAAGTCGGCGACGCTTTTTCAATAAAGCGGAATATTTCGGCCGAGGATGTTCAACTGTTCGCCGATGTAACGGGCGATGACAATCCGCTCCACGTGGATGCGGCGTATGCTCAGACGACCCGTTTTGGTAAGCCTATCGTGCATGGCGTTTTCCTTCTGGGAATCATCTCCAAGGTACTGGGACGCGACTTTCCCGGTCCGGGAAGTGTCGCCGTCTCCATATCCTGTCGATTTCTCCGCCCTGTCCCGGTTGGCTCTGAGATCACCGTTGAGGTAAAGGTGGCCGAAAAGATTGATAAGCACCAACACATCAAGATGCGCGTGTACGCTTACCTGGCAGGCAAACTCTGTGTGGGAGGAGAGGCCACGCTCATTCCCCCTTCTGAAGAGTCACTTTGAAGGGCTCGTTCAGCCGTTAAACCTCGTATTGCTTTAGGGCCGGTCGCCATGAATGCGATGGGAGAGGAGTTTCGCTTGGAGCTTTATCGAGTCGTCAGTTTGAGACGGGTGCCCTGGGGTACCTGTGTCGTTAAATCCAGTTGATTCAGGATCGCGAGGTCTCGAACGTCGTAGTCGGGGGGTAAGGCCACATTGCGCGCAATGGCCTGGAAGTCTCCTGCTTGTCTCACCTCGGTAATGTTTAGACGAACCGGTTTTACGTTGAGGATCGTGGGATTCGTCAGCGGTTGAAAGCCACGTATGGTCCGGACAAAACTGTCCTGATGATTCGCGAACATGGCCTTCGCCGTGTAACCCAGGAATTGGTAGACCGTCCCTCCGTTTTCGATAAAATAGCTCAGCAGCCGGTACGTCTGTCCATCCTGCGTTTGCGCATCCGCCAGTACATAATGCGCCGGCAGGTTCCCCACTCGTCCTGACTGGTTTTCTACCACCACGAGTCCTTCCTGGCCGGCAAACGCTGCAGCGGCGGATTGAACCGTCTGTTGCTGGGCCAGGGAAAACGTCAAGATGGCTTGCTGGTTCGGCTCAACGAGCGCTCCCACCTGAGCCTGGTTCATCACCCTGTATCCGGCTGGAACCGGAAACTGGAAACGCATCTCAGGATGGTAAAAGAAACCGTCCTGGACGAATCCGTTTCGAGGGTTTTCACCCAGTATCATCCCATCTAAGACCTCATACAATTCGTCCTGGTTTGTGACGGTCATCTCTGTCTGCCCTTCCCACCTTCGCGCCAGCTCTTTGATGGTTTGTTCGCGTTCTCCTGGGTCGGGATGACTTGACATGAAGCTTGGAATCTCGCTCCCTGCTTTTTCGCTCATCCGTTTGAGCGTCGTAAAGAAATCAGCCCCCTCTTCCGCCTTATACCTCGACAATGCAGCATATTCGACTCCCAGTGCATCCGACTCACGTTCGTCATCTCTTCCGTACTTCAGGAATAGCAGTTGCGTGGCTGTTCCAGCAACATTGAGTATTTCCTGTGCCGGCAGGCCCAGTACTTCCTGGCCCAGAATTGCTCCGCCCAGCACCCCCAGTCCACCCAGTTGTTGTTCAAATGCCCTTTGCGCTGCATGCCTCGCCTCTACATGGCCAATCTCGTGTCCCAGTACAACAGCGAGTTGGGCTTCATTTTCAAGGTGACTCAATAGGCCCCTCGTCACGTATATGAAGCCACCGGGTAGGGCGAAGGCATTTACGATAGGAGAATCCAATACTCTGAACGTAAAGGCCGTGTTACGGTATTCCGCCCGGGCATCCGGTCGGCGAACGTGACTTTGTGCCAGCACTTTTTCGGCCACTCGGTTCACGTACGCGGCTACCTTCGGGTCATCATACAGCCCATATTGGGCTATGATTTGCTGATCTGCTTCCTGGCCGATCTGTTTT
>CBDUBU010000333.1:0-4431 GCA_965365465.1 uncultured Rhodothermaceae bacterium
CCCGCGCGTTTCTCGTTCTTCGGCGCTTGCCTCCAAGGCAACGGGCTATCCGATTGCAAAAGTCGCCGCGCGGCTGGCCGTCGGCTATACCCTCGACGAATTGCCGAATGACGTGACGGGCACGACCAGCGCCTGCTTCGAGCCTTCCATCGACTATGTGGTGACCAAAATACCCCGCTTCAACTTCGACAAGTTCGAGGGAGCCGATGAAGAACTCACGACGCAGATGAAAGCGGTAGGCGAAGTGATGGCGATCGGCAGGACGTTCCCCGAAAGCTTGCAGAAAGCCTGGCAAAGCCTGGAGATCGGGTATGCCGGGCTGGGAGGGGATCGGGAGGATGTCGGCCGCGAGGAAGTGCGAACCCGGCTGGCCCGGCCCTTCTGGGATCGCACGTTGCAAATCAGAAATGCCTTCAAGCTGGGCGCTTCGGTCGATGAGGTCGCCGACATCACCAAAGTAGACCCCTGGTTCCTCTATCAGATTCAGGATCTGGTGCAGATGGAACGCGACCTGGGCCGCCACGCACTCATCCAGTTGGACAGGGATTTTTTGCTCCGGGTCAAGCAGCACGGTTTTTCCGATGCGCAGATTGCGTATCTCCTGCAGGACGACGTGACCGAAGCGGACGTAAGGGCGCATCGCAAGGCGCTCGGCCTTCTGCCTTCCTACCAGCTCGTCGATACCTGCGCCGGCGAATTTCACGCACAGACCCCCTATTACTACTCCACCTATGAGGGTGAGAGCGAAAGCGAGGTCTCTGACAGACGGAAGGTGCTCATTCTGGGCAGCGGCCCGAACCGGATCGGCCAGGGCATCGAGTTTGATTATTCCTGTGTGCATGGCGTGCTGGCGGCCCGCGAGATGGGCTACGAAGCGCTCATGGTAAACTGCAACCCTGAAACGGTTTCGACAGACTTTGATGTGGCCGACAAGCTCTATTTCGAGCCTGTCTACTGGGAACGGGTGTTTGACATCATAGAACTGGAAAAGCCGGAAGGCGTCATTGTTCAGTTGGGCGGGCAGACGGCGCTTAAGCTTGCCGAGTATCTTTATGACAGCGGGATTCCTATTGTAGGCACCTCGTATGAAAGCCTGGACCTGGCCGAGGACCGGGGCAAGTTTTCGGCGGTGCTCAAGGAACTGGAAATTCCTTCGCCGCCTTATGGCGTGGCGCACACGGTCGCCCAGGCCATCGAAGTCAGCGAGCGCATCGGGTATCCCATTCTGGTGCGGCCCAGTTACGTGCTGGGGGGGCAGGCCATGCGTATCGCCATCAACAAGAAAGAAGTAGAGCAGTACGTGAACCGCATTCTCAGGATGTTTCCGGAGAATCAGATCCTGCTCGACCTGTTCCTGGAAAACGGGGTCGAAATCGACGTGGATTCCATCTGCGACGGCGACGAGGTATGGATCGCCGGCATCATGCAGCAGATCGAGCCGGCGGGCGTGCATCCGGGAGACTCGACTGCCGTTTTGCCGCCGTACTCGCTCTCTGAAAACGTGCTCCAGAGCATTCGCCGGTACGTGACCGACATTGCCCACAGACTGAAGGTGGTAGGGCTGATCAACGTCCAGCTTGTCGTAAAGGATGAGATCGTCTACGTCATCGAGGCGAATCCACGCGCCTCCCGCACCGTGCCGTTCGTGGCAAAGGCAACGGGCATCCCGATCTCTAACGTGGCGACAAAGGTCATGCTCGGAGAAAAGCTGCGCACCTTCCGGGAAGCCGGGATGCTGGATTCCACGCTGAAGGGCTTCGCCATCAAGGAGCCTGTCTTTTCCTGGGACAAGTTTCCGGAAGTGTCGAAAGAGTTGGGGCCGGAGATGAAAAGCACCGGAGAAGCTATCGTTTTTGTGGAGGAACTGGCGGACGAACACTTCCGCAGGCCCTTCGAGATGCGCAACCTGTACCTGTCGCGCTAGGAGAAAGGTTTTCAGCAGAGCGCATCATGTACACAGACACGACAGCCCGGCTTCTGATCCGATGCCCTGACCGACCGGGCATTGTGGCGGCGGTTTCCAGCTTCCTCTATAACCACGGAGCCAACATCACCGAACTGGATCAGCATTCGACCGATCCGGAAGGGGGCACGTTTTTCATGCGGCTGGAGTTTCAGACCCCGCACCTCGACCTCTCGCGTCCGGTGCTGGAACGCGCTTTCGCAGATGCGGTGGCAGGCCGGTACGCGATGGACTGGCGCATCAGCTATGCCGCCCAACCCAGGAAAGTGGCTATTCTGGTTTCCCGGTACGACCATGCCATGCTGGAACTCCTGTGGCGCAGCGCGCGCGGGGAGGTCCCGGCGCTGGTGTCCATGGTCATCAGCAACCATCCGGATTTGAAGGAAGCCGTAGAAAACTTCGGCGTTCCTTTCTATCACGTTCCGGTGTCCGCCGAACGGAAATCAGAGGCCGAAGCGGAGATACTGGGCTTGCTCGAAGGAAAAGCCGATCTGATCGTGCTGGCGCGGTATATGCAGATCCTGTCGGAGGACTTTGTGAATGCCTATGCAGAGCGCATCATCAACATCCACCATTCCTTTTTGCCGGCGTTCATCGGCGCAAATCCCTACGGACGCGCCTACGAGCGCGGCGTCAAGCTGATCGGCGCTACCGCCCATTACGTCACGCAGGAACTGGACACCGGGCCGATCATCGAGCAGGACGTGATCCGGGTCACGCACCGCCACCGTGTTCAGGATCTGAAGGAACTGGGTCAAGACATAGAACGAACCGTGCTCTCCCGCGCCGTCAAATGGCACCTGGAAGACCGCGTGATCGTGCATGAAAACAAGACGGTCGTTTTTTTGTAGGTTCGGTAAGCAGGGTTGCTGCACCTACTCGGCCTCCCGAAAGCGCTGTTCATACTGCTCGGCAACGTAATGCTGGTAAGACTGATCAGCGACTGCGTGGAGCCATTCCGGGTTGGCGATGTACCAGTCGATCGTTTTGCGCAGTCCCTCTTCGAGGTTATGGCGAGGCTTCCAGCCAAGCTCCCGTTCGAGGCGCGAGAAGTCCATCGCGTAGCGGAAGTCATGGCCGGGCCGGTCCTTCACGAAGCGCAGGAGCTTCCGCGAGGTTCCCGGCTCGCGTTGGAGGGCTGCGTCTACCAGATCGAGCAGCAGATGAACGAGTTCCAGATTCGTCCGCTCGGCGTTTCCGCCGATGGTGTAGGTCTCGCCCGCCTTCCCGTAATGCAGGATCGTATCGATGGCTTCGCAGTGGTCAGCCACATAAAGCCAGTCGCGCACGTTTTCGCCCTTGCCGTAAACCGGTACAGGGTTGCCCTGCAATGCGTTGAGAATGGTCAGGGGGATGAGCTTCTCCGGAAATTGGAACGGGCCGTAGTTGTTCGAGCAGTTGGAAAGCACCACCGGCAACCCGTAGGTATGTCCATACGCCCGCACGAAATGATCGCTCGCCGCCTTTGAGGCGGAATAGGGAGACCGGGGATCATACGGCGTTCTCTCCGAAAACAGCCCCTCCTTGCCCAGGCTACCGAAGACCTCATCCGTGGAGATATGGTAGAAGCGATGCCTTCCAGCCTCCGCGTTCTGCCAGGCGCTGCGGGCCGCCTCCAGCAGGACGACGGCGCCAAGTGTGTTGGTGCGTACGAAATCCAGCGGGGCAAGGATGGACCGGTCCACATGGCTTTCCGCCGCAAAATGCACGACCGTCGTGAATCCGTACTCGCCGAACAGCCGCCGCACCAGATCCGCATCCGCGATGTCCCCTTGCACGAAGCAGTAATTGGGGGCCTTTTCGATGCCTTGCAGGTTCATCAGGTTTCCCGCATAGGTCAGCAGATCCAGGTTGACGAACGTGACCTCCGGATAGCGCGGCGTCATCCGTTGCAGGAAATTGGAACCGATGAAGCCTGCGCCTCCGGTTACAAGAATAGAACGGGGTTGATGTTCAGGCGCTGCTTGCATTGAAGCGGTGATGCTGGTACTATGGACGGGATTTGCGTTCAAAGGAACTTAGCTTACGGACGGTTCTTATCCAACCGGGTCGACCGGCGTTCCTGCCGTGTCCGCTCCTTCAAGAAAGAAAACAGCATATGACAGGGAAAGCTGACAGGCAAAAAGGAATGGAACGTCTTTACCTGCTCGACGCGATGGCGCTTGCCTACCGCTCCCACTTTATTTTTATCAACCGACCGCTGATAAACTCGAAAGGCCAGAACACCTCGGCGGCTTACGGCTTCACGACGGCGCTGCTGCGGCTGATGGATGATCACAGCATGGAACACGTGGCGGTCGTCTTTGACGCCATAGGGCCGGGGGGCACGTTCCGCGACGCCCTCTATGACGATTACAAGGCAAACCGCGCGCCGATGCCGGAAGACCTGTCGATCAACCTTCCCTACATCAAGGAAATCGTGAAGGCGCTCAACATCCCGGTCATCGAGCACGGCGGGGTAGAGGCGG
>CBDUBU010000334.1:0-4371 GCA_965365465.1 uncultured Rhodothermaceae bacterium
GAACGCGCTGCCATGCATTTTCCCACAGCTTCGAGAGAGGGCTGTCCGGCTTTTTCGATGCTCTCAAAATAAGGCGCACAGTGAGGAAGGGATTAATGAGCCGGAGCCGGGGATAGCTGCGCCGAAGTGTTCCAACATCTCACCACATCCACAAACAAGCGAGATGCCCTATGAAACCTGCGACATCCGTTCTGCTTTTGTCCACGAGTCTCTTGTTCCTGCTGATGGGCTGCGCCACAACCAGCACAATGCGCACTGTCCCATTATCGGACGGAGTAGCGAGAAGTTTTGACGCTGATTTTGATACTGTAGTAGACGCAACCAGAGATGCCGTTGCAGATGCAGGGCTGGCTATAGAAGATGCCTATTCTCCAGATGATAGCACCTACGTCATTATCGGCAGGTCCAGATCCTCCGCGTTCAGCTATGGAGGATATGCTCGTGCGGTCGTGGAAAAAGAAACCGCTGACCGGACGACAGTGCGCGTTGTGACCAGGCGCAAGGTAGCGACGAATGTGACTGCCAAGGGAGATTATTCTGATTCCATCTTTGCTACACTGGGTGTCAAGTTCCGATAGTACGGACTGGGCTATCAAGGGTAGAGGCTCTTGACCGCAAGTAGGTCCCGCCCCCGCACAGCCGACCGGATCAAACCCTCTGCCGTGAAGAGGGTCATCTGCGTATCATCGGTGACGGCGCCTATGCCGTACGGCCCCTCTTCGCAGCCTGTCACGCCGTCCGGCCCATAGCTCAGGCGGATCTCGTCATTCGAGCGGATGAACTCGATTGGCGCGCCGAGGGCATCCCCCACGGCGCCGCCCAGCAGGCAGCCGCGAAAGCGGGATTGTAGGTGCAAAGACGCTTGCTGGTTGTTCGTTCCGTTCATAAGCAGGTATGGTTTATCTATGATTGCGGAATCATCGTCCTCTGTCTCGCTTGTCCTCGTCTGCCTCTGCTCAGCCTTCTGTTGTGGTCCGGGCTGCTCTTTTTCACGCCGGGCAAATGCCTCGGCATGGCCTGCATGAAACCCTCCGGCAGCCGCTCAAAGTAGTACGTACTGCCTTTCTCACGTGTGTAGATCTCCCGGATCTTTTCCGTGGAGTATGCACCCTCCCACGCTCCGTTTCTTGAGACGGCCAGTTGGCGATTCGTTCTCAGCCGGCCTGGATCCGGACTTCGGCGACGAGGGGCAGGTGGTCGGAGAACAGGAACCGGTCGAACGCATAGACTTCCCGGATGCGGAAGTGCTTGCTGAAGAAAAGGTAGTCCAGGCGCTTCGCGGGCTTCCACGAGGGAAACGTCTCGACGCCGGCGGCCTTCGTCAGGTTGCTCTGCGCCATCAGGTCGAGTTCGTCTTCCACCGACACGTTGAAATCGCCTGCCAGGATGGTAGGCTGTTCGCAGTGGCCTATCGCGCCGGCGATGTGGCTGATTTGCTGGCTGCGCACGTCGCGGGCCAGGCTCAGGTGGGTGACGAATACCCGCACGGCCAGGCCGTCGAGGTCCACGGCGGCTTCGCTCAGGAACCGGGGTTCTCCCTCACCGGGGAGCCGGTGGTTTTCGACGTAGCGCACCGGGAACCGCGCGGCGACGGCGTTGCCCTGGTTGATGCGCTCGCCTACCGTGTAGGTCGGGAAAAACACCCCGCTCTCCAGCGGAGATTCGCGCACGAGCAGTTCGACCTGATCGACGCCTTTCGATCTGCCGGAGCCGCCCTCGATCTCGCAGAACGCGGCGATGTCGATCTCTGCCGCTTCGAGAAACTGGCCTGCCTTCCGGATCATGCGCGAGCCGTGGGGAAGGGCGTACTTCCAGCCGGTCGCCAGGTAGTGCCAGTACCCCTGGGTCGTTCCGATGCCCGTCTGCAGGTTGGAAGTGGCGATACGAAAAAGGCCGTTCATCGTTCTCAGCAATTGTCCGGCAAACCGGGAACGGGTCGCTGCCGGGAGCGACACGCCCCTGACGCAGGCGCCCGGGTTGCGTCAGGGGGCGCTAGCGGTACTGCTTCTCCTGCCGCAGCACGTTCATCAGGTCGCGCACGCCCACGGGGCCGTGACGGTAGAGGAACGGCTCGCCGTAGACCGCGCCGACCTGCTGGCCGTAGACGCGGGCGCGGGCTTCGACCCACTGGAAGAAGCCGGGGTTGGAGATGAACGTCTCCGGCTCGTCGGCGCCGGGCGTGTAGTCCGGGTTGTGGAACTGCGAGCGGAACGCCTGGAGCGCCCGGACCCGCTGCTCCCACACGTCCGTCACGTCCACCACGAAGGTCGGGTCGAAGGGCAGGGTTTGCATGTAATGCAGCACGTGATGGGGGCGCCAGGGTTCCTGGGGCGATCCGTCGGGCTCGAAGGTTTCGATCTTGCGCAGGCCGCTGTAGAACAAGGCGCTCGCGGAAAGCCGCGCCGCCGCGCCGTGGTCCGGGTGGCGGCATTCCGGCGGGTTGATGAGCGCCAGGTGCGGGCGGCAGCGCCGGATGCACCGGATGAGTTTTTCGCGGTTCTCGCGCGTGTCGGTGATGTCGCCGTCGGGCAGGCCCAGGTTTTCCCGCGCCGCCACGCCCATGATCTGCGCCGCGTGCGCCGCCTCCTGCCCGCGCAGTTCCGGCGTGCCGCGCGATCCCAGCTCGCCGCGTGTGAAATCCACGATGCCGACCCGGTAGCCCTGCTGCGCCAGCAGGCACACCGTCCCTCCGGCGCACAGTTCCACATCGTCAGGGTGCGCCGCCAGCGCCAGCACATCTACGCCAAAGGTTGCACTCATCGTTGCAGCAAATGGACAATTAAATTCATAATATTCGTTTTTTGTCTGAACGGGGACGCTCAGACGGAATTTTGCACAGGCTACTTTCTGCAACATTACACGTGCGGAAAAAATGTGCACGCGATTTGCATGGTCCTGTTCGACCGTTAAGCCGGAGGCCTACGGCGCCTCCGGCGGCGCTGGTTCAAGCTTTGCTTTCGCTGTTTCATTTACGGGTTACACAATGAACGAAATGGACTACTTGATGTTTGGCGCGTTCAGCTACAAGGAAGAAGAAATGCCTCCTCACCTGTGGCAATACGCCGTCAGGCAGTACAACGAAGCCTGGGATGCCTACATCGAAGCCGGCTGCCCTTTCGGAGAACAGGACGAGGCCATGCTCATCTGGTTCGAGTTTGAACAACACACCCGCGAAAACTGATACAACGCTACGATTCTACTTCCCGGAGGTAATTTTTACACGCCGCGAGGCCGTGTCGTCATTCTGCGACCACGAAGTTGACGATGCGTCCGGGCACATAGATTTCGCGCCGGAGGGCCTTTCCGTCGAGGCGGCGGGCCACGTTTTCATCCTGACGGGCGGCCTCCAGGACGGCTTCTTTCCCGGCTTCCGCCGGAACCGTGATGGAGGCGCGGGTCTTTCCATTGACCTGCACGGCAATCTCGATCTCGTCTGCCTTCAGGTACGCCTCGTTGACCTCCGGCCAGGGTTCGAAGGCGAGCGACCCTTCGTGTCCGAGCATCTCCCACAGTTCCTCCGCCAGGTGCGGCGCAAACGGGCTGAGCATCAGCACGAAAGGCTCCGCCACCGCGCGCGGCACGGTTTCCCACTTGTACGCCGCGTTGATGAACTCCATCATGGCGGCCAGCGCCGTGTTGTAGCGCATCCCCTCGATGTCGTCCCCGACCTTGCGCAACGTGGTGTGCAGCGCCCGCCATTGCGCCCGCGTCGGCTCGACCGGTGCGATCACGTCTGAGAGCGCCGGAGTGTCCTCTATCGTGTACAGTCTCCACACCCGGTTCAGGAAACGGAAGACGCCTTCCACGCCGCGCGTGCTCCAGGGCTTGACCTGTTCCAGCGGGCCGAGAAACATCTCGTAGAGGCGCAGCGCATCGGCGCCGTACTCGCGCACCACGTCGTCCGGGTTGATGACGTTGCCCCGGCTCTTGCTCATCTTGTGGGCGCGGGCCTCGACCTGGATCGCCGGGTCCGACTTCAGGACAACGGCATCGCCCTGCTTCTCGACGGCGCTTTCCTCGATGCGGACGGCGCGGACGGGGCGGCCTGTCCGCTCGTCGGTGAGATCGCGCACCGAGGCGGCCGATACCGGCGCGTCGCTTTCGTCCACGTAGAGGGTGAACTCCATCTCGCCCAGGATAAGGCCCTGGTGGACCAGCTTGCGGAAGGGTTCCTCCGTCGAGACGACGCCGAGGTCATAGAGCACCTTGTGCCAGAAGCGGGCGTAGAGCAGGTGGAGCACCGAATGCTCCGCGCCGCCCACGTACAGGTCGACCGGCATCCAGTATTTTTCCTTTTCCGGACCGACCGGGCGGTCGGGGTTGTGCGGGTCCAGGTAGCGCAGGTAATACCAGCACGAGCCGGCCCACTGC
>CBDUBU010000335.1:0-4353 GCA_965365465.1 uncultured Rhodothermaceae bacterium
ATTGCTCGCCGACCGCCTGCGTCGGCTCTACCCGGAGGAATGGAATGGGCTGCACGAGCGGGCAAGCGCCTGGTTCGAAGCGCACGGGGACCTGTCAAATGCTTTCCAACATGCGGCCGCTATGGCTTCGCAGGAACGCTTGCTCCATCTCCTTGAACGGCACGGTCAGCCATTACTTGAACGAAGCGAGCTGGCAACCTTCGCGCACTGGTCGGAGCGCATTCCATCAGATGCAGGCGCAGGCTTTCCGTCTTTTTTGATCTCACGCATCTGGCTCTACCTGCTGACGGAGCGCCCGACAGACGTTGGACCGCTTCTTGAGTCTGCCGAAGCCGCCATTTCAAGAACAACGTTGCCCTATACGGATGAGGAGAAAGAAGCATTTCAGGGCGCCATCGCCTGCCTGAAGGCTTACGCCCTCCGCTTCCAGGATCGTTTTGAGCAGTGTGTCAGCAAAACCGAAGAAGCGCTCGCCCATCCGGGCGCCCGAAACGCCAGGAACCAGGGTATCCTGTACTATAACCTGGGGCGAACCCATCTGCACCTGGGAAACGAAACCGCTGCACGAGAAGCCTTTGAAAAGTCTTTCGACTTCAACCGGCAGACGCGAATCCACTACCTGATGCTGTCCAGCCTCGGTCTTCTCGGCGCGATCACGGCTCAGACGGAAGGCCTTTTGCATGGGCTGGAAAGGCTGGAAGGGGCGCTCGCCTTCGCCGAAGAGGAACATCTGTCCGACCTGCCGGCCTGTGGCGTGATCCTGTACCACCTGGGCCGCATTCACTATCTCCGGAATGATTTCGAGGCAGCGGAGGCAGCTTTCACCCGCGCTTCTGCTCTGGGCCAATCAGGACGTGTACCTGAAGTGCTCAGCAATGCGCTGATCGGACTAACGCGGCTGCACAGTTCCTCCGGCGACCTTGAGGCTGCCCGGCGCACCTTACAGGAAGCAACAGTATTGAGCCAGCGTTCCAAGATACGTCTGTTCGACACCGCTCTCGAAACCGAACACGCCCGTGTCGCCTTGCTTCAGGGCGACCGTATCTATCTGGATCCGTGGCGCGATGCACAGGCCGGCCGGTACGATGAGCCTTATACCACCGCGCGGGAAAGCGCAAACCTCCTGCTTGTGCGAGTCCTGTTAAAGGATCACGACTTTGAACAGGCTGGCCCGATCATCACATGGCTCTGCCAGGAAACAGAACGCCGGGGTCGCCGGCTGGCGCGACTTTTTGCCGGGCTGGGCCGCACGCTGTGGCTAGCCGGGACAGGAGATGAACCAGCAGGCATCAACCTCCTGGACGATATCTTCCGTAAGGCGGCTCCACAGCATCTGCTGCGCCCACTTCTGGATTGGGGGGACCTCCTGCGCGATCTCCTGCAACGCGCCACGCCCGGAAAGCTCAGTCCGGAAGCCGCAGATTTTGCGCGTCTTGTGCTCGGCGAGATGAATTGCCCTGAAACGGCGGCGCCTCGGACTGTTCCCGGTTTCCGCCAGAACATGATAGAGCCGCTAACCGAACGCGAGCAGGAAGTTCTGTTCCATCTGTCAGACGGCCTCTCCAATCAAGGCATTGCCGACGTTTTATTCGTTTCTATGGATACGGTCAAGACCCATCTCAAGCACATCTATTCCAAGCTCGGCGCCTCCAGCCGACATGAAGCCGTTCAGCAAGCCCGCGCTGCCGGATTTATCCTGCATGACACGCCATGAAGTCTGTATGGATCAAATGCATACCTGAGAACCGCACCCCCGGTCGTATTCAGCAAAAACGGCAACTTTGAGTCGTAACCGCGCTGAAAACAAATGCGTGCGGCCTTGCCGACTGCAAAAGAGGCAGTTTGCGTCAGGGTAAAGCGTACAAACGAGATCAAGAATTTATACATTCTTTATGGCATAAAACCCGCACTTTGTTTCAATCCACATCTGGTAATTGGCACAGGCCGATTCTCCGGAAACTATGCGCCGCAGTTGCCTCACTACTCACCCCTGAAGAGCGGAAAGCGTGCAAAGAGAAGGGGTTGTGTGTGTTTACGACACGCAGTATTGCCCTAGGTTTAACGTGCCGGTACAGGAGCAGGCTTTCCGCTATCGCAGCATCTTGGGTACACGAATTGACGCTGTCAGCTATGAGGAAGCTGCGGCGCAGGTTGTTGCATGGGCGCGTTGCGCGGAGTCACGGTACGTATGCGCCGCCAATACCCATAGCGTCGTTGAGGCCCTCGATAGCGCCGCGTTTAGCGTGGTAATGAACGCGGCGGATCTGAACACGCCTGACGGGATGCCGCTGGTATGGGCGCTGAATCTTTTAGGAGAACCACAGGCCACGCGCATTTATGGCCCGACGCTGATGCTGGCTATCTGTGAGGCGGCATCACAAGCAGGCATCTCCGTAGGATTGTATGGAGGGACCGGGGATTCCCTGAGCGACCTGTGCCTGTTTCTCCGTCGCCTGTTTCCTGAACTGCGCATTGCCTGTAGTATTGCGCCTCCCTTCGGTCCGGTTTCTCACGAGCAGGATGCTGCGTATATGCAGCAGATAGTGGAATCCAGAGCCCGCATTCTGTTCGTCGGAATCGGTTGCCCGAAACAGGAGCATTGGATGAGCGCCCATAAAGGCCCCCTCCCGGCGGTTATGGTAGGGGTAGGGGCAGCCTTCGACTTTCATTCCGGTCGGGTGCGGCAGGCTCCTCAGTGGATGCAGCGGCTTGGAATGGAATGGTGCTTTCGTCTGATGATGGAGCCGCGCCGTCTCTGGCGCCGCTACGCACATGTCGTTCCGCGATTTATCGCATTGTTTACGCTTCAAATAGCAGGTTTTTTCAAACAGGGAGGAGAGCCAGGTGGATTTGTTGCAAAGGAGCGCGGAGGATGAACGTTTATCCTTTAATCCTATATGCTGGAAATTTTGTCGGAAAGGTACACTACGGAAAAACCGGCGACAGCCGTTGTCCGCCCTGCTTCTTTTACTTCTCCCATTCCTGAACCACAAGCGTCTTACCTGCGGCCTGCCCTTCACAATGCGTTTTTCATGGCTGCCAGTGATGCATGTGCTTTTCTACTTGCCTTTCCGGCAGCTTACGCCCTCAAATTCGTGCTTTCCGGCGCCGGGTTCATGCCGGCCTGGTGCTGGCTGATCCTGCCGCTGTGGTGGTGCGGGGGGGTGTTGAGTGGCCTTCTGCCCGGCTGGGGTCTTGGTCCTGTCGAATCGTTCAGGCGCATTACCCTTTTAGCTGTCGGTGTCTATGTGCTGTTGTCGGTTGCGCTTGTTCTTAGCCTCCCGGACGCGCTGTTTGAAGTTCTCATCATGGCCGGCCTGCTTGCTGTCTTCGTGCTGCTCGTTCCTTTCCTGCGTATGCTGGTCAGGCTCCGGCTCGTCGCGCTTGGTCTATGGGGGGTTCCTGTCGCGGTCTACGGAGCAGGCGCGGCAGGGCGAAAGGTTATACGATTGCTGCGGCAGGAAAAAAGCCTCGGCTATAACCCGGTCGTGGCCTGCGACGATAATCCGGCGTACTGGGGCGAATACCTGGAAGGTGTCAGCGTACTGGGCAGCACACCGCTGCTCATGCCCCGTGTTCCGGTGGCCGTGGTCTGTATGCCCTATGGCGATAAAGACCAGTTGACCGCGTTAATGGAAGGTTCGCTCTCACACTACCAGAAGGTGCTCCTTATTCCGGACCTGTTCGAGGCATCTCCTCTCTGGACCCGGACGAGCGACCTGGGCGGCACGCTGGGCCTGGAGGTTCGGGGAAACCTGAGCAACCAGCAGGCTCGTTTCGCAAAACGGTTCATGGATATTGCCATCGTTCTGATGTTTTTGCCCTGTCTGGTTCTGGTATGCTCCGTAGCAGCCCTGCTGATCTGGCTGGAAGACAGGGGCGCTCCCTTCTTTGTACAGGAGCGCGTGGGTCGCAGAGGGAGGCGCTTCCGAACCATCAAGCTGCGCACAATGGAGCCGGATGCGGAGTCCGTACTGCAAGAACATCTTGCGCGGGATAATTCGCTTCTGGTGGAATGGCAGACCAATTTCAAGCTCAGGAAAGACCCCCGTGTAACCCGTATAGGAAGCGTCCTGCGGCATCTGAGCCTGGATGAGGCGCCCCAATGCCTGAATGTACTCCGGGGAGAGATGTCACTCGTGGGGCCGCGTCCGCTTCCACCGGCGCAGCACTATGCGCTTACCGATCAGGCACGGAACCTCCGCGAGCGTGTTCAGCCAGGTCTGACGGGTATGTGGCAAATCTCCGGGCGGAGTGACTCGGGCGCGGAAGGCATGGAAAAATGGGACCCTTATTATGTCCGAAACTGGTCTCCGTGGCTGGACCTCGTGATTCTTGCTCAAACGGTTCCCG
>CBDUBU010000336.1:0-4340 GCA_965365465.1 uncultured Rhodothermaceae bacterium
GCTTGTTTCTGACGGTCCAATAAAGATACACTCTGGATCGTTACCCGGCGCGCGCTGACAGCCGCCTTCGATACTGTCTCCCCGCCCCGCATTCTGAACCTGAGGAAGATAGTTTCATACGTGACATTGACACAGGTTTTTGCCGGGTTTACATTCATACAATCTGTGTCCGTTCGGAGATGGCCCGTGAGGAAATGGAACCGATGCCATACACTGACCAGCTAACGGCAGGGAAGGAGCAAAGCAGGGATGAACGGGTTGACCTCCATGAACATTGCTGGTTCGCCGCAGAGGGGCGGCGCGTACCTGGCCCCGCTTCTTCGGGCGGCTGACCCTGCTGTTCATCCCGTTTCCGCCAGGCGCTCGCCTCCACGGGTAGTCTGGAAGCGCCTCTTTCTGTTGTTGTGGTTTTTCCCGTTCCTTACGCCGTACGCGCAGGAACTCCCCTTCACGCACTATACGACAGAGAATGAGATCAATCCGCTGCCGAGTTCGGGGATCACATCTATTCACCAGGACAGCCTGGGATACATCTGGATAGCGGCTTATGGGGTCGGTCTGGTCCGGTATGATGGCGATGTCCTCCAGCAATTCGGATATGATGATAGCCTGAAGGCTTCCTCTATCTGGGGTATTGCCGAAGACGGAAATGGCCGCCTCTGGGTTGGGTCAGAAAACGGATTGTTCGTTTCGGAAAAACCTCTTCCGGAATACGCAGGTAGTGGGGAGGTAAGGTTTGCCTCTCACATTGGCGCTGTCTCGCTTCATGACAGCCCTATCCGGGGCCAGAGCGATCTGGTCAGGGATAGCAGAGGCTGGATCTGGTACGCGCCTCGTGAAGACTACCTCGTTCGCTACCGCATCAAAGGCCCCGACCCTGTCATTGCCGACACCATACCGCTTCCACCGGGCCGTGGTGGAAACAGCGAACAGGTGGTGAACATGGCCGGCCGGCGCGACGGCTCGGTGTGGGTGAGCCTGACCGGGGGCCGGATGATGGTGATAGAGGGGGAAGAGGTTTCGTATAGCCTTCTGGAAAATCTTCCGTGCTCCGCCTCCCAGACGCTCTTTGAAACGCCGGCCGGCGCGCTCTGGGGAGGGTGCCGGGATGGAACGCTCTGGCGATCGGCGACAAACGGGGACAGCAGGCAGTTTACCACTCTTGGCGCGACCTACCCGGGCATGGTCACTTCTATGCTGGAAGACGCTTCGGGAAAGATCTGGGTGGCAGGGCTGGGAGGAGGCTTGAGGATGTTACAGGCCGATGGGACGCCGCTTGCTGCCTACACGCGCAAACAGGGGCTGCTGGACGAGAACATCTGGGACCTGATGCAGGACCGGGAAGGGAGCTACTGGATCGCGCAGAACAGCGGGCTCTCGAAACTCCGTATGGATTACGAAGCTTTCAACCATTATACGGGCGCATCACACGCCGGTGAGCCTCCGGCCCTCCCGGCCCTGGATGTGGATTCAGCCCTTCCTCTTTTTACGGTTTTCCCGTCTGCACGAGGCGACTCCCTGACGTTGATGGTGGCCGGGACGCCTGGCGGCGCTGCGCTGATCCGAAATGACGGCGTCATTGAACACCTCACGACTGATCAGGGGCTATCGAGCAATCTGGTGCTCGACCTGTGCCGGGGTGGGGAGGGAGAGGTCTGGATAGGCACGCGGAACGGAGCGAACAGGCTCACCTTCGGAAAGGCTGCTCCAGCGCTTCCGGGCGCCTCGCAGACACGCACGCTCTCCCTGTTCGGGCACAAAGCTCATCTCGCCAGCTTCGACATAGGGCATGTCACCTCATGCCAGGCGCTCACGGTTCCAGCCGCGACAGACGATCTGCAGGCCCGGACGGGCGTCTGTTTTGCTGGAACCGCCTCCCTGCACTGCCTGATCGAAAACAACTGGTACGCCTTTGGAAGGGCAGCCGGCCTCCCGGACGATGACCTCTGGACGACAACGACCGACGAGCATGGATACATTTATGTGGGAAGCAGGAATGAAGGAATCTTCCGCAGTACGCTCCCCTTTGCCGATGTCCTGTTGAAGGCAATCCCGGAACGGGCATCTCCCCGGAGCAGCATACGGAAGGTCAACACACCTGTTTTTGAGTCCCTGAAAGACCGGATGGGTGGGGGAAACCTGGACGGCTTTTCCTCTTCGGTCTGGGTCGATCAGGTTCTCTGGGCTGTTGGAGATGGAATCATTGCCCTTGAAGGAAGCCCTTTCAGCATTACGACGCGCTTCAACCGGGACAACGGATTTGACGCGAATCCTGAAAGCATGGCCTTCTCACATCGGACAAAGACGCTCTGGGTGGGCACGGCGCAGGGACTGGTGGAAATTGATCCCGCTGCGCGAACCATGCTCCGATGGGTTACGAAGCAGGACGGGCTGGTAGGCAACGTCGTGTGGGGACCAGGGGCAGTAGCCATTGCCGCCGACGGGACGGTTTACTTTGCAACCTCAACCGGCCTGTCGCTGTACCGGCCGCATCTGGATCGCAAGAACGCCTATCCACCGGAGCCGCGCCTGCGCCGCGTTCGTTTTTCAGAGGACCAGAGTGGTCACAACGAGTTATACATCGAGTATGCGGCCCTGAGCTTTGCCAACGAAAAAAAGGTCCGATACAAAACCCGGCTCCAGGGCTTCGACAAGGATTGGTCGCCCGAGAAGACGGCGACGAGTACGCGGTACACCAACCTGGGGGCTTTCCTGACGCCGCGCACCTACACGTTCGAGGTGCTGGCCGCGAACGAGGATGGACTCTGGTCGGAAAAACCGCTTGCCTACGCCGTGTCCGTTCAGCCGGCCTGGTGGCTGCGCTGGTGGGCCCTGCTGGCCTACCTCCTGATTGCAGGCGCGGGCATCCTGGTTGTGGATCGGGTCCAGCGCCGCCGACTCATCCACCGGGAGCGCGAAGCGTCCCGGCTGCGCGAGAACGAACTGCGCGCGGAGACGGCGGAAGCCTGGGCCAACTACCTTCAGGCCGAGAATATGCGCCAGACCCAGGAACTCGAACAGGCGCGCCAGCTCCAGCTTTCGATGCTGCCGGAGCGGGTGCCCATCCTGCCGACGGTCGATATCGCCGCCTACATGAAAACGGCTACCGAAGTGGGCGGCGATTACTACGACTTCTATCTGGCCCCTGATGGCACTCTTACCCTGACCATCGGCGATGCTACCGGCCACGGGCTGCTGGCCGGTACGATGGTTACGGCTATGAAAAGCCTCTGGAACGCCTACGCGCAGGAGCCTGACCTGGAGCAGATGCTGCGCAAGTCGGACAGGGCGCTCAAACGTATGCGTCTGCCGAAACTCTACATGGCGCTGGCCCTGGCCCGGCTGCGTATGCCCGTGCTGGAACTCGTGGGCGCCGGTATGCCTCCGGCCCTCTGCTACCGGGCCGCAACACGAGAGATGGAGATCATTCCCCTGAAAGGAATGCCGCTGGGCGGCCCGGGCGAGTTGCCCTACCTGAAGAGCAGCATGACGCTCTCTGCCGGTGACACGGTCCTGCTCATGAGCGACGGGTTTCCGGAGATGCGGGATGCCTCCGGAAAAATGCTCGGTTACGAACACGCCATGGATATATTTTTTGATATGGCGGACCAGTCCGCAGAGGAAATCATCGGGCGCCTGGAAGAAAAAGTGAGCGCCTGGTGCAACGGTCAACAGCCCGCCGATGACGTGACGTTTCTCGTGCTGAAAGTAAGAGGCGCGGCGCACAACACACGCTGACCTGCGCCCATCAGGACCCCGCCCGGTCTCCCGACAAGCGCTCACCATCGAATGTTTGGGTGGGAGATGCTTCTGCAACTAAAGTTATGCAGGTCATATCTTTTCAACCGCTTGCACTTTTGAACTTGACTTTCCGGGAAGTCCGATCATAAAATCCCGTAGGCGCTTCCCCTCCGATTCATGAAGGGGAGCATACTACAATCCTTGTAATGCTGCGCCCTCCCGACGCTGGTTATAATCTTGCCCTCCTGACTTCCATTAGTGACAGTTGTCCTTTCATTTTTCAGAAAAGGGCCTGTTTCTTCTGTTCTGATGCCGACAGACTTGTGCTACTGCTCTGATTTTCTTGGCGCTCACCATACCCCATCTATCTCAACCAAACAGGAATCCAGCTATGAGACGTATTATTGCTACGATAGCAGTTCTCCTGACAGCAACAGGCGCGTTGCAACAAGCGGCGGCACAGGAACTGATTTTCTCTGATGATTTTGAGACCGGTGTGCTCGATACAGCTCGATGGACCGCCCGGCCCGGCGAAGGCGGGGTTGTGGAGGTCACGCGCCGGATCGATGGCGTGGAAGCGCCGCACAACGGCTCCTACG
>CBDUBU010000337.1:0-4340 GCA_965365465.1 uncultured Rhodothermaceae bacterium
GGCAATGAGTTCTGGGATGAGGCCGAGGCCCTCCGGGACCGCCTCTATCGCAACGACGGACGCGGCGGCTTCAGCCGCGCGCCGGAGGCCCTGCCGGACTTCTTTGCCAACGGCTCCGTCGTCGCGCCCGCCGACTTCGACGGGGATGGCGATACCGACCTTTTCGTCGGCAGCCGCGTCGTGACGCGCCACTACGGCTTGCCTCCGAGAAGTTATCTGCTGGAAAACGATGGCGCGGGTCATTTCTCGGATGTCACCGACGAACGCGCTCCCGGCCTTGCCGAAGCCGGGATGGTCTCAGATGCCGCCTGGACAGACTACGACGGCGATGGAAAAGCCGATCTGGTCGTCGTCGGGGAGTGGATGGCGATTATGATTTTCGCGCAGCAGGATGGACAGTTTATCGACCGGACGGCAGAGACCGGGCTGGCAGGAACCACCGGCTGGTGGAATGCCGTCCATGCCGCCGACCTGGATGGCGACAACGACCCGGATCTGATCGCAGGCAACCTGGGCCTGAATTCACTCCTGAAAACCAGCCCTGAGTATCCGGTGCGGCTGTATCTCAAGGACAGCGACGGCGACGGAGCGACCGATCCGGTTCTCACGGCCTATGAGGGCGGCGTCAACTACCCCGTCGCCTCCCGCGATATGCTGATCCGGCAACTCCCGTCGCTCGCAGATCGGTACCCCACCTACACTTCCTTCGGCGCCGGAAAGACGGAAGATGTGTTTCCCGACCTGAAGGAAGGGGCAACGGTTCTGGAAGCCCAGACCTTTGCTTCCTCGTGGGCCGAGAACAACGGCGATGGCACGTTCACGGTGCGCCTCCTGCCCGCCGAGGCCCAGTTCGCTCCCGTGTATGCCATTTCAACCGACGACTTCGACCGGGATGGCAGGGTGGAGGCGCTGACGGCGGGCAATTTCTCCGGCGTGCCGCCCCTGTTCGGACGTTACGACGCCAGCTACGGCGCCCTCCTTGCCTACCGGCCCGGCGTTGGGTTCGAGGCCATAGATCCCTTGCAGAGCGGGCTTTATCTCGAAGGGGAAGTGCGCAGCCTGGAGGCGCTGCGGTGGACGGATGGGTCGCGCGTGCTCGTAGCGGCCCGCAACAGCAGGGGGCTGCAAATCCTGCGCGTTCGCTCGCAGTCGGAAGTTGCTCGTACTGCTTTCTGAAACTTTTTGAGGCGCTGGATTCACTTCAGCAAAGCATCCGACGGATCTGCTGCCGAAAAGCATCTCGTTTTTGAAAGACGCAGGAACGCCTCATGAAAGCCGATCACGGTTAGCGGGAGGGATTTTGCGGTTTATTGCGGTTTTTCGCTCAGGCAAAACACCCTTTTTGACCCATTAATGGCCATTTTCGGTTTCTGCGGCCCCAAACGCGGTTTCACATCCCAAGTCGCTTTTCTCTTCTTTTTTTCTGTCAGATCATAGCCCTGTTGTTGCGTTGAAAGGCCTCTTTTTCTTACCGGGCCGCCGGCCCTTCGGGTTACGTAGATCCTTCTCGCCCGTCAGGATGACAAGCGCGGCGACACAGACTCTTCGCGGGATCAGGGTGAGGCGTTGGAGCAGGGTTGTGGAGGCTTCAGCACATCAGGCAAGGGTGAAATGTATCAATCTTGTAATTTTTCATTATCCTCAAGGAAGGGATTCCGGAGGCATTGAACGCGGCGCCTCCCGCCGCTACTTTGGCAACAGGAGAGCCGAGACCTTCACCCGCATCAACAGTCCTTCTGGAGGTGAAATGATGGTTAGCACGTCCCGTTTTCAACCTGGTTGTACGCTTTCCCCCGGCAGGTTGCTGCCGCTTCTGGTCGGCTCGCTCTTGCTGCTTGCCGGCTGCGCCTCCGAGCAGGAGCAATCCGAAACTGCCGTCGATGCTGCCGGAAATCCTGCGCTGAACTATGAAACCACGGCTGAGGCCAGCGGCAGGGCTACCTATGAGCAGTACTGCGCCAGTTGCCACGGCGCAGAGGGGCAGGGCAATGGGCCGGTCGCTTCCGTACTGACCGTCGCTCCGGCGGACCTGACGCAGCTTCGCATCCGGCATGGAGGCTCCTTTCCGACGGACAGCATCTATGCCTACATAGACGGGAGGGCGGATGTACAGGCGCATGGCACGCGCCAGATGCCGGTCTGGGGCAACATCTGGGGGGAATCCGAAACGGCGCCGGCCAGCGAGCAGGAAGTAGACTTGCGGATCCGGGAGCTGGTCGAGTACATCCGCAGTATGCAGGAGCCGGAGGCAGCGGAGGCTATGTAAGAGAAAAGGACGAGCGCCGTGTGTTCACATGAGGTCGGGGTTGCCACGCCTTGCGTCATTAGCCAGCGCCCGCGCGAAGCTGTGCCGCGCAACCTTGCAGGCGTTTCGGCGTGAGGGACAACGGCGGGGCAGGGTTGCTTGCCCGGCTTGCAGGGCTGGTTTTCAGCGGATGCGCGTGCGGTCGTCCCAGATGGGGATCATGATTTCGTAATCGCCGAGGCCGGTTTTGTCTATGAAGATAAACTGGCGGCCAATGCCGTAATAGAACCACACCTCATAGGGCTTGGTGTTGAAGTTGAAGGGGTGGCGCTCGACGTAGTCTGGCTCGCCGAAAAGAATTGCGACGTGGCCCCGGTCGGTTTTCCAGCCGGAAAGTAGGCTGCCGTAGTTCTTGTTGGCAGAGGCGACACGGTAGTAGTACTCCTCCATACGCTCATTCCGCTCCGTCTCCGGGGTAGGGTCGCGCTTTTTCCAGAATTCGCGGAACCGGTTCAGGCGCTCGGTCTGCGTCTGGCCGCTGCGGATGTACTTGATGTCTTTGCCTTTGGCGATATACGTAAGCTGCGCGATAGCCTCATCCAGGTTCTCGATCTGCTGGTCCAGCCCCGACCAGTGAACGGAAAACATCTTGTCCGTCAGGTCCAGCAGGCGGTTGTTTTCGTTTTCGACCCGGACGCGGACGAGATAATCCCCGACCTTCATGTCCTTCGTGGGAATCTCAACGACGACCTGGGTGCGGCCTGTCTTAAGGGGGGTGGCCTCGACGCGGGTGTAGGTGACCTCTCCGAGGTCGTCCTGGTCCCGGTCCAGTCCGAAGATGGAACGGAGGGTGCTCTCCTTTTTACCTTTATGCAACTGGATCACCTCACGCGTGACGCGCACGCGCTCCGGCTGCCGGGTGTAAAGCTCATAAAAAAGCTTCATGCTCTCCTGGTCCGAGCCGATGTCGTGTGAGACGCGCGGCGCAATGGTGTTTTCACCGGCGTCATAAGAATCCAGGATAATGACATCGCTGACGGCAACCGGCTTGTTGAGGTTGCGGACCACCAGTGGGACCTGCCGGACATAGCTCCGCTTTGTCGCCTGGTCTTCCACCTTTACTTCGAGCAGGTAGCGGCCCGGCTGAATCTCTACAGACTGCGTCGTCCGGTCGAAGATCTGGTCGGACTGTGTGGCGGCAAAGGTCGGGACGCTCACCTCCTGGGTCCAGATGCGGCTTTGCACGAGGTTTTGCCTGCGGTCCTGGTCGTCGAGTTCATAGAATTCCGCCGTCACCTCGTAGCGGCCGGCAAAGCCTTCGAGGCGGTTGTAGAAATGCAGACCCGAATAGGGAAGGCGGGTGTAGATGTCAACGCGCGTGCGTCCGGGGCTTTCCGTGCTGCGGACGTTGACCGCATCGACGTTAAAGGCAGGCCCTGCCGGCTGCGCCAAAGCGCAGGGCGCCAGGAGCATCATCCAGCCCAGGACAAAAAACGCGAACCACCTCCTATTCTTTTTGTTGTGTCCGTTCGCCATGTAGTCTCCTCCCTGATAGAGGTGAAATCCTCTGCTACAGATCCACGCTTGCAACTGCACGGTTGCTGCGCCGGCTGCGCGGCTTGCCCGGAACGCAATATCGTCAGACAAGCAGCAGGAAAGCAGCAAAATCGATGTTACATAATCGCCATTTAATACACACAAAGCACAAGGCGAGCCGCCGCCGGTCGAAATCCACGGGCGAACGGTCGGAATGACTGTCTGGATGGAGCCGGAGGCTTCAACGAAACAGCGCAGTTACGAACCGTTCCCGGTCGAACACCTGGAGGTCTTCGATCTGCTCGCCCACGCCTATGTATTTTACGGGAATCTTGAACTCATTGGAAATACCAATTACAATGCCCCCTTTTGCGGTGCCGTCGAGCTTGGTCAGGACGAGGCCGGTGACCTCGACGCTGCGGGTAAACTCCTCGGCCTGCCGTATGGCATTCTGACCGGTGGAAGCGTCGAGCACAAGCAACACTTCGTGCGGAGCGCCCGGAACCTGGCGGTCCATGACGCGGCGGATCTTGGTGAGTTCATCCATCAGCCCGCCTTT
>CBDUBU010000338.1:0-4263 GCA_965365465.1 uncultured Rhodothermaceae bacterium
GTTCTTCGAGCAAGGTCTCGTGTCCGTAATCAGGCCACGAGACCTTCTTTTTTATGCTACGCTGTGGATGTAAAGATTGCGAAGATCCTTGTACGTCATCGCAACGATCTCCGCGAGTCTGACAGTCTCGGTGCGATGCCACGTGGCATCAGGCAACATCCCGGCGCAGGGAGCTTTCTCCAGCGTGTTTTTCTGATTCCCTGGCGGCGCATCGCAATTTCCGTTTGATTCAAACGGAAATTGCGATGCGCCGCCTTTTCGTTTATCTGCCTGTCAAAGGGTTTGGGATAGATTCTTAACTGCGAGACTCAGGTGTTGGCGGCGGTTTGTGACGGGCCGGTTTCGACCTCGGCCCCTACAAGGTTGCCCCACTCGGTCCATGACCCGTCGTAGTTCTTGATCGGCTCGTAGCCGAGTAGATATTTAAGCACGAACCACGAGTGGCTCGATCGCTCCCCGATCCGGCAGTAAGTGATGATCGGGCGCTCGCCGGTGATTCCCGCATCGCGGTAGATCTGCCTCAGTTCGTCTGCCGGCTTGAACGTGCCGTCTTCCTTGACGGCCTGCGACCACGGGATGTTCGATGCTCCCGGAATGTGGCCGCCGCGCTGGCAGGTTTCCGGCAATCCCGGCGGCGCCAGGATCTCACCTGAAAACTCCTGTGGGCTGCGTACGTCCACCAGTTCGACGTTGCCGCCCCTGACCTGCTCCTGCACTTCCGGCAGGAAGGCCCGCAGGGTGTTGTCAGCCTCTTTCGCTTGATAGTTGGACGCATCGAGTTCCGGCTTCTCGGTGGTCATCTGGCGGTTCTCCGCCTCCCACTTTTTGCGCCCCCCATCCATGATGCGCACGTCCTCATGGCCGTAGACCCTCATCTGCCAGTAGGCCCAGGCGGCAAACCAGTTGTTCGAGTCGCCATACAGAATGACTGTAGTGTCGTTGTCGATGCCGCTTTCCTGCATCAGCTTCTGGAAAGCCTCGCGGGAGAGGATGTCGCGGCGAACCGTATCGGCCAGTTGCGTTTTCCAGGACCAGCCGACCGCGCCGGGCAGGTGGCCCTGGTCGTAAAGTTTGTGGTCTACATTTACCTCGACCAGGCGGACGCCAGGGTCGTTAGCGTGCCGGGCAACCCAGTCGGTGGTCACGAGAACGTCAGGATGGGCATAATCTGCCATAGGAGTATCCTCCTTATAAGGGTGAGAAGGGGTTGGTTAGTCAAACAAATCAAAGGAGGCAGCATGTCACGGCAGCAAAACCTGACGACGCGGCATCAATTAATCAGGGCAAGTTTGCCTCGCCGGTTCCATCCGGCTCCTTTGATGCAAACGTTCCCGGCCTGATTCAGCCGGTACAGACATGTAAGCGCCGGTATTGACGCACTGCCTTCTTTCACGTTCCCGGTTTCTTCCTGTGATAATACTTCTTGATAGCGCTATCGAAAAGTAATATGTTTACCTGTCGCTGTGTATGGTCCGGAGGCGCTGCAACCCGACAAGCAGGCTGAAAGCGATTTCTTGTGATTAGCGCTAGATATTTGAAGCTTCCCTTTACTTATCAAATGGAGAACGGTTATGGCAATCAAAGACATGAACAGACGCCAGTTTATCGAGCGGATGGGGTGGGCCGCCGGGGCGGCAAGCCTTCCGATGATCCTGCCGGCCTCGGCGCTCGGCAGAGGCGGCAAAGTGGCCCCCAGCGACCGGATCGTGATGGGGTTCATTGGCCTCGGTAGCATGGGATTCGCCAACCTGGGCGATTTTCTCCGCAAGGACGGCACGCAGGTGGTGGCCGTGTGCGACGTGAACCGCGAAGGCAGCAACTATGCAGGAGAAGGAATGAAAGGCCGCGAACCGGCCCGGCAGGTCGTGGAACAGTTCTATGCCTCCGAGAAAGCTGCCGGAAACTACAAGGGCTGCGATGCCTACGTGGAATTTGAAGACGTGCTGGGCCGTGAAGGCATCGATGCCGTCTGCCTTGCCCTGCCGGACCACTGGCACGCCTACATGGCTGTGAAGGCGTCGGAGGCAGGCAAGGATATGTACAGCGAAAAGCCGCTGGCGCGGACCATCTACGAGGGCAAGCAGATGGTTGAGGCGGTGCGTCGTCACGACCGTGTCTTTCAGACGGGAAGCCAGCAGCGTTCGGACCCGCGTTTCCGCCATGCCTGCGAACTGGCAATCAACGGCTACCTGGGCGACATCGAAAGGGTTTACGCGCGGGTCGGAGGCATCTCGAAGCCGTGCCCGCTGGGAGCCGAGCCTGTGCCCGACGGGTTCATCATGGAAAGGTGGCTCGGCAACGCTCCGGAGGCGCCCTATCACCACGAACGGGTCAGCGGAGGGTATAACACCGAAGGCGGGACCTGGCGCTCCTGGAGAGATTACTCCGCCGGCCACATCAGCGACTGGGGCGCGCACAACTTCGACATCGCGCAGTGGGGCCTGGGCATGGATGGCAGCGGCCCGGTCGAGATCATTCCGCCCAATGGCAGCGATGTGGAAGAACTGACTTATATCTATGCCAACGGCATTCCGCTCATCAAGAAGCAAGGCCCGCACGAAGGGATGGTGCAGTTCATCGGGACGAAAGGCTGGGTCGGTGTGGATCGGGGCAACATCTGGGCCTCCGATGAAAAGTTGCTCGACGTGGAAATGAAGCCCGGCGACACGCACCTTTATGAGAGCAACGACCATCGGGAGGACCTGCTGAACTGCATCCGGACGCGCCAGCGCCCCATTGCCGACGTGGAAATCGGCTACCGCTCGGTGACGGTTTGCCTGCTGGGTGAGATCGCGCTGCGGCTGAACCGCCCGCTGAAATGGAATCCGGAGAGGGAGGAATTTGTGAACGATCCCGAAGCCTCCGCCTTGCTGACGCGCCCGATGCGCGGGCCGTGGGTTGTTTGAGATTGCCTGACGACGGGTTCCGGTCGGCCTCAACGTCCGGAACCCGTACTTTTTCATACCTTTCCCTACTGTCCATCCGGAAAGGCGATCTGATCCACCCACTCTGGAACGTCCAGGCCCGGAAGCCATTCCTGCCCCTGTGTGATCCGCCATCGCTGGAGTCATGTTAAACAATGCCGCTGGCGGATAGATAACTAGATGCCAAGCCACTGTGAGCACCACATGAGATTGCCATGAGACTCCTTCAGATCGGTGTGCTTACAAGGATAGTTGCTATGTTTCGTCTCTCTCCTGTTGCGTACGCCCAAGAAATCGACATGGGGCCTCCGATGCTTTCCTTCGACTTGTAAGCCATAGACTCCACAGCAGACGCCTGTAGTGGCGGAGCGGCACGCCAGCCGCCGAGCAGCCTGGGCCAGGAAACAGCAGGGCAGCGCTCACCCGATGAAGGAGGCGTGAGTGGGAAGGGGCGAAGGTATTTTCACGAGGGCGCGCATGACGGCGTCAAAATCCCCATGTGCCGTTCGTATCTTTAGATATCATAGTGGCTTGAACGCAGTCATCCCGCCGGGTGTCCTGCACGGTTGGGAGGTCGAAGCTGGCGCCGATATATTCCTGCTCATCCGGTGCGACGGCCCGGCCGACTGCAATTTCGTCGAGCCCTGAGCCCCGGACTATCAATCCACTACTGACATGAACGGAATCGAGACCGGTTTTCTGTTCGTCCTCGGCTTCTCGCTCGCTGGCCTGGCGTGCCGGCCCGTTGTGGCACAGGATACTGCCTACAGTGTGGCGTTCGCCAGCTTCGCCCCGCTCAACACGGACCTCTTCCTGGCCTCCGGAGAAGGCCGAGATCCGGCGCCGTTCCTCCCGCATCCCGCCTCCGACTACAACGCCTCTTTCTCCGCCGACGGCGCCTGGGTCGTGTTCACATCGGAGCGGGGCGGCTCCGCCGACCTCTTCCGAGCTCACCCGGATGGCTCCGGCTTGGAGCGGCTGGTCGCAGACCCGGCCTTCGACGACCAGGGGGTGCTGTCGCCCGACGGCAGCCTCCTCGCGTTCGTCTCCACCCGGAGCGGGCAGGCCGATGTCTGGATTCTGGAGATCGCGAGCGGAACATTGCGAAACGTGACGGACCACCCCGGTGGCGACTTCCGCCCGGCCTGGTCCCCGGACGGTCGGTGGATTGCGTTCTCCTCCGA
Source organism: uncultured Rhodothermaceae bacterium (assembly GCA_965365465.1). Lineage (GTDB taxonomy): Bacteria > Bacteroidota > Rhodothermia > Rhodothermales > DASSAV01 > CBDUBU01. Next base: position 4,109 of record CBDUBU010000338.1, read on the forward strand.
CCGGGATTCCAAGAACCCCATACTGCCGAATGATTTCATTACGCTTCACTCTACCGACGTGTACGTCGTCCGCCCGGACGGCACGGGCTTGCGGCGGGTGACACAGACGGGAGCCTTCGCCGGTAGCCCGTCCTGGTCGCCCGACGGCAGGCGGC
>CBDUBU010000339.1:0-4244 GCA_965365465.1 uncultured Rhodothermaceae bacterium
ATAGGCCACGCGGTAGTCATCCCCGCCCCAACTGCCCTCGGACCACATGAAGTAGTACTTTCCATCCCGGATGAACATGACAGGACCCTCCACGTAGCCTTCCGGCGTGATCTCGCGGACGAGCGAGCCATCCTCGAAAGGCACGAGAGCCGTAAAATCGTCGTTGAGCCGGCCAATGTTGGCCCGTCCCCATCCCCCGTAAAGGATGTAATAACGACCATCCGTATCCCGGAAGACGAACTGGTCGATGGGCTGCGCGCCGTTGTAGAACCTGTCGATCAGCGGCTTTCCGAGGTAATCCTCGAAAGGGCCATCCGGGCTGTCCGAGACTGCAACGCCGATGCCGCCCACCTCGCCGTCGTGCTGGATGTCGTTGGCGGCGAAAAAGAAGAAATATCGCCCGTCCTTTTCGACAGCCGAGGGCGCCCACATGGCCCGCTTCGCCCAGCGCACTGCCGTCGTGTCCAGGATACGCGGGTGCTTCGTCCAGTGGACCAAGTCGGGCGAGGAGAAGGCATCGAAGAACACCTGGTCCTCGTAGCGGGCCGAGTAGGTAGGGTAGATCCAGTACCGGTCCTGGAAGATGAGGCCCTCCGGATCCGCGTACCAGCCATCGATGACCGGGTTGCCTGCCAGCTGCGTCTCCGCGCCGGGGGCGGCCTGCCGGCCGGGCATACAGGCTTGCAGACTGATCGTGAGGGCCAGGGCTGTGAAAACAAGCTGCTTCATGCTGGTTTTGCCGGGTTTCATGTTCGCTGGAGGGCAGACGCAGGGTGTGGCAGATTACCGCCCCCCGCATGGGTGGTTCCGGTTGCGTCTCACGCCGTTCCGGCAAGCCGGGAATGCGGCAATCTCCTTCCTGCCGTCTCCTTGCCGACCGTTTGCCATGATGACACTTCGGGGCAGTTTCATCGCATCCATACCAGTCGGGCCATGCCGGCGCCGTGAGGCCCTGCGCCTTGAGAACGGCAGGCGCTTGCGGGTCGTCTGTATCCAGCCTGCGCCCGACCTGTACTTGCCAAACCTTCTTTCAATATACCTGAAACCTGTCCACACGAGTGTTCTTTTTTGTATATTGCGCACCATCTTCTGAAAGGCATACAATGGCGCCTCAAACATTTCTCTATTCAATCCTTTTCTCCGGACGCGCATGAGGTAAGGCTACGGCAAACAGTCTGAAGTCTTCATTGACCCACATAGCGTCATGTTGCAGGAACAAAGCCGGCTTTTTCAACGCCTGTTGTTTTTCGCGGATACCGCGCTCGTAGCGCTGGCATGGATTGCCGCGTACTTTATCCGATTCGAACTGCTGACCCCGCCGGAGTGGCTTCCACTCTCGCGGTATCTCGTTTTTTTGCCCTGGGTGCTCATTGCCTCCACGGTGGTGTTCTGGTCGTCCGGGTTGTACGCGCCGGATCGGGCGCAGCGCCTGACCCTGCTGGTGTTCAGCGTTGCAAAGGCGGTGGTGCTGGAACTACTGGTCGTAGCGGCAACCCTGTCCTTTTACCGGGAGTTGTACTTCTCCCGGCTCCACATGGCGCTGTTCGGCGTGCTGACGCCAATGGCCATGGTGCTGCTTCGCCTGATTCTTTACACAGCGGTTCGCCGGGCGCGGCTGCACGGCAAGAACCTTCGGCGCGTGCTGATCGTGGGGGCGGGCAAGGCCGGGCGCAAGCTCGAACGAGCCTTTCGTCAGTACCCCTGGATGGGTCTGGACGTGGTCGGCTTTCTGGACGATCACAAAACCGGGCTGCCTGACGTGCTGGGCACGACCGGCGACATCGCTGCGGTGGCGGATCGGTTCGACGCTGCGCGGCAGCCCATCGACTACGTGTACATCGCCCTGCCCCTTTCGGCGGTGGAACGCACCGAGTTTGTCGTCAACGAGCTTTCGACACGGCTGACGCATATTTTCCTGGCGCCCGACCTGTTCCAGTTCGACATCGTCAACAGCCGGGTCACGGACGTGGACGGGCTGCCGATCATTCACCTGGTGGATGAGGCGCCGCTGGAGATCCGGCGATTCACCAAACGATTGATCGACGTGGTGTTCTCGGCGATCTTTCTCCTCGTTGTCTCACCGCTGATGCTGCTGATCGCGCTGGCCGTGAAGCTTTCGTCACCGGGGCCGGTGTTCTACAAACAGGAGCGCATGAGCCTGAACGGGCAGCGTTTCCAGATGCTCAAGTTCCGCTCGATGCCGGTCGATGTGGAAACCGCCAGCGGGCCGGTATGGGCGGCCCCGGGAGAAAGCCGCGCCACGTGGGTTGGGGGGGTTCTGCGAAAAACCTCGCTCGACGAGCTTCCGCAGTTCATCAATGTGATGCGTGGGGATATGTCGGTTGTGGGGCCGCGTCCGGAGCGGCCTGTTTTCATCGAGGAATTCAAGAACCAGGTGCCCCGATATATGCTGCGCCACAAGGCCAAAGCCGGCATCACCGGCTGGGCGCAGGTGAACGGCTGGCGCGGAAACACTTCGATTGATAAGCGTATCGAATATGATTTGTACTACATCCAGAATTGGTCGCTCCGGCTGGACCTGAAGATCATGATGATGACCCTGTGGAAAGGGTTTGTCAACGAGAATGCTTATTAGCCCGAAGCGCGGATGCGATGACGGCGCTTGTCTGCCATAACTATGATTCAACTGTTGAATGTATCGCTGGCCTTCGGAGGGCAGCAAGTGCTGGACCAAGTCACGTGGACCGTCAAGCCGGGGGCGCGGATCGGTCTGATCGGGCCGAACGGGGCCGGAAAAACGACGCTGCTGCGCATCATCTCCGGGCGGCAGAAGCCGGACGAAGGCTCGGTTTCCATGGGTTCGGCCACGACGGTCGGGTATCTGGAGCAGGACGTGCAGGAGGCCGAGGCTGAAACGACGGTGCTTCAGGAGGCGCTCCAGGCTTTCAGCGACGTGCTGGCCTTGCAGGCAGAAGAAGAACGGATCACGCACGCGCTGGACGAAGACGACGACCACGAAAGTGAAGCCTACCAGAAACTCCTGCATCAACTGGACGATGTTCATGCCGAACTCGTCACGCGGGAGGCGCACCGCATTCAGGCCCGCACCGAGGCGGTGCTAAGCGGGCTAGGCTTTTCGGAAGAAGACTTCTATCGCCCGTTGCGCACTTTTTCGGGTGGGTGGCGAATGCGCGTCGCGCTTGCCCGGCTGCTGCTCCGCCAGCCGGACTTTCTGCTGCTGGACGAGCCGACCAACCACCTCGACATTGACAGCATTGATTGGCTGGAAGGGTACCTGAAGGCGTACCAGGGCACGGTGGTCATTGTGTCCCACGACCGGTACTTCCTGGACAGGATGATTACAACTATCGCTGAACTCGCCGGGGGGAACCTGACCGAGTATGCGGGCAACTACGCGCATTACCTGGAGGAACGGGAAGCCCGGCGGGCCTTGCAGCGATCCGCCTACGAGAACCAGCAGAAACAGATCGCCGACACGGAAAAGTTCATCGAGCGCTTCCGCTATAAGGCGACCAAGGCGCGGCAGGTGCAGAGCCGGATCAAGCTGCTGGAAAAAACGGAACGGGTCGCGGCTCCACCTACGGAAGCGGATACCATCTCCTTTCGCTTCCCGGAGCCGCGCCGGTCAGGGCGCGTCGTGCTCGAACTTTCCACGTTTTCCAAGTCCTATGCAACGCAGGAAGGGAGGGTCGAGGTGTTCGATAACGCCGGCCCTCTTGCCATCGAGCGCGGCGACAAGATTGCCCTGATCGGCAAGAACGGCGCGGGCAAATCGACGCTGGCGCGGATGCTGTGCGGCATGGAACCCTTTGACGGCACGCGCACGCTCGGCTACAACGCCGACCTGACGTACTTTGCGCAGCATCAGGCGGATGCACTCGACCCCCGGCACACGATCCTGGACTCCCTGCGCGAGCGGGCGCGGGGACAGAGCGAAACCGAGATGCGCTCCCTGCTGGGCGCGTTTCTTTTCTCCGGCGACGACGTATTCAAAAACATCAGCGTGCTGTCGGGGGGCGAAAAAAGCCGGGTTGCCCTGGCGCGAACGCTGCTGGTCCCTGCCAACTTCCTCATCCTCGACGAGCCGACCAACCACCTGGACATGCAGTCGATCAATGTGCTGATCGAGGCGCTCCGGCAGTATTCCGGCACGTTTGTGGTGGTCAGCCATGATCGCCATTTCCTCGACAGGGTGGTGAACAAGGTATGGCGGGTGGGCGGCGGCCAGGTGCGCACGTTCATGGGCAACTACTCGGATTACC
>CBDUBU010000340.1:0-4234 GCA_965365465.1 uncultured Rhodothermaceae bacterium
AAAAGATGCATACCGCCGCAAAAATCGACGGCATACAAACCCGCCTGCAACGATCTCTTGCCGTCTGACGGAACCTCCACCGGGAGCATTTTTCAGTCGCTTCTTCCAGGTCGATCACGCTATGTACTCTCGCTGCTGAACGTATCCGTTGCACCTATGCAAGTCTCCTGAAACGGAGGCTCGCCTGTTTCATTCTGCTCTCCGGGGAAAGCGCGTACCAAACTCGTTCAATGCGCTGTAAAAGGCAAGTCACTATGCGGGATTTCTCCACCTGCGTTTCCCGCTGAAAAGCTGTCTCTCAAAGTGGATAGCCGTCATCAAGTTCTGCCGGCGCAGAAACCTGATGACAGCTATCCAGGCCGCCGGCTCCTCCAATGGTTTTTTCTTCAGTACCCTGCCGCCGTGTCCTCTCCGCGACGATCTGCCCCTCCGTAATACCTCATTCCTGCGCTGGAACGATCTATCCACTCCAGACCAGACTCGTCTCTATCGAACCCTTGCCGGCTATGCTCAACCAGAATGCCATCAGCCCGGCCCCACGGCCCGCCCGATGCCGAAACGGTCCAGCCTCGCCGCTCCAGGTTTCGCACCACATCCAGAGAAAGCCCGAGCGGTTCATATTCCAGCACATCGGGCAGCCATTGATGATGAAATCGGGGCGCATTAACGGCTTCCTGAATGTCCATGTCGTAATCAACAACATTCACGATAGTCTGGAACACCGTTGTGATGATGGTCGATCCTCCCGGCGTGCCGATAACCATCAGCAGGCGTCCCTTCGGATCCTCGACGACTGTTGGCGTCATCGAAGAAAGCATCCGCTTGCCCGGCTGGATGGCGTTTGCTTCCGACCCGACCAGACCAAACATGTTCGGCGTTCCCGGCTTCGCGCTGAAGTCGTCCATCTCGTTGTTCAGAAAAAACCCTGCGCCATCTACCACGACGCCGGACCCAAAGGCGCCGTTTATGGTCGTTGTAGCGCTCACTGCATTTCCTTCCACGTCTACCACAGAGTAATGCGTCGTTTCCGATGATTCGTACGCGAGGGGATTCCCATGCGCTATCGTTTTGCTCGGAGTCGCGCGATCCGGGTCATAGGTTGACATCCGTGTTTGCATATACGGCTTGCCGATCAGTACGTCGGTTGGGACCTCTACAAAATCGGGGTCTCCCAGCCATTCCGCACGATCTACATAAACCCGCCGCATCGCCTCCGACATCAGATGAACGGTTTGACTGGACTGATATCCCGTCTTTTGAAGATCGTACGCTTCAACGGCGTTGAGTAACTGGATAAGGGCGATGCCTCCGGATGAGGGAGGTCCCATTGAGACAACCCTGTAACCCCGGTAGACGCCGGTTACAGGAGGTCTTTCAATAGCCTCATAGGCTTTGAGATCGTTGTGCGTGATCAGCCCACCCCCTCGCTCCATTTCAGCCACAATAAGATCCGCCGTCCGACCCTCGTAAAAACCTGCACGCCCCTGCTGCTCGATCCGCTGCAGCACCCTGGACAGATCCCTTTGAACGAATCGCTCTCCTTCCCGGTATTTCCCGCCGCCGTCTTTTTTCGTAAAGTATCTGGCCGTTCCGGCATACTTCCGAAACTCACCCGCAAAAGCATTCAGATAATCCGCCTCTCGGCGCGAGAGAATATAACCATCTCGGGCCAGACGAATGGCCGGAGCCATGACCTGCCCCAGCGGCAGCCTGCCATACTGGTCATGGACCTTTAGCAAGCCGGCCACAGAACCCGGAACGCCGGATGCAAGGTAGCCGCGCTGGCTCAACGCCGGTACAAAATTACCCGTCGAATCCAGAAACATCGTTCTTGCAGCGGCGGCAGGCGCCTTTTCCCGATAATCTATGGTGGTCGTCTTGCCATCCGCCAGACGGATTACCATGAATCCACCGCCGCCAAGATTGCCTGCCACCGGAAAAACGACAGCAAGGGCAAAGCCGGTTGCCACCGCCGCATCGACGGCGTTTCCCCCCTTCCGCAACACCTCTACGCCAGCCTTCGACGCTTCCTGCTGCGCCGAAACGACCATTCCATGCTGCGCCGGGAGCGGGCCTGCCTGATGCGTGACAACGGGCGCGGCTCCCGTACAGCCAGACAGAAAAACGATCAGCGCCGCCAACAAGCCGGCAAGCCGGGCCGGCATTGCCTTCCCTTGCAGGAAAGAGACTATAACCGGAAAGAAAATCTTGCTATTTGCCTTCATGGAAAGGTATGCTCTTTGCTTGTCCTGCTTCTGGGCCACAGATACAACATTTTGAAAGTTTCTTAACGTTTTACAGGAAGACATCTTGTAACGTTTGCGTATCTTCGTATCCGTTCCACCAAGCCTTTGTCTCCATCCGATGCGCACACCTGTTGAAGCGGCTATCAGAACCATGACCTTCGGAGCCGGCCTGGTTGGCTTGCTTGTTCTCGTGGTTTTTCAGCTGATATAGCTCTTCGCTCTGGTTCTGCACCTGAACCTAACTCATTTTCTCTCACTTCTGCACGCACGACGGAAATTTCTGCCGGATCAGGCACATATTATTTGCTTTTCAGCATACTATTGAACGCTACGGGTTGATTCTCATCTGAATTTGTCGGAGCATCCGTCTGTCGGCATAGCCCCTGCCATTCGATCTCCTGACCCGTATGTATTTATCGCTCCTTGATTGGACCCTCATCGCGTTCTATTTCCTATTTTCCTTCAGCATTGCGATATACTATTACCGCCGCGCCGGGAAAAATACGTCGGAGTTTTTCTTGAGTGGGCGCAATATGCCCTGGTGGCTTGCGGGAACCAGCATGGTAGCCACCACTTTTGCGGCTGATACGCCGCTTGCCGTAACCGAACTGGTGGCCCAGAACGGCATTGCCGGCAACTGGCTCTGGTGGAATTTCGCGTTCGGGGGTATGCTGACCGTCTTTTTCTTTGCACGATTGTGGCGCAGAAGCGGCGTGCTGACTGACGTGGAACTGGTCGAACTTCGCTACAGCGGAAAAGCTGCCGCGTGGCTGCGCGGGATCAAAGCAGTTTATTTCGGCCTGCTGATGAACGTGATTATCATCGGATGGGTGTCGCTGGCGATGGAAACCATCTTTGGTACGCTGTTTCCCGACCTGACTCTTTTAGGCAGGCCCTCGTTCTCGTTTCTCGGCTTCGAGTTCAGCGCAGCCCTCATGCTGGTGGCGTTGCTGGTGCTCGTGGTAGCCATCTACTCGTTGCTTTCCGGGCTATGGGGCGTTACCGTCACGGATGCTTTCCAGTTCGTCGTTGCCATGGCCGGCACGATCATCCTCGCCTTCTACGCCCTCGATATGCCGGGGGTGGGCGGCATGAGCGGACTGCGGGCGCAACTTCCCGAGTCAACCTTCCGCCTCTTGCCTACCATTGGAGAAGCGGCTGAAGGGATCGGCGTACTCACGCTCACTGCCTCTGCTTTTGTCGCCTACATCGGCGTGCAGTGGTGGTCTAGCTGGTATCCGGGCGCAGAACCCGGCGGCGGCGGCTACGTGGCGCAGCGCATGATGAGCGCGAAAGACGAAAAGCACTCGCTTTTTGCGACCCTGTGGTTTACGCTCGCCCATTATTGCCTTCGTCCCTGGCCGTGGATCATCGTAGCGCTGTCGTCACTCGTGTTGTATCCCGATCTTGCCGACCCTCGCGAGGGCTTCGTTCGCATCATGCGGGATGCCTTGCCGTCCGGCGTACTCGGCCTTCTCGTCGCTGCCTTTCTTGCCGCCTTTATGAGCACTATAGCGACGCAGCTCAACTGGGGCACTTCCTACCTTGTAAATGACTTCTGGCGCCGCTTCATCAAGAAAGACGGCGATGAAAAGTATTATGTAGGGGTCGCCCGCATTTTCACCTTCCTCGTAGCGCTGTTTAGCATCTTTGTGACTGCCCGGCTGGAATCCATCAGCGCAGCATGGGGCATCGTTCTGACGGCTTCCGCCGGGCTGGGACTGGTGCTTATCCTGCGCTGGTACTGGTGGCGCATCAATGCCTGGAGCGAACTGATAGCCACCCTGGCGCCTATCGCGCTGACGGTTATAGCGCTCATCCTGGGTCTCTTCGGCATAAATGTCCCTGGCCTCCAGGCTCCTTTTCCGATTAACCTGTTCTCTGTCGTCACATTCACCACCGCGCTCTGGCTGCTGGCGACCTTTATTACGCGCCCTACCACGGAGACAACGCTGGACGCTTTTTACAGGCAGGTTCGGCCCGGCGGG
>CBDUBU010000341.1:0-4204 GCA_965365465.1 uncultured Rhodothermaceae bacterium
GTCCGGTACCTGCACTCCGACATCGACGCGCTCGAACGGGTCGAGATCCTGCGCGACCTGCGCCTGGGCGAGTTCGACGTGCTGGTAGGCGTCAACCTGCTGCGCGAGGGGCTGGACCTGCCGGAGGTTTCGCTGGTTGCCATTCTGGACGCGGACAAGGAAGGCTTCCTGCGCAGCGACCGGTCGTTGATCCAGACGGCAGGCCGGGCGGCCCGCAACGCCAACAGCCGCATCCTGATGTACGGAGATACCGTGACCGGCTCGATGCAGCGCATGATGGACGAAACCAACCGCCGCCGGGAGATTCAGCTTGCCTACAATGAGGAACACGGGATCACGCCGCGCACGGTCTTCAAGTCCCGTGAGCAGATCCTGCGCGGAACCGTCATCGCCGAGGAAAAAGCCGAACACGCGGGAAGCCCGAACGCGCATTACTACGGCGGGCCGGACCAGCTTCCGCTCGTCGCCGACCCGGTGGTGAAATACCTTACCGAGGATCAGAAACGCGATCTGATCGAACAACTCCGGCGCGAAATGCTGGAAGCCTCGGAAAACCTGGAGTTCGAGCGCGCCGCCGAATTGCGGGACAGCATCACCCAGGTGGAAGCAGAATTGCGAAAATAGCCCTCCCTTACAGGACGCGGCTTGCATTTAACGAATCGTATGGACAGCCAATCGAATCAAAACCGGAAGCGCCGCGAGAGCAATGAGGACGAGCAAGATAACGGCTGGAGCCTGATCCCCAAAAACATCAAGGTCGACCTGCGCCACGCAGCCATCGGGGGCGCCCTGGCGTTCGTGGCGGCGCTGGCAGGGGGCTGGCTGGTGGGCGAGGCCAGCGGCGCGGAAGCGCGGCATCTCCTGGATACCTCCCTGACGAGCACCCGATCCTTCTGCGGAACCGTGACCCTGGCGGCCAGCACGATCCTTGCCCTCATGCTGACGCTTCTGAGCATCAGCGCCGGTTCGGATGTCCAGCTCAAAGGCTCGCATTACCAGCGCATCCGACAGATCGCCCTCATCGACACGACCTTGCTCATCTCAGCCGTACTTGCCTATCTTCTGCTCAACGTGCCGCTTCAGGAATCCGACTCGGCCCCCGGCGGCCGTACGACGGGGTTTGCCGTGATGTATTATGCAACCCTCGCGCTGGCCTCGCTGCTCGGAGGCGGCCTGATTTCGGTGGTGGTAATGATCTACAAAACCGTGAGCGACTTTACCCGGACGCTCGGCCCCGGCGAATCCAGCCCACTTTCACGTTCCGGGGAAAAGGCTTCGGGTTGAAAAACAGCGTTTCGGAAACTGACTGGCCCCTTGAAGTCAAGGCAGCGACAGGCAAACCGTGAGCGTCTGCCCGGCCTTGCAGCATAGATCCTTCCCTGCGTTCAGGATGACACGACCTTCAGGGGCTGTCCCCCCTTACCCAGAGTGTGATCCTGAGCGAACGCGCGCGGCAGCGCCGCTTTCCCCTCAACCTCTCCGAGCCGGCCTATGTTCACACATGACGACGCCGCGACGGTGCGCCCGATAGTCAGGCGGTTTCGTTTGCTCAAGGCATACGGCGTAGCAATGCGTGTTCTGTTCAGCTATCTGTGGCTGATCGTGGGCAAGTGGCTGCGCGGGCCGGACTGGGCCGACCGCAAGCGCCCGGAGATTCATCGCCGGAGTGCGCGGCGTGTCGCCCGGCTGATCCTCGAATTGAAGGGGCTGTTCATCAAGATCGGACAACTCATCAGCATCCTGACCAACTTTCTGCCCGAAGATTTCCGGCGGGAATTAGAAGGACTTCAGGACCGCATCCCGCCGCGCCCGCTTGCAGAAATGGAAGGGCGCATCCGGGAGGCATTCGGCAAGACGACAGCCGACCTCTTTCTGTCCTTCGCGCCCGAACCCATCGCCAGCGCTTCACTCGCGCAGGTACATGAAGCCTACCTGCCCGACGAGCGGCGCGTGGCCGTGAAGGTGCAGCACCTCGACATCGAGGCCACCGCCCGGCTGGACCTCCAGACCATGCGCAACATCCTGCGGCTGGTCTCGGCCTTTGTTCGCATACGCGGGCTGGACGCGCAGTACCAGCAACTCCGGACGATGATTCTCGAAGAACTCGACTTCGAGCAGGAAGCGCGTCACATCAAGGCCATTGCCGCGCACTTCGAAGACGACCCGATGGTTTCCTTTCCGCGCGTCGTAGCGGAACGTTCCACCCGGCGCGTGCTGACGACGGAGTACATGGAGGGCATCAAGGTGACCGATCTGGCGGCGCTGGAAGCGCACGGCATCAACCGCAACGACCTTGCAGAACGCATCGTGCAGGCGTACTGCCGGATGATTTTCCGGGACGGGCTTTACCATGCCGACCCGCATCCCGGCAACATCCTCGTCCGTCCGGACGGCGGCGTCGTTTTCCTCGACTTCGGCGCCGTGGCCTCGCTTTCGCCGGGTATGAAGGAAGGCATTCCGCAGTTTATCATGGGCATCGTCCAGCGCGACAGCGAGCGCATTGCGAAGGCATTCCGGCAGATGGGTTTCATTGCACGGGACGGCCAGGACGAGGCCATCACCGAACTCATCGACCGGGTCAACACGCGCCTGATGGCCGATCTGCCCCTCGACGCTTTCCAGTTGCAGGACATCAACGCCGAGTCTGCAATGGATGCCAAGCTCGACATACTGGCCGACTTCCGGAAGCTCGGGCTGTCCTTCCGCGACCTGGCGGCAACCTTCCAGGTGCCCCGCGACTGGATTCTACTCGACCGCACGCTGCTGCTGCTGATGGGCCTCTGCACCCACCTCAGCCCGGCCATGAACCCCCTGAAAACCATCCGTCCCTATCTGGAGGAATTCGTGCTGGGGCCGGAGCAGGACTGGAAAACGCTCGCGCGAACGATGGTGAAAGATACGGCCCTCGCCTTGCTGTCGATCCCGGACCAGACGCAGCGCCTGCTCACGAAGGCAAACCGGGGGGAGATGCAGTTGCAGGTGCGCGGCCTGCGGGAGAGTGTGAACCTGCTCTACGCGCTCGGCCACCAGCTTCTCTACGGCCTGTTCACGCTTGGCAGCGGGGCGCTCGGCTACCTCGCCCACACACGCGGCGAAACTGCCCTGGCGCAACTCCTGACCGGCGCGAGCGGTTTTTTTCTGCTCTGCCTGGGCGGCTCGTTGCTGCGCGCCCGGAAATGGCTGGCCCGAAAGTGAATGGCCGCCCCTAAAATCGGAAACCGGAGGCGTCGTTATGGAATTGTCACACTACGCGAAATCAAAGCTGCGAAACAGACGTTATTTTGTGACCTGTTTCGTAACCTGAGAGAAATCGCCGGGCTAAACAACAGAACCGCTATCCTACAGGCGCCGCCCCGTGGAAAGAATCGATCCGCTCCTCAAAAAAGCGCAGAAGTACCTGCAAAGCGCTGCCGTACTCCTCGAACTGGAGGACTACGACTCCTGTGTCTCACGCGCTTATTTTGCCATGTTCTACACGGCTCAGGCGATGCTCCTTTCCGAGGGTTATTCGCTGCCCGGCAACCAGGGTATCCGCTCCACGTTCAGTGAAGTCTTTGTGCAGTCCGGCCGCCTGCCTCGCCGTGCAGAAACAGCCTTCAACCATGCCGCCGAGTTGCAGGAACTGGGCGACTATGCGCAGAACTTCGTAATTCCGCGCGAGGAAGCGGAAAAAGCCTTGCAGGAGGCGGAAGCCTTTGTCCAGAGCCTCACTCGCATTGTCACGCAGCAGGCATGACGCAGGCCGTCCTTCCGGCAGCCGGACGGCGGAACCTTGAATATGCAGTTGCGGTTTTGTATCTTTGATGTTCTGAAAAAATATGGCGTGCGTGCAGACTACCGGCAGATACTATGAAAGCGAATATCCATCCCGAGTATAAGATTATCCAGGTTCGCCTCGCCGACGGGAACACCGTCGAGATGAAGTCGACCATGAAAGACGACAATTACGTGTCCGAAGTGGACGCAACGAACCACCCGTTCTACACGGGCCGGCGGCAGTATGTGGACACGGCGGGCCGCGTCGAGAAGTTCATGCGCCGCTACGGCAAGAAAGACTAGAACAGGACGGTTTCGGCAAGTCAGCGAGGCGATCTGCGTTGTGCAGGTCGCCTTTTTCTTTTGGCCTCCGCCCGGCGCGGCTGTTGACTACGAAACGGGCAGGCGCGATATAGGAGGAAGCATCCCCGCATCCTGCCTGCCTTTT
>CBDUBU010000342.1:0-4194 GCA_965365465.1 uncultured Rhodothermaceae bacterium
TTTTGTCGATGGAGATCCCTTTCTTGATGGACTGAAGCAGGCTTGCCGGCTCGTCTTTCCAGTGCGCCGACGCCGCAGGCATCGGAACATCGATGGTGTTGGGATCAAGCGGCGGAAGGTAATGATGCTGGGGCTGTGCCATAAGTGCGCGGTCTGCTAGAGCGTCTGGAGCGAGTAGTTGTCGTTTGCGAAATCGCGGGCCGCCCGGTAGAACAGGTTGACGAAAACATCTGAATTGTTCACCGAGGGGTTGGGCTGATCGACCACATTGGCGCCGAGCAGGATGTTCTTGAAAGCGGTGAAATCCTTGTTCTGCGTGCGATCCCGGAGCAGCGTTCCGATGCCGTGTTCGTTTCCGATCGCCTCCGGGTCAGGCGGCTGGCCGTTCGGGGTCAGGAGCTGGTCGCCGTTGAAGAGGCGGACGTTGGCATCCGGGCCGGGGTCGAGCGCGGAGGCCCACTCCATGAAGCGATAGAGATAAGCCGTCATGGCGTCGATCCGTTGCCGGTCGGCGGGTTGGCGAGGGTCTTTGTCCCGGTTGCGGCGCCCGAAGATATTGCGCGGGGCAAAATGGTCGGCGTGCCATGCATCCGTAACCTTGTCCCAGGGGCGTTCCAGCGTCGGCATCCCGTAGCCGAGCACGGCGTAGGAGAACGTGGCAAATGCAGTGAGCCGCTGCTTGACAAGAGCCTGTCTGGCGGGGACGGCGCCGGCGTCGCGGGAAACCGGCAGGTCCTCCCATCCCAGGAGGGCACCTGGGCGGGCTGCATGGAAATACCGGGTCGGCCCGCCCTGCGGACGGCTTTCGTAGAAGTCCAGGGCGGCGAGCGCGCCGGCCAGCTCGATGTAATGCGGGCGGTTGTTCTGGTTCTGGTTGCCGGGGCTGAAGGCGCCTACGTTGTGGCCGAGGGAATCGCCGAGCAGGTAAACATCGTCAAAGGCCAGGTTCTTCTCGGCATAGTAGTCGAGGGCGGCCCTTGTGGCAATGGGGAAATCGGCGGCCGTGACGAACATCTGCGCCTGTCCGGGAGGCAATGAACCGGCTGAGAACGTGAAGTAAGGCAGAACGAGGCCGGCGCCGAGCCTGATTTTGCTGCCGGCGCCGAGGTTTGCACGCTGCGCGAACTTGAGCACCTCAGGCGCGCCGAGGGTGGGAATGCCTGCGGCGCCGGTCCCGCCGAAAATGGAACCGGCGATGAATACCTGCACCTCGCCCGGCCCCTGCGCTTCTTCCACGTCGCGCCAGAACGTCTGCCACGGATCTGTATTCGTCGGAATGTTCGAGATGACCGTTGCGCCGATGTTCGGGTGGCCCCGAAATCCTTCATCGAGCGGGGTTTCCATCTCATCGTCGGAGAAAAGAACCTGCGCGAAGTCGGCGAGCGGCCTGTTGTTCTGCTTGATGTTGGGCAGCCCGATGTGATCGGCCAGACGGACGCCCCTTCGCTCGAAAACGTGCCAGACCGCCGGGTCCGGGAGCGTGAGGTTTGTCTGGAAGATGACGATATCCTCTCCTGCCGGATGCAGGAAATTCTTCCGCGCCGTGAGGTAGGCCTGCATGAGGCTCGTGGTGCGCGCGAGGTTGCCGTTGCCCTGATCGGGGTCGATCAGAAACAGGGTGAGTTCTTTCGGCCCCAGACCGGCGGCGCAGAGATGAACCAGCGATTCGGCCAGGCGCGCGCCGGTCCCGCCAATTCCTATGTAGTAGTTTTTAGGCATGAGAGCGTTGGGCGTTCAGCAAACGTTTGGAACTAGCGGCGTGGGGGCATCGTGTTTTCCCATGCTCTCGGCGTCCAGACCAGCGAGGAAATCCAGTAAAGGACCCACGTCAGCGCCGAGGCAGCAGCGAAGAAGACGATGTATTCGAGGAGCGAGAACTGCTCCTCCCCGAAAAGCACGACGAGCACGATCGTCGTAACGACGGCCACGACAAACGCGGCCAGCACGAACATCGTCCAGAGGCGGCTGCCCCTGTTCATGTCTCGCGCTGCTTCAGACCTGGAACCGAGGAAGAACCACACGAAGGTGATGAGCAGGCCGGCTACGGCAGCGGCCGTGATGACCGTCCGGTAGGTAGCGATAAACTCGTCAATGGCGGCATGGAGGAGCGAGACGTTGTCGGCGAGGTAGTTGCCCAGCACGAAGCTGAAGACGATCCAGAGGATGCCGGCCAGGCCGAGCGTGAAGAGGTAGTTGAGCGGAGCAGAGCGCATGGTTCTTACTTTTTGGTGAGGGAGAGGGCGACCCGTCCGATGAGCGGGCGTTGTACGGTGGCCGATGCCTGAACGAGACTGGTCATGAGCCGGTCAAGATTGAGGGTCTTGTTCGGATCGGTATCTGAGGTAGGGTTCGTCGTGGAAAGGTCGGAAACCCAGGCGGGAGGTGTGAGGCCATCGACGCCTCCGGCCTGAAAGAGCAGCAGGTAGTCATAGTCGCCGGGCGGCGCTTCGACCTCTACGGCGAGCCTGAAGGTGAGGTCGTCGCCGTTGGCCTGCACCTCGGAGAGTTTGAATTCGTCCGTGCGCACGCTGTCGGCGGCTCCGGCCTCGCGGCGGAAGGCCGTCAGTTCGACGCGATCCGGCACGACCTGAGCTGCCAGGGGAGCGGGTGTGAGTTGGAGCGCGCCTTCCAGCAGGCCCCCGTCGTAGCCGTCCCGAATGATGAAGCGGTACATCCCCCCCTCAGCGGAAGCTATGTTGATCCCTTTCGAGGCATCGCCGGGCAGCTTCCTGAGTTCGAGCGCGAAGTCTTTCACGATATACGGGGAGATGAGCGCCATCCGATCCGGGCGGACCCCGGCGGCGCCGCGAAGCGTCTCGAAGAGCCGTTCCACCTGGCTGGATGCGCCGATGGCGAGGGCATAAAACGGGCGGTAGGTGGACGGGTCGCCGGGCGTCGAGGCATAGCGATAAGGGCCGCCGGGGGCATCGTAGACCCTCCCGTCAAACGCGCTTTCGACGGCGAGCACCCCCACAGCGAGACCGCGTGCAAAGACGCGGCTTTTGATCTTGCCAACGAGTGCATTGGTATCTCCCGCGTCCTGGAACAGATCGGTGATGATGAGGGAGAGGCGATCCGCACTGGTGCGGGCAAGCACCGAGTCGATGTTGGTGCGTTCAAAGACGCCGCGCTCCCGGTAGAACCGCAGGTCATCACGGGCGCTGAGATAGGAAGCGCGGTCTACGGAATCGACGCGGCTGCCAAACTTGTAGAACCGCACATCCGATTCGCCCCATTTCGAGATAAGGGATGCTTCGAGCGAGCGCAAGAACTCTCCATACTCGGCCTGCGCTCCAACGTACCCTTCCATCGAGGTCGTTGCGTCCAGATAAACGTCGATCTCGACGGATGCGCCGCTTGCTTGCCGGTCAGGGCCGGTCACCAGCACGTCGGAACCTGCGAACGGGGTTGCGGCGCGCCCGGTTTTCCCTCTTCCGCAAGAGCATGAAGAGAGCGCCAGGGGAACGAGCAGGAGCGCCGCGAAGCGCGTGAGATTGGCGGGCCTTGAGGCGCAGGAGGGCAGGAAATAGGAAAGCATGGTCTTTGTCACAAACCTTGAATGATGTCCCGGTCATGCCGGGATTCCCTTATGAAACAGCAACTCTGCCTGTGGCGCGGCAAGGGTCTTGCCTATCCTGGTTTGCTTTCCAGGGTGCTGATCGGTTCTTTTGCGGCGCCTCCTTCCCGCGCTGCAATCGCCTTTTCCACCGCGCCGGCAACGCGGTCGATAAAGGCGCCGTCCCGGCTGGCGTGCGCTTCGGATTCTCCGGAGGCGCTCTTGAGGTGGAGCACGTAGGAGGGCATCCCCAGAAACCACCAGACCGCAGCGCCGGTTATGAACACGGCAGAGAGCGCCATGGCAAGGCCCTCAAGAAGCAGAGCGGCAACGGCAAGCGCCGCCAGAACAGCAGGCCCCGTCCGCGAAGGGCGGCGCCGGGTTGATCGAACCGACGTGATGCCGCTTATCGCATACGTCTGTGAGGGAACGACCAGACGCCTGTCGGTCACCGTTACCCCCCCTTCACGGAATAAAACCTGCTCGACCATGTTTTCCGGAGTTGCGCTTTTGTGCTGGGCGCCTCTGTGGCGGCTGTGAGACTAAGGAGGCACGGCAGGGAAACGCGGCGCAAACTGCGGGGAAAAAAGACGTATGCGCTGTTTGCCCGGCGGCTATGCACCGTTTGTCCTGTAGTG
>CBDUBU010000343.1:0-4180 GCA_965365465.1 uncultured Rhodothermaceae bacterium
GTTTCTCAGCGGAAGATCTTCTTTTCCATGCCCACTTCTTTGTACTGTGTCCGGTTGTTCACGGTTTATGCCTTCTGAAATGCCATCAAGACAATGAAATACGGCCTCCTTCTCACGTTTCTGTTTGCTGCCTTCGGATGCCGGCCGGCCAGCACCACGTCCGATCAGGTCTCGACCAATGACGCTTCGATCATTTCCGAAAACCATCCTGAAGCTGTTTCCGAAACGACGCCGTGGGTAAATCGGGTCTGGATCAAAAACGACACGAACGATCTCCCTGGAGAGCTTCGGATCTTCCTCGCAGACGGCACGCTGCTGATGGATTCGTGCTGGGAAACTTACCGTTTGACGAATTGGGAGAGACGCTCCGATTCGGTCGTGGTGTGGCGCGAGGACACCGCAGAGATCGAGGCGCATCTGGAGATGGTCGGGCCGAAGGAACTGCAAGTGCGCCTGATGCTGGCGGGCGACACGGTGGTGGAGCAGTATCAGGGAGCGGACGCGCCGTATGTCTGTCCGGAAATGCAACGCTGAGAAGGCGTAATAAAATGCTCAAGCCGATGCCATGCGGGGCGACGTTTTCGCGTTGCGCGGCCGTTGGAGGCTCCGTAGTTTGTTCGAGCGTTGCGCAGGTAATGCATAAATCGTTATGAGCATGAACACGCGGCGCTCAGCTAAACTGCGAAGCGTTTGATGCAAGAGAAGCCGTTGGAGTCCGACTGGAAAACGTTCCGGAAACGCGTTCCCCAATGGCGAGAACGCTCCCTGAGTCGGAAGAATAGAGAGATCGTTGCCGTTCTGACCGACGAGACGAGAACACCCACTGAGCAATTCTGGGACGCGAAAGAGAAGATGAAAGCCGAGGCCAGGATTTTGATTACTTGCCTGGACGGACATTCCAGGTCAAAGATGTCGTGCTATCTGTCGCTGATGTACAGGTACGGCCTTGTCGAAGCATCAGACCTGGAGGAGTTCAGCGATGAGCTTCGGGAGTGGATCTTGGCATCGAGCATCTGAGCCTGGCATCGCACGCAAGAGCGCGCATAACCAGCGCATCAACGCGGACGCAGGGCCGGTCGGCATTTTCCGTGGCGGGCGTTCCTATCGCTGGCGCAAATTGCTATTTTGCAGCGTTCTGCGGGTAAGCCCTGCGCTGATTGCCCTCAGGTCGTTAGTCGGACCCGGCTCCGTTCTCACTCTTCCGCTGCCGTTGATGCCTCTTCATAACACCCTGAAACAACTGGCTGTGTCGCTCGCGATGGGGGCCGCCGTTGTCGGATGCGCCAACACCGCTCCGAAGGATCCCATCCTCCCCCACGATACGTTCACGCTGGAGTCAGCCGCTGTCGGGGAACTCCGGCGAATCAACGTCTATACTCCTCCCGGCTATGAAGAGGGCGACCGGACTTACCCGGTGCTCTACATGCCGGACGGCGGGATCGAAGAGGACTTCCCGCATATCACCAACACCGTCGATAGTCTGATCCGGGAAGGGGCCATTGTGCCCGTGCTCGTCGTCGGCATCGAGAACACCGTGCGCCGCCGCGACCTCAACGGCCCCACCACCGTTGAACGGGACTTGCAACTCGCCCCCCAGGCAGGCGGCTCCAGTAACTTCCGTGCGTTCATCGGAACGGAGTTGATGCCGGAGATCGAGCGGCGTTACCGCGTCACGGATCAGACGGCCATCGTGGGAGAGTCGGCGGCGGGGAGCTTCGTCGTGGAGACGTTTTTCCTCGAACCCGGCCTGTTCGACCGGTATATCGCAATGGACCCGGCGCTGTATTGGAATAACCGCGAACTGGTCCACCGTGCTGCGGAGCGCCTCCCCGGACTGGAAGGAATGGGTCTCACCCTCTGGCTCACGGCGGCTAACACCCCGGAGATCCAGCCCGCAACAAACGAACTGGCGTCGATCCTGGAGACCCACGCTCCGAGTGACCTGAGGTGGACCTACGACCCTCGCCCCAATGAGCGGCACACGACGATCTTCCGGGCGACAAAAGAGGATGCGTTCCGATGGGCGCTCTGGAAAGACGAGTGAATCACGCCGGGATGGCAACCCTCCAAGAGATCTGGCGAATGGATGTCAAGTCATGGGGTGCGGCGTAAGGTGTTGATTCTGGCGCGGACGGAATCTATATTTTGAAGCCAGGGGGAGATCAGGGAGGGGTTGAGATGCAGATGAACATTCCGGCCTGTCAGGGCAGTCTAACCTCTCTAACCAGCGGAAGCGTTCTTCCGGAAGTCTGTTTTGAAAACCTTTATCGCACTTCTTCTGCCGCTGCTGTTGCCTGTGGTTGCGCAGGCGCAGAGCCGGCCGGATTCCACCGTCGCCGACACACTTGACTGGCATCGTTACTATCCCCTCGCGGTGGGCAACGTCTGGGAATACCGCATTTCGGAAGGCGAACCCCTCATGCGCCGGGAGATCGTATCAGATACGCTTGCCGGAGACCGGCAGTATTTCCGGATGGTGGAATCGACCTATGACTCCGACGGAGGAACAGGATTGAAGTTAGGGAGGGAGTTGGCTTTTTACGTGCGCTATGACAGCATAGGGGCCGTCGTTGCTCTGCCGGAGATCGAGGCCGATACGGTGGTTTTCCGGCGCGGCGTGCCCACGGGCGATTCGAGTCATACCTACTTCGATCTCCGGGAGCCTTTCGGAGACACGCTTTCCTATGGGGAAGGTGCGGAGGACACCTACGTGACAGTAGGAGGCTATGGGGAGCTAATCGAGATCGGCGGCGAGAAAGTGGAAGCGCCTGCCGTGAAGAACTTCTGGGGGGTGGAGGCCCAATATTTTGAAACCTATGCCGCCGACATTGGCCTCATCGAAGGCGGCAACCTGTGGGGGCCGCGCATCACGTACGCCCATGTCGGAGAGATAACGTATGGCCTGAGCCGCGTCCCTACCTCGGCGGAAAAGGAAAGGTATACGCCGGAACGGTTCGCCATCGAGAGCCTCCACCCGAACCCGACAAGCGACCGCGCTGTGCTCGAATACCGGTTGCCTGAAGCGCAGGCTGTCACGGTCGAGGTTTTCAACGCGCTCGGACAGCGGCTCCGGGTAGAGAAACTGCCTTTGCAGGCGGCGGGCATGCACTGGTACAGACTGGAAACCTCAAACTGGGCCGGGGGCGTTTACTTTGTGCGCTTCACGACGGGAAGCGGGCAGCAATCGGCGCGGTCGGTGATCGTGAGCAGGTAGAAGGACAGATACCTTGTACAGGGTTTCCTGCAGAAAATGAACGAAAGTGCGCTGCTCAGGGAAGCGCCGGAGTTCTGATGCGTATAGAACCTCGTTCGCATCGTCCAAACTATACGCCAGGTCGGTAACCATTGAGCATTTCAATACGGATACCCGCCGGTCTGGTTGTGCTCACTGCTTCTCTGGCGCTGTGTCTTCCGGTACGAGCGCAGGAAGCGCCTGGGGTGTGGCAGGTCGGAGAGGTGGTTCTCCTGGACCGAAGAGGTCTCTCACGGGGAGGCGCTGCGCAGCGGCTTCAACGAACGTCTGGAATATGATGCTGCGCACCCTGTCTGGCTGATCCAGGGGCTGGAGCGAAACCAGCACATGGGGGCCTACGAGGAGTTGCCCTGGAAATTAGGGCTGATTGAAAAAGCAGATTGATTTCCTTTTTCGCAAGGACAACCGTTTCTGTAGCCATTTGCTTTCCGCAATGCCGACACGACTGCTCATGGTTGCAACCGCAGCGTTTCAGGGGGCGCTTGGCCTGACGTTGCTGTTTATGCCGGAAATGGCGCTGCGCCTGATCGCTTCGGGACCGGAGGGCGCCTTTTTTACACAACTGCTGGGCGCGGCGCTGCTCGGATTTGCTGCGCTCAACTGGATCTCGCGGGATGCCGTGCTTGGAGGGATCTATGGCAGAGCCGTCGTCGTTGGCAATATGACGTTCTTTCTGTCAAGCCTGCTGGCAGCGTTGAATCACACGTTAGACCAACCGCAGACATGGGCGCTCTGGGCGGCGCTCGTGCTGCTGGCGATCCCGACGGCGGGGTTCGCGGCGTTGCTTCTGGGAAGCGGGCCGAAGAAGCCTGCATGAACAAAGAGGGTCACAGGCGCCCTGTAGCAGAATTCCGTAAACATGACTCCTGACCACCGTCCGCTCATCCTGGTCACCGGCGCCACCGGGTACATCGGCGGGCGGCTTGT
>CBDUBU010000344.1:0-4164 GCA_965365465.1 uncultured Rhodothermaceae bacterium
TCGAACAGCATCGGTAAAAAGCTCGCGGAAGGCTTCGGCGTATTCCTCATCAGAACCAAGCCGTAATGCGCGGTTCGGATCGAGTGTCCAGTAAGACCGTATCCGGAGGCCGGAAGCATCCACCGTGAGGCTGTGGCCCGGCAGCAGGCTCCGGATGCGCCGGTAGTACGTGGCAGATGCATCATCCGGTGTCGGGGCAAGCAGATGGGTGGCAATGTGCAGCTCGTCGTGCTCGCGGGAGACGCCGGGGAGTTGAAAGATGGCCTTGATCTCGGAAGCAAACGCGAACAGATGCTCCGGCGCGTAATGGTAATAAAAAGGTTTTACGCCGTAATGGTCGCGGGCGCAGAAAAGCGCCTGACGATCACGATCCCAGAGGGCAAAGGCAAAGTCGCCCAGCAAGTGCGCGGGGCATTCCTCTCCCCATCGCTCCCAGGCAGCAAGAATAAGTTCGCTGTCCGTAAGTCGGTCGCTGGGGCTGCGTCCGAGACGGCGGATGAGCGCCTCCCGGTCATCCAGGCGTGCATCGGCGACGAGAACCCGTCTGCCCGATGCATGGACGCGGGGCTGCGCGTCATGGCAAGCTTCCGGGGTATCGAAAAGCATCCGGTGGCCCAGGCAGGCAGGACCATCGCAGTAGACTTGTGCGCCATCCGGACCCCGGTGGGCGAGCGCAGCGGCCATGCGCGTCGCCATGCTGCGCTGCGCCGGGTGACCGTCGAGATGAAAAAATCCCGTTAGTCCGCTCATCTGCGTTGATCGGGTAAAAAGCTTTTAAAAGCCGGATTGTTTGTGTCCGAAAACCGCGATAGGGAGAAAACGTTGTGCTTTCGGAAAAGGACGTAAAGAATGCAGGATGATTTTAACTCTCCCCGTAAGATCACCGCCGCACGTTCCGGCGTGAGCCGTTCCTGTTTCCGGCGCAATATCCATGATCCGCAGGCGCACCGATGGAAAAGGATAACAACTCAGGGAATATCTGTAAACTCAGGCGCATCAAAAAAGCCGCAGCAAAAATCCGCAAGCATCATGGAGGAGATGATGACTTTCGGTTCTGCTGCGGCTTTCTGACGTCAACAGGGAGCCAGGGATGCTTTACGCACTCCCCGGCGCTGGATGCTTCAGCTCATGCTCACGCCGCAGTCGCCGCCGGGAGGATACGCGGTGCCGTCAAGCCCGCGAGGCATGTCGGCGTTGGCAACGCAGCCGTTCATGGCTGTGATTTTCTCGACATCGCCAAAGGTAGCGAGCCGAGGTGTGCTGTAGAACTTCTTGACTTCATTCTTCGGGTTGTGCATAGACGTAACCTCGTACTTAGTGGTTTTTCCGTGTTGTATAGACTTCCCCGAACTACAGCGTGTGTACCACGGGGAGGCACTGCCCGTCCGGGTCTCCTCCTGGCCCCGAGCAGCGATTTTCAGTATGGCTTCCGGATAATCCGGCTAGATTGCAAGTCACAAGCCTGGCGCAGGCTATCCCGGAAGGCGCTGCGCCTTGAGTGTGTAGAGCTTCGAACTCAGGTTAATGATACTACCGTGCGCAGGAGCGCTCGTGGATATTCCGGATTGAGGGATTCAAGTTTCCGGCGCAACCCCGGCAGCCGTCCGGCGCATGGGCCTTACAAAAAGTGGACATCCTCATCATCCAGAGGCGCACCCGTCAGGTAAAGAGGCAAGTCCGTCCGGCAGGCTGGGAAAGCGCAGCGCCCCTGTCCAATCAGGTCGGGCGGGGCCGAGAGGGGACATACAGGCTCACCAGTCAGTTTACAGGATCGCCCCTGTACTTTTTGAAAGCAAGGCAGAAAATGCAACGAATCCGTCTGAGGAAACCCATCTGCTTTCCGCGAATAGCATGAAGAGGCATTACAACCTGATCTGACAAAAAACGATTTTTATGGACCTGTCCGAGACTTTCGATACGCTTGGCGATAAGCTAACAGGCTGGCTGGATGCACTGATCCTGATGCTGCCCAACTTTGCGGCAGCAGTTGTGGTCGTGTTCATATTCTGGCTTCTGGCGCGGCTGGCCCGGAAAGTGCTCACCAGCGTCATGCGCCGCGTCTCCCATTACACGCAGGTGAATGGGCTGATTGCCAGCATCGGGTACCTGATTATCCTGGTCACGGGCGTTTTCATTGCGCTGGGCATCCTCAACCTCGACAAAACCGTCACGTCGCTGCTGGCCGGGGTTGGCATCATCGGCCTGGCGCTTGGCTTTGCCTTTCAGGACATCGCGGCCAACTTCATCTCCGGCATTCTGCTTTCCCTGCGCCGTCCTTTCGTCGAGGGCGACATCGTGGGGACGCAGGATTTCCTCGGCGTCATCGACCGCATTACCCTGCGCTCGACCGAACTGAGAACATTCCAGGGGCAGATCGTGATTATCCCGAACAAGGATGTTTTTCAGAACCCCATCACAAACTACAGCCGCCTGGGCAAGCGGCGCGTTGATCTGGCCTGCGGGGTCGCGTACGGCGATGACCTCGAAAAGGCGAAACAGGTGGCGCTTAAAGCCGTGCAGGACCTTGACGTGATCGACAGGGATCGTCCGGTGGATCTATACTATGAAAGCTTCGGCGAAAGCTCCATTGATTTCACCCTCCGCTTCTGGGTCGATTTCAGAAAGCAGACGGACTTCCTGTCGGCTCGCAGCGATGCCATCATGCGCATCAAGCGCGCTTTTGATGAGAACGAGATCACCATTCCGTACCCGATTCGCACGCTGGATTTCGGAGTCGTGGGCGGCGAAAAGTTGAACGAGATGTTGCCCGCGTCTTTCTACGAGCGGGACAGTCGCGGCGGCAATAACCAGTAAACAGTCTGAAAACAGACAAACGCGGGCGCAATTGCCATGTTCTTCGATAACTGGAGTGTGTTGGGTAGAACGGTGCTCGTGGGCGCGCTGGCGTACATAGCGCTGGTGTTTCTGCTGCGGATTTCGGGGAAGCGCACGCTTTCCAAGTGGAACGCATTTGATTTCGTCGTGACCATCGCCATCGGGTCCACGTTTGCGACGATCATCCTCTCGAAAGGAGTTACGCTTGCGCAGGGCGTGCTGGCGCTTTTTCTGCTGGTGGCGTTGCAGTTTGTCGTGACGTGGCTTTCCGTGCGTTCCGAAACGATGCGATCTCTTATAAAGGCCGATCCGGTGTTACTGCTCTACAAAGGTGATTTCCAGCATGAGGCCATGCGCCGCGCGCGCGTGACGGAATCGGAGATTCGCGGCGCCCTCCGGGAGAACGGCATCGGCTCTACCTCGCAAGCGGCTGCGGTGGTGCTGGAAACAGACGGCAGCTTCAGCGTGATTCAGGATCTCGGATCGTCCGGCGAAGCCTCAACGCTGAACGATGTCAAGGGGTATCCTCCGTCCGGATGAAGAACGGGCCGGTCAGACGCCCAGCAGCCATTTCAGGGTATCCGCATTCCGAACGGCGTTTCCGCCGCCGTCGTTGTTGAAATAGACGAACACCTCGCGTCCCATGCCTTCCCACTCCCGGATGCGATCCGCCCACCATCGCAGGTCATCATCGGAATAAGACCCTCCGTAAAGGTGGTGCGTATCCGGGCCGTGGAGGCGCGCGTAGACGAACCAGGAGGTGGCGCGGAGAAGGCAGGGCAAGTAAGCGCCGCTCATGATGCAATACGCGGCGCCATGCCGCTCCAGCAGCGCCAGCACGCTTTCCTGATGCCAGCTGGGATGACGAAACTCGAAGGCGACGGGCAACCCGTGGGGGATCTGTTCGAGGAAATACGCCAGCCTGGCATGGTCGTATTCAAAATGGGGCGAGAGTTGGACCAGCAGCACGCCGCGCCGCCCTTCCAGCCGTGCGAGGCCCGCGCCGATGCGAGCCAGCCACCGCTCCGGGCCATAAAGTCGCTTGACGTGAGTGAGCAGACCCGGAGCTTTTACGCTCATAAGAAAACCCTCCGGGAGGCGATGTTTCCAGCGCGTGAAGGAGGCATCGCGGGGCCACCGGTAGTAGCTGCTGTTCAGTTCGACGGTGCGGTACCTCGGCAGGTAATAATCCAGCCGCTCCCGTGGAAGAACGCCGTGCGGGTACAGGACGCCATGCCAGTGATCGTAACTCCACCCCGATGTTCCTATGTAA
Source organism: uncultured Rhodothermaceae bacterium (assembly GCA_965365465.1). Taxonomy (GTDB): domain Bacteria; phylum Bacteroidota; class Rhodothermia; order Rhodothermales; family DASSAV01; genus CBDUBU01. The sequence continues at coordinate 4,109 of CBDUBU010000344.1, forward strand.
ATGCCCATTGCCTGTCGTTACTCAGCTGCCGTGCGGACCCCGTCGCCGGAGGGATG
>CBDUBU010000345.1:0-4163 GCA_965365465.1 uncultured Rhodothermaceae bacterium
CCGCGTCCGACCGGAACGCCGTCGATCACGAAGAGCGGCTGCGTGTTGCCGACCGTGCCGACGCCGCGAATACGAACCGCCACCGGCGAACCGGGCGTGCCGTCCACGCTCGTGATCTGAACGCCGGAAACGCGCCCCTGCAACGCCTGGTCAGGGCTAGTTACCGGAAGTTGCTGGATCTGGCCGGCATCGATGGTGCCGATGGATTCCGTAAGCAGGGCGCGGCTCTTTTCACCATAGCCGATGACCACGACCTCGGAAAGCTCCTCCAGGTCAGGTCCCATCGCAATGTCGATGGTGTTCTGCCCCAGAATCGGAACCTCCTGGGTGATGTAGCCAACAAACGAAAACACGAGCGTATCTGTCGGCAGGGGAACTTCCAGCGTGTAGCGTCCCTGAAGGTCCGTCGCCGTGCCGATGGCCGTGCCCTTGACCACCACGTTCACGCCCGGCAGCGGGCCGCCGTCTTCGGTGGATGTTACTTGTCCGGAAACCGCAAAAGCAGGCGCCATTACCGTTTCCTCAGAGAACGCGACATCGCGCAGTTTAGGCTCGCGCACCACGATGAGGTAGCCGCTCGGAGAAATCTTCAAGTTCAGGTCCGTGTCCCGGATGATCTCATGGAGCGCCTGGAGCACGGTGACTTCACGCAGCGTCACGGATACCCTGTCCTCTGCCGAGACTGCATTTGCGCCATAGGTGAGGTGCAGGTCGCCCAACTGGGCAATGTGTTTCAAAGCCTGTTCCACCGTTGCGTCCTGCATATCCACCGAAATGACGGCATTCAGGCGTCCGACGTTTCTTTCGAGGGCGCCCATGCGCGTGTGGGATAGATCCACACCGGCGTTGCCGGCGCGGCTTGCGAACTCGTCCTGCGCTTTTGCCGGCCCTGCCAGGAGCAGCAGTCCGAGGAGGCAAGCCAGGAGGCGCAAAAGCGCTTCCGTTGCTTTCGGAACAGCGCGTCCGCCGTTTGCCTGATCCTGTTGTTGCAGGGCAGCGCCGGAGCAGGTTGAGGTTTCTGTTGTAATGGGTCTCCTTGTCATGGTTATCGCTTGTGCAGTGCTTTGGTGTTAAATAGGCCCTGGGTGTTACAGGGGCGACAGGGCAGGCCGCGAGTTAGTTAGTTCAACGGGTAGAATGTGACGCGCCTGCGGTCTCGCTCGTAACGCAGATTCAGGGCTGCTGCTATGTTGTTTAAAATCTCGCTGAGGGGTTCGTCGCCGAACGAGGCATTCAGTTTGTCGATTCGCTCGGCAGGAGCAGCCAGGTTGACATCAACCCTGTACCAGCGCTGCAACTCGGCGGCGACTTCATCGAAGCGGGCGTTATGGAATACGAGGCGGCCTTCCGTCCATGCCAGATAGGCGTCTAGGTCAACGCCTTCCCGAACGGCCTGCAACTTCGCTCCCGTCAATTTACCAAGCTGGCCTCGGTTGAGAACGACGGTATCTCTTACGGCGGATCGGGCTGCCTCGAACGAAACGGTCCCTTCCGTTACCGCTACGCGCACCTCATTTTCTTCCTCGTAGGCGCGCACGTCGAACTGAGTGCCCAGCACCTGGATGACGCCGTTGCCTGCGTGAATGATGAAGGGGCGCTTCGCGTCAGGAGCAACCTGAAAAAATGCCTCGCCTTCCAGATAGACCTCACGTTTATCCGCAGCAAACCCCGAAGTAAAAGAAATCTTGCTGGCAACATTCATCCGGATCCGGGTGCCGTCGCTGAGTTCCATGCCGGCGCGCTGCCCCGGCTCGGTTGTGATCTGCTGCATGGCAATGACAGGTTCGGCGCTCTCCCTGCCGGCGTCTCCTGCGTATCGGGCGAGCAGCACGGCGGTAACTGCCAGCGCCGCCACGACCGCCGCCACACGAAAAAGCTGTCGAAAAGTCCGACGGGGGCGTGGCAGCGCTGCAAGGTGAGACCCTTGCGCCGGTCTTGCGGCAGACCCGGAGAAATCGTGTGCGTGGATTCTGGAGGCCACCTGCCGCCAGCGCATTGTTATTTCTTCTTCGTCGGCTTCCGGGGGAGCCAGCGCACCTTGCGAGGCATCCCAGAGCCGGTGCAGAAAGTCAATGTCCTGGTCTTGCTTTGCAGCATCCTGAAGCCATTGTTCCGTAAGGCGTTGTTCCTCCGGTGGAGCCTCGCCTGCCAGATAGTCTACCAGCCTTTGCCAGTTTATGTCGTCTTTGGTATCCATAAGCCCTGATTGTGCCAATGCACTCTATAGACACTATCCGGAAAGGATCTCCCTATTGTGCGCTCGAAAAAATGCTTATCTGAAGGTTGGCGCCAGCCGTTCCCGCAGAAACTTGAGCGCTTCCGTGAGCTGGTTTCCTACCGTTTTCTGCGAAACCTCCATGATTTCAGCAATCTCGGCATAAGAAAAACCGTGGGCGCGGTGAAGCAGGAAAGTCATGCGCCGGCGTTCGGGCATCTCTTCCACGGCATCACGAATGGCTTCGGCAAGTTCTTTTGCCTGAAAGGAGTCCACCTCGTTGAAGTTGTTAACGCTGGCTTCGGGATCTGGAAAGTCGGAATCGGGAATAGATATGAGACGGCGCGTGGATTCCCGGCGGCGGTAGTTTAACGCCTGGTTTCTAACTGCCTGAAACAGGTACATCCGGAGCGACCGGGTTGGTTGCCATGAAGTGTGCTTCTCCCAGATGTGCAGAAAAACGTCCTGTACGACCTCATGCGACAGATCCGGCGAGGAAACATAACCGGCCGCAAATCGGCGCAGCGAGGGGTAGTAAGCGCGAAACATACCCTCGAACGCGGCGCCGTCACCCTGACGAATACGCTCAATCCAGCGCTGCTCCTGCTCCACAATATCTGAATCCGGCACTTTTGCGGCTGGGTTACTCATACCAAACAAATCGGTGCTGTCATGATGAGCCAAACGCAACGACAATCTCGAGAGCGCCCTGGAATCAGGTTTTCTGACAAGGATTCCGGTAGTGCTCCTCTTCCTGTTGCATCGAATGTCACGCAAGCGCAGCGGGATTTTCCGGTATCTAAGGACCTGACCCGAAGGCACACTGGCGCCAGAGAATTCACTCAAACATATCATATTACTGTTTTTGCGCAGGATTTTCAACCACCTGTCGCCCCCCGCCGGGTCCTGTGCGGCGAATTCAGCTTTCTTTCTTAACCTCAAACCTCACTCTGGCCGTCCTGCTCTGTTGCGCTCGAAATCGTCTCCGGCAAGGGAGGTTTTCCTGGGCAGGGCATAAATATTGGCCCTGGAAATAATGCCTTACAAGGGGACTTACGTGCGTAAGGCTTTCCCCTACACGCAGGGTATCGGATCCCCGCTTTTGAGAAACGTCATCTTTCGCAAGATTCAGGCTTTACTGTTCGCTTTCTTTGCGCCGACGCGGCGGCGGACTTTTCCCGGCGAGCAGGAGGAATTGCAGCAGCATTTTGAATGGAGCAACGATGAAGCCTGAAAGGTGTATCCATAAGGCAACCATGCAGCCCGGCGCGGATGTCCGGAGCGTTTCAGTCCTTGCAGCGGCGATGCTGTGCGTTCTGGTCGGGTGCCAGCCCGCGCGCCAGCAGACAGCCTCTCTTGCCGCGCGGACGCAGCTTCCCAACCCCTCGGAAGAAGGGGCCTATTTCGTCGATGCCACACGGTATATGGGCATCGACTTTGTCCATACCATCGGGGATGGCGAACTCAGCAACATCGTCGAGACGGTAGGCAGCGGAGCCGCTTTCCTTGATTTCGACCAGGACGGCTATCTGGATCTCTTCGTGGCGAATGCCGCCTATCTCGACGGCGTGAGCGAAGGCGAGAAGCCGAAAGGCGTGTTTGCGGATCGGCTCTACCGCAACCGCGAGGGCGTTGCGTTTGAAGACGTTACCGAAAAGTCCGGCATAGCCGGGGAAAAGGACTACAGCATGGGCGTCGCCGCCGCCGACTATGACAACGACGGCTTCCCGGATCTGTATGTCTGCAATTACGGAGCCAATGTGCTGTATCACAACAACGGCGACGGCACGTTCACGGATGTCACCGCAAAATCGGGGGTAGCGGGTAATGCGAACACCGTCGGGGCCGTCTGGCTGGACTACGACAATGACGGGTTGCTGGATCTGTATGTCGGCAACTACCTCCAGTATGACCCGGAGTACAAGTTTTATTACGCTCCTGACGGCTT
>CBDUBU010000346.1:0-4151 GCA_965365465.1 uncultured Rhodothermaceae bacterium
TCCAGGTGGTGCTGCTGTATCCGAAAGGGCAGGTAAGCCCCATCCAGGAGTTGCAGCTTATCGCGGAGCGTCCGGGCGTCCAGGCTTATGCCGTCGAAGGATCTTTCGACGACTGCCAGCGCATGGTCAAGGAAGCCTTTCTGGATGCAGACCTGTCGCATCTGGCCCTTTCCTCCGCCAATTCCATCAATATTGGCCGGCTCCTGCCGCAGATGCTGTACTATTTCCGGGCGGTTCGCTCAGGCGGTTTCGAGGATGCGGTGTTCTGCGTACCGAGCGGCAACCTGGGAAACCTGACCGGCGGCGTGCTGGCGGCGTGCAGCGGGCTTCCGGCGCCTCGTTTCATTGCAGCGCACAACGCAAACGATTTCTTTCCATCCTTTCTGAAAGGACGCCGCACTGCTTTCGGCCCGTCCCTTTCAACGCTCTCGAATGCGATGGACGTTGGGGCGCCGAGCAACTTCGAGCGCTTGCAGCATCTGCTGCCGGAAGGCGAGCTTCAACGCCGGATCTGGGCTGCGAGCGTCACGGATGACGAAACCCTCGCGTGTATGCGTCAGGTCTACGAAACAACCGGGTACGTGGCCGATCCACACACGGCGGTAGGACTGGAAGCCGCCCGGCGTTACCGTCGCAGCGAGGGCGGAAAAACGCCGCTAATAGTGCTTTCAACGGCGCATCCGGCAAAGTTTCCGGAGACGGTCGGGCAAGCGCTGGGCTTCGCGCCGCCGGAGCCGGAACGCCTGGCCGCGCTCCGGCAGACCGAGACCCGTGTGGTTTCCCTGCTGCCGGGCCTGGCGTCTCTGAAGCGCCACTTGCTCGCGTATGCCTGATTTGGAACCGCCTTTCCCGGCATCGAACGGCCCGGATGCCGGAGCGTTATATCTCCCCGAAACGCTCGATCTCCGGTTCGAGGGTTTCTCTCCCGAAGCGTTCGCCCTCCTGGAGCGCCTGCGTGAACATCCGCACATCGAGCAATACCGGAAAGAGAAACCGGAAATCCGCACGCACTTGCAGGAACCGTTCAAGCGGTTTCGGGACGATCTCGTGGTCAACTGGGTGCTTCCGAACCGGCTGGACCTGGAAACGGAGAAAAACGTCTTTAGCCGGCTGCTGAAAAACGACTTCGGCGCGGGCGGCTGCCACCACCATCTCTGGATGGCTTTCTACCGAACCGGACGGAAGCGCCTGACCGATTTCCAGCTATCCCACAGCATCGACCCCGAAGGGTTTACCTCCGGATTGTACGTCGGCGACTACGCAAGGGATCTGGTGAAGCAGTCTCTGTTGCATATCCGGAACGAGCCTGAACGCTTTCTCGGTCTGGTCAACGCCCTGGTCGAAAAGCAGGGGTGGAAGTTCTTTTACTACAAGGGATCAAAGCAAACCTTTGCCTGGCAACCGGCGGTGCATCTTCCGGATGATCTGTTCCGGGCCGACGGGCTGTGGTTTCGCACGAACTTCGCTCGGAGCGAAGTGCTGCACTGGAAAGGAAACCTGGTCAGGCGCGTCCTGGAAGCCATGCATACCGTCTGGCCCCTGTACACCTTTCTGAGCGAAAGAGGGTAGTCGTTTCGGGCGGCGCCCGCCCCTGTGGGTTCTCTCTCGCGTGAGGGTAACACAGGACGAGCCGCCCCTATGCCTCCCGGCCTTGCCCATCCCGACGTATCATCCCGGGCGTACGCGAAGAATCTATGGAGCAAGGGGAGGTCTCTGCCGCCGGCGCTATATCCCCGGCTTGTCAGACAGCAACCCCGACAGGTTGCCGGAATAACCTGTTCTGCCCTGTCGCCATTTCTTACCTTATTCCTTCGATCAAACCCACTGGACCGTTTTCACGGGGATCGAAAGCGGGTGAAGCATCCGGGGCAGACGAAGAGATGAAAAGCGCCATTTGCGGCGTCGGGTGTGAAATCCTGTTTTAGGCCGCAAAAACCGCAAAACCGCCCTGAAGGCAGCAAAAAAGGCATTTTTGCGCTGCGAAAAACCGCAAAAAACGCTAATAAAACCGCAAAAACCGCAAAAAGACTTGGGGTAAATCGGATGCTCCCTTTCGCATTTTGCGCTTCTTTTTCTGGGGCTTCAGAAACGATCCGGTGGGGCAGACAAGGCGCCGGATAGACGCTTCTGTTTTGCGAGGAGAAATTTCTATGGAATACTTCCCTTTAAGGGATTGTATGAATACAATCCCTTAAATCGTTGACAAGATTCTTGCTAGCTCTAACTTCATTCGAGAAACTGCCGTTTGCCTGATGAAAGAGGTCGTAGGCGTCTTATTCTCCACGACGAGGCTTGCGCTCCTGCTGCTGGCGCTCTCGACGGCAGGCTGTAGCGAGGAGGTTGTCACCGCCCCGCCAACCCAGCGCCCGTTCACCCTCTACGGCATCCTCAACCCGATTGCCGACACGCAGGCAGTGCTCGTCTACCCGTTGGAGCCGCTCCTGCAACCGGGCGCAGTGGAGCCGCTCGACGCCGAGGTGCGCTCGACCGATCTGGAAACGGGCGAAACGAGGCGCTGGCGTGATTCGGTGGTGGTGGATGCGCGGGGGCAGTACGCGCACATTTTCTGGACGGTTTTCAGGCCGGGGTTCGGGCGCACGTATCGGATCGAGGTAGAGCGGCAGACGGATGGCGCGAAGAGTCTGGTCGTGGCGTCGGTTCCTCCGAAGATGCAGATCACGGAGACGGATGGTTCTCTCTGCCAGACCGTGTGGATGCACACGGGCGATGGGCATCCTGTCAGGGCGGAGGTGCGCTACGACGTGCGATTCCATGATCCGCGCGACGAAGAAACTCCCTTTTCATCTGCTTCCTCGTCGTACAGGTTTGACTACACAGGGAAAGCGCGAAAGGAAGGAGAAGCATGGCGTCTTACCTATTGCCTGAATGAGTACGTGCCTCAGATGAAGTATCTGTACGAGGGCGATTACGGCCCTACATGGAGGCGTCCCGATCAGCGCCTCGCCTTGTTCGGCGTGCGCCTGGAGGGTACGGTCGGGAATGCTGCCTGGGACCCCGCCCGCGGTTCTTTCGACCCGGAGTTGTTGAACGACCCGATGGTGATGACCAACGTGGAGAACGGCTTCGGCTTCGTGGGGGCCGGCTACAAGTTTCAGCGGTTCCTGTGTCCGTCGGCTAAGGTAGTGGAAGCCGCCGGTTTCTCCGACTACCTGTGGGTCAACTACTGCCCCCGCGATGGGACCAACTGAACATGGATTGGCTCACGCGAAGGCGATGGTTCTTGATATGGAAAATGGGAGAATGGTGGCGGGTAAGCACTGACCAAGCCGTGAGCGCCTGCCGTTTACATGGCATAGATGCTTCACTGCGTTCAGCATGACACCATCGGAAGGTTCAGCAGGAGACGAGGGGGACGGCATGACAAAAAGGAGAAGGTATGCTGCATCCCTACCCAACGTGTCATCCTGAGCCTGCGAAGGATCTATGTTTTGAGGCTTGCAAATGCTCCCTATGGGCGCGGAGCGCAAGGAGGGCGGCGCGTTCGCCGAACGCGTCCTACCGGCGTCTGCCGGTTTTTACGGTTGAGGGATGGCGCCGGGTACAGGATTATCGCCAGGGTAGTAGGGATGGTTCGCTGAAGCGTCCGATGCAGGGCAGGGGCGTTTCTCGGACCCGCGTGTCACGCTCTTGGTTAATCGGATCGTTTTTTGACGTGGCATTTCAAAAGGAAGTAATGCATAGTCAACTTTGTATGCCAATCGTTAGCTTCTGTCATCACACCACAGGAGACCGTATGGACAGACCGTTCACCCGTCGTGTACCGAGGCCGGTGAGGCTCGCGTTTATCCTGTGCATCCTTGCCGCCCTGAGCCTGCTTCCGGCAGGCGCCGTGCAGGCGCAGACCGCCGCCCTGCGCGGGTTCGTCACCGACGCTGCCGATGGGAGTCCGCTCGAAGGCGCCACCGTAGCCCTGTACGCGCTCGATGGAGCGGCGGAAAGCACGCCGGATTACGGCGCGGTAACGACCCGCGAAGGGCTTTACCTCCTCAGCCGGATTCAGCCGGGCGCCTATCGCGTGCAGATATCCTTCATCGGCTATCAGACCCGGCGCGATACGCTCCGGTTCGATGCCGGGGAGGCGCGCAGCCTGACCGTCGCCCTCCTGCCTGACACGGAAAGCCTCACCGAAG
>CBDUBU010000347.1:0-4145 GCA_965365465.1 uncultured Rhodothermaceae bacterium
GCAGGAGGGCTATACCACCGATATCCTGACCGACTACGCGCTGGCGTGGCTCGGCGAGCAGCAACCGGACGCGCCGTTTTTCCTGTACCTCTCCCACAAGGCGGTCCACGCCGAGTTTCTCCCGGCGGAGCGGCATCGCGGCAAGTATGCGGGCCTGCCGATTCCCTACCCCGCCTCGATGGCCAACACCGAACGCAACGACCGCGCCAAACCCCGGTGGGTCAGGGAGCAGCGCTACAGCTGGCACGGCGTCGATTACATGTACCACGGGTCGATGCAGTTCGATGATTTCTACTACCGGTATGACGAGACGCTGGCGGCCCTCGACGAGAGCATCGGGCGGGTGCTGGATTACCTCGATCAGCGGGGTCTTTCCGAAAGCACGCTGGTCCTCTACATGGGGGACAATGGCTTCCTGCTCGGAGAGCACGGGCTGATCGACAAGCGCAATGCCTACGAGCCTTCCATCCGCGTGCCGATGCTGGCCTGGGCGCCGGGCTGGATCGCCCCCGGCGCCGGGATCGAGGCGCTGATCCGGAACATCGACATCGCTCCGACGATCCTCGACCTGACCGGGACGAGCGCGACGATTGACATGGATGGCGCTTCGTTCCTCGACGCGCTCACCGGAGCGGCCCCCGCAGCAAGCCGCGACTTTCTCTACGAATACTACTGGGAGCCTGCCTTTCCGCATACCCCGACCACCTTTGCCCTCCGGGGCGACCGCTACAAGTACATCTACTACCACGGCGTCTGGGACCGGGATGAGTTGTACGACTTGCAGACCGACCCCGACGAGCGCTATAACCTGGCGGAAGCGCCGGAGCACCTGGAACGCCGCAACGAGATGCGCAGGCGGCTTTTCGAGGAGATGGAGGCGCAGGGGGCCATGCAGATCCCCGTGCGCCCCGCCGGCTGGCAGGCCGACGAGCGCCTGCTGGGGCCCTGATCTTTTCCCCTCCTTCCGCCCCCGGATTAGAGACAAGTTCACAGTCGAAGACGAAAAAACTGCGCATGTTACAAGAGAGGCCGGCCTGTCCAACCAGACGGAGAAAATCATGTCTGCACTCCAGAATGCAGCGCGGGACTTCCTTTCCCGCAAGCGCATCGCCATAGCCGGCGTCTCCCGCCGGGGCGACACCGCCGCCAACGCCATCTACAAGAAACTCCGCAGCGCGGGCTACGAGGTCTTTGCCGTCAACCCCAACGCCGAAGAAGTGGAAGGGGACCCCTGTTACGCCGACCTGGCCTCCATACCGGGCGGCGTCGAGGCCGTCGTTATCGGGGCGCCGCCGGAAGCCGCCGCCGCCCTGGTGCGCGACTGCGCCGCCCTCGGCATCCGGCAGGTCTGGATGCACCGCTCCTTCGGGCAGGGCAGCGTCGATGGCGAGGCGGTGCGGCTGGGAAACGAACTCGGCCTGTCCGTGATCGCGGGGGCCTGCCCCATGATGTTCTGCGAGCCTGTCGACGTGGCCCACAAATGCATCCGGTGGTTTCTCGGCGTGCAAGGCCGCCTGCCTGAGCCGCAAGGCTACGGAAAAGCGCCTTCCGCATGACACGGCCTCCGGCGATCCGAACTTCCGGCAGTCTTTAACCACGGACACGGGGCGCAGCGGCCTCCGGCGCTCCGGGCCTGCCCGGAGCACGCAAAAATTTGCGCCCATGCAAGCTGCGCGGTTTTTACATTACCGGAGAGGCTCATAAACCGGTACGAGGACAAACATGCTCATTTCTTCCGCGCTGTTTACGGTCCTGCTGCTGCTGCTGTGCGCCCCGGCTGCCTGGGGCCGGCAACCCACCCCGCGCTTCGAAAAACAGGTCGTGGATGACGATGTCGCCATCGGCTACGGCGTTGCCGTCGGGGATGTCGACGGCGACGGCAGGCCCGACCTCCTGCTGGCCGACAAGAAGCAGTTCGTATGGTATCGCAACGGCGACTGGAAACGGTTCGTCATGGCCGATAACCTCACCGAGCACGACAACGTAGCCATTGCTGCGGAAGACATCGACGGCGACGGGCGCGTGGAGGTCGCGGTCGGGGCGCAATGGAATCCGGGCGAAACAACGGACGCCACGCAGTCCGGGTCCGTGCATTACCTCATCCGCCCCGCCGACCCGACGCAGCCCTGGGAGCCGATACGTTTGCATCACGAGCCGACGGTTCACCGTATGCGCTGGGTTCGCACCGGCGATGCCTACAGCCTGGTCGTGGTCCCGCTTCATGGCGTGGGCAACCAGCAGGGCGCGGGGGCCGGCGTCAGGGTGCTCGCCTACACGATGCCGGAGAACCCGCGCGATCCGTGGCAGACCCTCGTGCTCGACAGCGTCTTGCACCTGACCCACAACTTCGACGTTTCGGCAGGCGATCTGCCCGGAGAAAGCCGGGTCTACCTGGGCGGGCGCGAAGGGGTGCATGTCATTGCCTACCGGGAGGGACAATGGCAGGCGCCGCGCGTCCAACCCTTGCCCGGTATGGAGGGCGGCGTCGGCGAGGTTCGCGTCGGCAGGGCCGGAGGGCGCCCGGCGTTCCTTGCCGCCATCGAACCGATGCACGGCAACCAGGTGGCCGTGTATTCCCTCGGACCCGCTCCGAAGCGGGCGCTGCTGGATGATTCGTTTGCCGAGGGCCACGCCCTGGCTGCCGCCGACCTCCTCGGCCTGGGCCATGACCAGATCGTGGCCGGCTGGCGGCGGCCCGATGCGGAAGGAAAGACAGGCATCCGGCTGTTCGTCCCTACCGGCGCCCCGGAAGCGCCCTGGGCGCGGTATGTCATCGATGAGGATACGATGGCGACGGAAGACCTTCTCGCGGCTGACCTCGATGGCGACGGGCGGCTGGACCTCGTTGCTTCGGGCCGTGCTACGAACAACCTCGTCATTTACTGGAACCGCACCGAACGGCCCGGAAACCCCTGATCCGATGAAAACGAGCCGCCTGCTCCTGTTTCTTGTCTGCTCCGCCCTGGCAACGGGCCTCCTGCCCCCGGCAGGCGCGGCGGCGCAGGACCGGCCCAACATCCTGTGGCTCATCGCGGAAGACATGGGGCCGGAACTCGGCGTCTACGGAACTCCGGAGGCGCGCACGCCGAACCTGGACCGGCTGGCCGCACGGGGGATGCTTTTTACCAGCGCCTGCACCACAGCCCCGGTCTGCTCGCCCAGCCGCAGCGCCTTCAACACCGGGATGTACCAGACCACCATCGGCGCCCACAACCACCGCTCCCACCGCCCCGGCGACGGCTCGGCCTATCCTTTCCTGCTGCCCGACGACGTGCGGGTCATTTCCGACTGGCTGCGCCACGCAGGCTATTTCACCGGCAACATCCGCGACTTCCCCGACGGGATCGACTTCAAGGGAACCGGCAAAACGGACTGGAACTTTGCCTACCTGGGCGAGCCGTTCGACACCGAACAGTGGGAGCGCCTGAAAACGCGCCAGCCCTTCTACGCGCAGGTCAACTTCCCGGAAACCCACCGGGGCCGCGAGTGGGACGCCGCCCGCGAGCGCATCGAGCGCCCCGCCGATCCGGACAAGGTGGCCATCCCGCCCTACTACCCGGATCATCCCGTCGTCCGGCAGGACTGGGCGCAGTACCTCAACGCCGTCATGGCGCTCGACGGCAAGGTGGGCGCCGTCCTGGACCTGCTGGAAAAGGACGGCCTGGCCGCCAACACCATCGTGTTCTTTTTCGGCGATCATGGCCGCGCGATGGTGCGCGGCAAGCAGTGGCCCTACGACAGCGGCCTGCACATCCCGCTCATCGTCTACTGGCCGGAGGGCTTGCCCGCGCCGGAACAGTACAGGCCCGGGACTCGGAGCGGGCAGCTCATCAGCGCCATCGACCTGCCCGCTACGACCCTGGCAATAGCCGGGGTCTCAAAGCCCTGGGAAATGCAGGGACAGGTTTTCCTCGGGCCGGAGGCCGCGCCGCCGCGCCGCTACACCTTCGCAGGCCGCGACCGGGGCGACGAAACCGTGGACCGCATCCGAACCGTTCGCTCCACGCGCTTCCGCTACCTGCGCAACTACTACCCGGAGCGCCCTTTCCTGCAACGCAACCGGTACAAGGAAACCACCTATCCTGCCCTCTGGGTGATGAAGAAGCTGCACGCCGAGGGCAAGCTCAACCCGGTGCAGGAACGCC
>CBDUBU010000348.1:0-4132 GCA_965365465.1 uncultured Rhodothermaceae bacterium
CAGAATGGACGACATCAGAAGCAGTCCCGGCGGCGAGAGGCGATGAACGACAACCCCCGCCTTGAACCGCAACACGGCCATCAAACCACTGATCCATACCAGCACCAGGATGCCCGGTATGCCGCCGGCCTGCAGAACCGCAGGCACCCAGCGGTTCGGCCCCAACTCCGTCGATGCCGTAATTGCCATGCAGAACAGCAGCAGCAAGAACAGCGGCGTAAGAACGGCCTGGAACATCTGCTTCATGGTGATGCCGGCCTGCACGCCTTCGGTGGCCGGAAACGTTTCACGGAGCGCCAGGAAGCCATAGATAAGGAGCGGGATGTAAATCAGGGCCAGTTTGTATTCCCATGCCCCGATGCCCATCCAGTCCAGAAGAAAAGCAGCCAGCCCGCCAATGACGATGCCTCCCGGAAACCAGACGTGAAACCGGTTCAGCTTGACGGTCTTATCACGGGGAAACAGGGTAGCTACCAGCGGGTTGCACGCTGACTCGACCAGGCCGTTTCCCAGCGCGATGATCCACGCGCCAAAGAAAAGCATCCAGAAACCCGGCGCGAAAATCATCAGGGTTACGCCCAGCAGCTGTGACACGAAAGCCATCCGAAGAAGCGCCCGCATTCCCCATGTGTCGTTGAACGGAGAAAACAACACCTGAGAAACCGCAAATCCCCACAGCGCAGCGCCGCCGATCCAGCCGACCTGCGCATTGGTCAGTACGAATTCACGCTTCAAGTCAAGCATGATGGCCCCGACCACCGCGAAAGCTACGGCTGTTGCAATCAACGCCATGCAGCTTCCGAGAAATAACCGGTCAGGATTGACTTTCCCTGTGCCGGCATGAACACGATATTCTGTCATATCATCCCACTCCGTTTAGATGGTTTGTGAAACACGAACGCGCTCAGGCAAGAATTTTCAGCCCCTGACTATCTGTGTTCAGGTCGGAAAGCATATCAAAAGCGCTTCCGTCTTCTATCAGGCATTCGCCTCGCCAGTGCGGCTTCCCAGGCGACCGTCGCGTCGCACTCCGCCCGCTTACCTGCGCCACAAAAACATCCGGGCATGAACCATGTCCTTTTATGGCAGAATTGCAACGTGAGCTACTCCCTTCTTATGCCAAGCGTATAATGAAGCACCAACAGGGACAAAAGCAAGCCTTTGTATGCCCACGGCTGCCGGGTGCGCATATAAAAGCTGATCCCCCTCCGGAAAAGCGCAAGCGCCACACTCTGGTGCGGTTGCGTTAATCTACGTAAAGCCTTTTCCGTTTGTCCAGTCTGGAAATGTCGAAATCTTCGCGGATTAATGGCTGTACGCCTCCTGTTTCTTGCATGGGCCGGGCCTCCACGCTCCGACTGCAACGGAAACTCACTTGTATTCAAACAACTGAAGTTTACGCGAGCGCTCCACCGTCTTCTCCGTGACGTGGTCCGTTACCCTGACCACCAGGGTGTATTCGCCGGGGTCAACGTTCGACACGTCAATCTCCGCATACTCCGCAGGCGAAGCCTCAGCGCCCGACCGATCCAGAAGCAGCGTAAGCGCGGCCTGATCGCCCCTGCCAAACAGCCCGAACACCTTGCGCCGGGGTGTGTCCGGGATGAGCGCATACTCTATGGAAAATTTGGTCTGACCATCTTTATCCGCAGGCAGATCATAAATCTCGTAGTAAACGAATACGGACTGCCTCGTGGAGAAACGCAGCAGCGGGTTAGGGGTAACGTGCCAGTCCTGCCGATTGTACCGGCTGGGGGAAATGGCCGGGCGAATGTCATCTGCGAGAAGCAGATCGCTCATCGCAAACTTTCCTGCTCCCAGATCAGGCGCCCGGTACGCCTCACGGTAGCCGCCAACGTGATCCGTCAATACGGGATGGCTGAAAATCGAGACGTTGTACGTATCGGCGGGTGCGCTAAACGTAAAGAAATCAATGGCGGCCGTCGTCACGTCCGGGCTTGCCGGAAAGCGCTTGGTCATTCCTTCTTCCGTAATGGTATGCCATGCAGTATCATGCACGGCATAACCTACTTCGATGTCTACGGAGGCAGCGTTCGTCCCGACAGCTTGCGTAACCATGCCAATGGGCAGCGCGTAGTGAACCTCTACCTTCGTTTCTCCGCCTTTGCCTCGAAAAGCTGCAAAGAAATGCGGCATATCCAGCGGTTCAACCTTTTCGCCCCAGCTATGCCGGTCTGTGGAAAGACCCAGCTTGGCGGCTTCACGGCTTTCCTCCACCATCCGCTTCCGGTTCTGCGCAAAGTCGAAATCCCCCCGGCTCTGACGGCCGACAAGGTTCTCATTGAACCTTTCCATCTCTACCCGCGCCGTATCAGAGCGAATCCGCTCGGCCTCGGTCGACTCGTCCACGGAAAACGCCTCGCCCTGAATCACCGACTGCATCTTTCCCTGCTGCACTTCTTCCATGACCGTTGCCGCATGGTACATCTCGGAATATGGCGGCCCCCAGTACTCCAAGCTTTCGAGCATCCCCATGCTCAACACGTCAGGAGCCAGCCGCCAGTTGTTTACACCGCCGCCCTCGCCGATGACAAAGTGGAAATCCATGCGCGGGTTGTTGTAACGCCACGACTCGTTGGGCTTCCAGTCCTGGTTGTAGGACTGTTCGCGGGGGTATGCGTAAATGTCGCTCTCTCCGACATTGCTTCGGAAAATCTCAGACTCTCCGCCGGTGTAGGCAACCCGGTCGTCCGGTTCGCCGTGCCGTATGAAAACCAACCCCTTGTCGTTAAACTCCTCATTGAGCTTGTAGGAGGCAGGAAAGGCAAGTTCTCCGAGCCGGTCAGGGTTGTTGTACCACAGGCGGAACCCATCGTACGGATAATCCTTCTCTGCCTTGAGGAGACGGGAATAGTGCTCGGTCATCCTGACGTTTTCGCTGCGGGCAGGGGTCGGATCACGGCGCGACCAGAAGGAATCGAAAAAGCTTTTGTATTCTTCGGGAGAGGTGATTTTCTGATAGGCAATCAATTCATCGTCGCTGATGATGTATTTGATGTCCTCAAACACCAGCGCCGCACCGACGGGCGAGGTTATCCGTTCGACGGCTTCCTCAACAAACCGCTGCGCCTTGTCCGGATTTCCCTGCGCGTAAGCGGCGCGGGCGCGGGCAAGCAGCACAGGCTGCACCGGGATGGTCAGGGAACGGCTGAGCATACGCGCAAAAGCGGCATCGGCTTCGTCCAGCTTTCCTGCTTTCTGCAACAGAATGCCCTTGAAATAATCGCTGTAGTCTGAGGGGTGATCGTCCAGCCATGTTCGGGCTTCTTCCGGGTCGGCAGAATCAATGAAATAGCGGTACAGCCTGAAAATCCGGTGCTGCGGCTCTGCCAGTTCAGGTTTCAAACGGATCTGTGCGTGGGCCAGTTCAAGCGCGTCCGCATAGGCTTCGTGATATCGCCTGAGCAGTGCGTACTGGTACAAAACATCCCTGTGAAGAGAATCACGCGCTATCACCCATTCGAAATCCCGCTCGGCCCCATGCCAGTGACTCGCCTGATTCAGCATCCGGAACTTGGCAAGCTCTCTATATTGAATTCCCCTGTAGTAACGAGCATCTATGTTCTCCGGATCAAGCGCAAGAACCTTATCCAGCCAGTTTCCCGCCTCATGCCACCTTTCCTGCTCCAGTTCTGCTTTTGCTAGTCCGAGATACGCCGCTATGAAGCGGTCGTTGAGTTTGACTGCCTGCTCGTATGCCTTTATTGCTTCTGCCGGATTTCCCTTCGCTAGAAGCTGATCTCCCGCCGCCGCGAGTTGCTCGGCGGTTGCGGGCCGTTCTTGCGCCCGGATCTGCCCCGGCGCCATGCTTGAACCGATACAGAAGACGAAAACACCCGCCAGGCAACATTCACGAATTGTTTTCATGGGATTTCTCTCTTTTATCTGGCTGGCGCTGACAGACGTATACTGTACCTATACTACAAATTTTTCCTTTAACTGTAACCCTATGTTTACACTTTACCTGTGGAACGCAAGTCCAGTCAATCGGCTCCGGGTTGAAAGAATCACCGCTGCATTCCTGAACAGCCGTTGACCCGGAAGGCTCTCTGAAAATGCCGTATGACGCACCCGCCCGTCACAAACCGGGCAGGTTGCCGGAATAACCTGT
>CBDUBU010000349.1:0-4097 GCA_965365465.1 uncultured Rhodothermaceae bacterium
TCGCCGGTCCCGTGAAGCCAGCACACGTTCCAGATCGCACGCCGGACGTTTGCCCCGGCCTATTTCGAGCAAGGCGCCCACAATGGCTCGGACCATGCCATGCAGGAAACGATCCGCCACAATCTCAAACCGCCAGTCTCCCGTGCGGCTTTCAGGAAGCCAGAGAGCGCGGCGAACCGTACACGTCCGGTTTATCGTCTCTGAGCGCGTCCGGCAGAAGGCGCTGAAATCATGCGTTCCCAGAAGGGTTCGGGCGCTTGCGTTCATGGTTTCGAAGTCAGGAGCCGGTCGGACAAAGGCTCTCGCCCCCCGATCGAGCGCACGCGGTTCGATGCTCGTATAGTAGCAGTATCTGCGCCATCGGGCGTCGTACCGCGCATGGAACCCAGGCGCCGCTTCCTCGAGCGACAGCACAGCGATAGTACGGGGGAGCAGCCCGTTCAGGGCGCGGACCAGCCTGAAGGCGTCCACAGAGGCCTCCGTCTCGAAATGCGCCACCTGTCCCCGCGCATGGACGCCGGTATCCGTACGCCCGGAACCTACCACGGCAGGGCGCGTGTGCAGGACCACTTCCAGAGCATCTTCCAGCGCTTCCTGCACCGTAGGACGATCCGGCTGGATCTGCCATCCATTCAGATCGGACCCGTCGTATTCGACCAGCATCCGGTAGGTGGGCATAACAGAGCTAATAATCAGGTATTGGTCAAACGTGTAACAGGCATGGATCCAACGCGCATTTACCTGACAGGTTTTATGGCGAGTGGAAAGTCTACCATCGGGCCGAAAGTCGCGGAGGCTTTGGGGTATCAATTCCTCGATCTCGATGAGGAGATTGAACGGCAGGCCGGAAAGCCTGTTCAGGATATTTTCGCGCAGCAGGGCGAAGCTGCCTTTCGGCGCCTGGAGGCCCGGCTCTTGCGCGAGACACATTCTCAGGAAGATATCGTGGTCTCGCTGGGAGGAGGCGCGCTGACCATAGAGGATAATCTGGTATTTGCAAAGTCTGCCGGATGCGTCATCTATCTCAGGGTGGAAATGGATGAACTGATGGCCCGGCTGCTGCGCAGCAGTTCAGAACGCCCTTTGCTGCGGGGCGCCGGAGGAGAAAAGCTGGACGCGCCGGAGTTACGACGTAAAGTGGAAGCCATGCTCGCCCTGCGCGATCCATTCTATACCCGCGCCCACCTGATCGTGCAAATCGGGGGCGGCAGCGTAGAAGAAACGACACAATCCGTCCTGCAACAGTTGCAGCGGCAGCCGGCGCGTTGAGGGCAGGACTTTACCGCGAGAGGAGCCGGAACGATTTTCGGTGGAAGGGAGTAGGGCCGTGCTTTTCCAGGGCTTCATAATGGGCGCGGGTCGGGTAGCCGAAGTTGCGACTCCATCCGTACTCCGGATAGGTTTCATGGAGTTGCTGCATGAGGCGGTCGCGTGTGGTCTTGGCAATGATGGAGGCCGCCGCAATGCTCTGGCACAGGCTGTCACCTTTGATTATGGTGCGAAAGGGCCAGGGTGAGTCGGGAAAACAGCAAGGGCCGTCGATCAACAGAAAGTCGGGCGACAAAGTGAGGTTAATGACCGCGCGGCGCATCGCTTCCATAGCCGCCCACAGAATGTTGAGTTTGTCGATTTCCTGAGGCGAACAGATTCCCGTTCCTGTGGCTGCCGCACACGCCTTGATGCGCGCCGCTGCTTCATCGCGTTTCCCGGCGGAAAGCTTCTTGCTGTCGTTTACACCCGGAACGGTCATACCCGGCGGCAGTATCACGGCAGCGGCTACGACCGGCCCGGCCAGGCACCCCCGGCCTGCCTCGTCCACTCCGGCTACCTGCCGGAAATCCTGCGCCCACAGCGCCGCTTCAATGTCAAGCGATAATGCAGCCATGCCTGCTTATTCGGAGTACTGGTCCGGTAGATCGTTTTCGTACAACACAGTGTCGCCGGGGCGCAGGTTCGATTTGAGAAAATCCTGCGCGTCGAAAAGAGAAGCGAAGACCCGCAGTTTGTCCTCCGAAAAGCCCTGAGCGCGAAGTCCTTCCTGGATGGGCTGCGTCTGTTTTTCACCGATCAGCAGCGCCAGATCGGCATGACGGGCAATGTGCTCTCCCAACGTCCGGTTTTCCTCCCATTGCCGCTCGCCGAGTTCGACCATGCCCGGCGTTACGATGATGCGCCGTCCTTCCCGGAACGAACCGAGAATCTCGACTGCGTTCCGGGCGCCTACCGGGTTTGAGTTAAAGGCGTCATCGATGATGGTAACAGGCCCTTCCCTGCGAAGTTGAAGCCGGTGCTCGACCGGCTCGACGCGAGCGACCGCCGCCGCCATCTGGCGCAGCCGCAGGCCCATCTCCCGCCCGACGGCAATACCCAGCAGAATGTTCAGGATGTTGTGCGCGCCAAGCAACTTTGTCCTGAACACACAGGATTGTCCGGCGTCGTCGTGTACGGTAAACGAGGCTCCACTCGCGTCATACCGGATGTCTTGCGCCGTGATGTCGGCTAGCTTGCCTTCTACTGAAACCCGCCATACGCGGCCCGAGACTTTTTCGGCCATTGCTGCAACGTGCGGATTGTCCATGTTCAGAATGGCAGGGCCGCCCGGTTTCATGTGCTCCAGCAAACTCGATTTCTCGCGTGCAATCCGCTCCACCGATCCCATCGTTTCGAGGTGAGCCACGCCGACCGTTGTAATGACGCTGATATCCGGGCGAGCGATCTCGCACAGTTCGCGGATGTCGCCCGGATAGCGCATTCCCATTTCGAGCACCAGCACCTGATGCTCCGGGCGAAGCTTCTCGTTGACCACGAGGCAGATGCCCATAGGTGTGTTATACGAGCCGGGCGTCGCCAGCACGTTGTACCGCTGTTTCAGGATTTCGGCGATGATGAATTTAACGCTCGTCTTTCCGTACGAACCCGTAATGCCGATCACCGTCAGTCCTGGACGCGACTGGAGCACACGCCGCGCCTGCTTCTTGAATCGTTCCTGCACCGAGGCTTCCACTGGCTTCATGAGCAGGGCAGTCGTCAGCACCCAGAGCGGCATACCCAGGTCGGAGACAAAGAAACCGAGCAGATACCAGAAAAAGCCCTCCAGCCCGTCGGAAGCCAGGCCGAGCAGAGCGCCTCCTACGACTGGCAGCGCCGCTACAGTCCCGGCAGCGGCAAGGAGGCGCTTCATGCGCGGCGTGTATTTCAGCGGCTTTTTCTGCCGTTCGCTTCGGTACAACCGCGATGAAGCGAACGCAACGGCCCATGCGGGAAGAACGGCCAGCGCAGTCCAGAAAGGCGAGCCGTAGTAGAAACCAGTAAAGGCGAGAATAAGCACAACCGCCGCAATCTTGTGCGACAGGCGGAAAACAACCTGCCCCGCACGCTGCCGCAGCCAGTGCGAGAATTCATTGGTTTTGTAGCCTTCCAGTTGAAAGACATGAAGAAAGACCCGTAGGCGCCGCCACGCCCGCCAGCCGGCAAACAGCGTAGCGATCAGGGCGAAGAAATAGACGAAAATCATTGTTGGTACGCGCGAAGGGGCATCACTTCAGGCTGAAGATGACAAGATACCTTATTCATAGCGCAGAGCTAGCGGGCCTCCGCGTGCCTTTCCGCTACAGGCTGTCGTTCCCCGCCGGTGTGCTCCAGGAAATACCGGGCAGCGGCCGTGAAAGTGACGGGGTCGTCAAGGTAGCCATAGTGACCTGCCTGTTCCAGTACGACGAGGCCTGCGTCCGGTATTTCTTTTTCAAGAACCGACATCTGCCGCCGCGATACGGCCTCATCCCGGTCTCCCCAGACCAGCAGGGTCGGCGCCTGAATCAGGTGTACACGATCGTCCACATAGCAGTTGACGGTGCGGACAAAGGTCTCTCGCATGACGCCTTCAAGGCGCCGGTAGTCTGATGATCCCAGCATACGCCACACAAGAGAATGGCGAAGCCAATCCAGTCCGAAGGATCGCAGAGAGGCAGGCAGAACCTCAAACGGAGCTTTCAGCGCTGACGCAGTGTACTTCCGGAAATAATATTTCCAGGTTCGCTGTGGACGTATACCGGAGGGGCTTATCAGCACCAGCCGCCGGATCCACGGCATGGCCTCCG
>CBDUBU010000350.1:0-4052 GCA_965365465.1 uncultured Rhodothermaceae bacterium
CCCGCCGTGCTGGAGACAAAAAGCACTTGCTCCCAGGTTGCGCCTCCGTCGCTGCTCCGGTAAACACCCCGGTCGGGGCCTGCCTGAAAATAGGAGCCGGGAGCCGCTACATACACTTTTCGCGTATTGGAAGGGTCGATCACGATGCGGCCGATGTTGTTTGTTTCAGCAAGCCCGGTAAACGCCCACGTCCTGCCGCCATCCGTCGACTTGAAGACGCCGCCGCCGGACATATTGTTATGCCCGCCGTTTGCCTCGCCCGTGCCCACGTACAGCGTTTCGGGATGGACAGGATCCACAGCCAGATCGCCGATGCTCAGAACGGCCTGTTCGTCAAAGACAGGCGCCCAGGTCGCGCCCTCGTCCACCGACTTGAAAACGCCGCCGGTAGCGGCAGCGGCATAAATGATTTCCGGGCGCTTCGGGTTAAAGGCAACGTCTACGATGCGGCCTCCGATGTTGGTCGGGCCGGCAGGCTTCCACGCGCCGAAGGCTGCGCGTTTGCCTGCGAACTCAAGCGCCCGAAGCTGCCCCAGCGCCAGCAGATACGCCTCCGGGTCGGCCTGAAAATGCGGGTAGGTGCGCTGCACCCAGCCCCATTCGGAGGGGCGTTTTTTTTCTTCTTTTTCCTCTTCCAGCCTTTCCGAACCGCCGTCCGGAGCGCTCATACGCAACCACACGTACAGAATGGCG
This sequence comes from uncultured Rhodothermaceae bacterium, assembly GCA_965365465.1. Taxonomy (GTDB): domain Bacteria; phylum Bacteroidota; class Rhodothermia; order Rhodothermales; family DASSAV01; genus CBDUBU01. The sequence continues at coordinate 694 of CBDUBU010000350.1, forward strand.
ATCAGCGCAGCCGATAACCCTGTGAATAAGATCCGGCGCATGTTGCGAAGCGATTAAAAGGATACAGAAAGAGCCGGAAAGAAAACGCGCCCGGCGTGCGGCCTAACGCGGCGCACGCCGGGCGCGTTCCCGGGCGCAACAACCTCCTCACAAGAGGAGATCTATCTGTGTTTACATGTTTTGCATGGTATCCATGACAGCGCCGTCATTCATGCCGCCGCCCATAATGACACCGCAGGCAACCCGGCTGCCCGAATCCCCGGAAGGTTGCGTTTCCAGATCGTCCCGTCCCGAATGTACGACGACGGCCTTCCCTGCGATGGAATTAGGACCCTCAAGCGAGGCCACCATGTCCATAAGGTCGACATTGACCGTGCCGGAGGCATCCGCCTGGATGTTGCCCCAGTCGCCTGTGTGGCGCTGGTCGCTCGGGTCGGTAGGCGCGCCGTGGGGGCTTCCTTCGGGCGCAAAATGCCCGCCCGCCGAACTGGCATCCGGAGCACTGCAATCGCCGTTCTCGTGAACGTGGATGCCGTGTTCCCCTTCGGTCAGCCCCGAAATCGTACCGGTCACATGCACGCCGCCCTCCATAGAGGTGATCGTAAGCATACCGCGCACGTCGTTGCCTTCCGTAGGCTCCAGGTTGACAGTCGCCGTCACCTCTTCCATCGGCTCCATGTCAATTGCCGTGGTATCTGCACCGAGGTTTTCGCCCTCGTTATTGCCCGCACAGCCGGCAATAACCATACTGCCGGCCAGCAGCAGGATTCCTGTTGCATTACGTATCGTCATGTTCGTTTTAACCCTTTTTATTGATATTGATTTTCTCTCCATCTCAGAAATCTCTTTCATCACAAAAAAGCGCCTGTAGCGTCCCTGTACATCTCGGAAGATTTACCCTTGCAGGAATCGTCTCCCGAAGTGGATTCCACAGGCAAGGTGGAAAAATATTGCGCTCCTGTGCGACAATCAAGTAGATTGGAGCGGGGCTTGCAACACTTCTGTCACCTGGGAGAGTGTAAAGCGCTTCCATATTTGTAACTTTTTCGCACTGCTTCCATGCCGCAACTTATAGCGGAAAATCTGGGCAAACATTTTATCAGGCGCTTGCTTTTTCGCCGCTTGTCTTTTGCGCTGGAAGGAGGAAGTTCGCTGGCGGTGACAGGGGCCAACGGGTCCGGCAAATCGACGCTGCTGCGTATTCTGGCCGGTGTGCTGACGGCATCCGCCGGGCAGACGCGCCTGCACGTGGAAGGAACAACCGTTTCGGACGAAGACCGTCCGTTGCAGGCCGGTTTTGTAGCGCCCTACCTGAATGTATACGACGGGTTTTCAGCGCAGGAAAACCTTTCGTTCATCGCCCGCGCCCGGCGGCTGCCGAACGCCCGGCGGCGCATCGCGGACGTGCTGGAACAGACCGATCTCATCCACCGCGCCGACGACCCTGTTGGAAACTACTCCTCCGGCATGAAGCAGCGCATCCGGTTTGCAGCGGCGCTGCTCACCGAACCGCCGCTGTTGCTACTGGACGAACCCTCCTCCAATCTGGATGCCGAGGGCCTGGACATGGTTCGCCGCACCGTTGAAGCGCACTGCGCCGCGCGGGGCCTGCTCGTGATCGCCACCAACGACGCGCGTGAAGCCGCCGCGTGCGACAGCATCCTGCGCATCGAGGACTATCGCTGACGGAAAAAACCTGCGCGACTCTCCGGGAACTTGCCGGTGCGCATCGGTTTTTGAACCAGCGACTCATGCGATCTCCTTCGAAAACCACTCAGGTTGTCTGTTTTTACACTTCGTCCTCGTGAAGCGCTGCGCCCTGGTTGCCCTCCTTCTGCTTGCCGTGTTCCTGACTTCCGCCTGCTCGCAGAAGCGCAGCGACAGGACTGCGCCGACGGCGGCGGCCTATCTGAACGCGGATACCAGCGTAGCTTACGTGGGCATGGAAGCGTGCCGCTCGTGCCACCTTGCCCAGTACGAAACGTACATGACGACCGGCATGGGCCGTTCCTTCCGCGCCGCTACCCTGGAGAACAGCGACGCCCGCTGGGAAGGCATCCGGCCCGTCTACGACCCCAGCAAGGATCTGTACTACCTCCCTTTTCACCGGGGTCAGGATCTGTACGTGAAGGAGTACCGGCTGGACGGCAAGGATACCGTATTCCAGCGTGTGGAGCAGATAGACTATATCGTTGGGTCCGGGCGGCATACGAACTCGCACATCTGGGAGGAAAACGGCTATCTGTATCAGGTCCCGCTCACCTGGTACGCCCAGCAGGGCGTGTGGGACCAGCCGCCGGGGTTCCACGAGGGTGTCAACTCCCGGTTCGACCGTCCCATCCAGCTCGAATGCATCACCTGCCACAATGCGCGTCCGGGCTACATCGAAGGCTCCGGCAACCGTTACGCGCGGGTGCCGCACGGCATCGACTGCGAGCAGTGCCACGGCCCCGGCGCCCTGCACGTTGCAGCGATGCAACAGGGCCAGGTGGTCGATATCACGAAAGAAGCAGATCCTACCATCGTCAACCCGCGCAAGCTGCCTGCCGACTTGCAGTTCGACGTGTGCCGCCGGTGCCACATGCAGGGGCGCACCGCCCTGCGGGACAGCATGACGTTTCTCGACTTCCGGCCCGGCAACCGGTTGGAAGAGGTGCTCAACGTCTTTGAAGCCCGGTTCACCGATAGCCTTTCCTCGTTCATCCTCGAATCGCACCCGGATCGGCTGATGATGAGTCCCTGCTTCAAAGAGACCCACCGCGAAGGCTCGCCCTTCGCGCCGCTGACCTGCGTTACGTGCCACAACCCCCACCTCGGCGCCGAGGCCATCACGACCGAGAAATACATCAGCGACTGCCAGAGTTGCCATACGCCGCAGCATGACAACCTGTGCGCGCTGGACGAAGCCGCCCGGGCCGCCGGCGGTGACAACTGCATTACCTGCCATATGCCGACGACGCCCCTGGAGGATGTCCGGCATACGATGGTCGCCGACCATTATATCCGCATCCCGGAAAAAACCCGCAGCGACAATCGGCTCTCCCCGGCGGAAGTGGCGGCGCAGAAAGACTTCATTCGCCTGGCCAGCCTGATCGTGGAAGCACCCACGGCGCGTGACATGGCTGATGGGTACCTGACGTACTATGAGCAGTTCAACCACCAGCCCCGCTTTCTCGACTCCGCTGCCGTGTACCTGGAACTGGCCCGCCGGGAAGCCGCCGACGAGCAACTTGCCCCCTCGCTGATCCGGCTCTGGTTTCTCGAAGGCAAGCACCGCGAAGTCATCAGCCTGGCCCAACGGCTCAACCTGGACCGCGCGCGCGACCCCTGGACGGTGTACCGGGTCGGCGAAGCGCACT
>CBDUBU010000351.1:0-4051 GCA_965365465.1 uncultured Rhodothermaceae bacterium
GCAACGACGGAGAAGCCCCGTCCCTGCTCGCCGACGCGGGCCGCCTCGATGGCCGCGTTCAAAGCCAGGAGGTTGGTCTGGTCTGCAATTTCCCTGATTACTGAGACGATCTCTCCGATTTGCTCACTGGTGCTGCCGAGGCCCTCGACCGTCAAGGCCGACTGCTTCACCACATCGGTGATGGACCGGATTTTCTCCACGGTCTGTATTACGATTGTTCCACCCTGCCGGGCCGATGCACCACTTTTCTCCGCAGTCTCCGCCGCACGCGCAGCGTGATGAGCATTTCCGACCACGCTGAGGACCATCGCTTCCACGGCATCGGCCATTTCGGCAGCCTGTATAGCTTGTTTCTGCGCCGAACGTGCCATGCTTGCCGAACGGTTTCCAATCTGGACCGAGGCATCAGCGGTAGCCTCGACGGCCTTTTGCAGCCTGCTGACGAGAAGTCTCATGTTCCCGGCGGCCCGGTTGAAACCTTCGCAAAGCCGGCCAATATCGTCTTCGCGCTGGACGGCCAGATGCACGTCGAGTTCTCCGTCGGCAAAGCGATCCATCTCGTCAACGATCCTATCTACGTTAAGAGTGAGGTATTGCTTCTGCCGTTCGATCTCCTGCGTAGCGCTCCGGACCTTCTCCTCCACATCGGACTTTTCCTGGCGCAGGCTGTCCATGAGTTCCCTGAGTTTGATCAGCAAATGCCCGAAATGGCCTGCGAGCAGCGAGATTTCATCCCGGCTGCCTGTTGCTACAGCTTCGATCCGTCTGTGAACCTCTCCGTCGCCGTATTCGAATCCGGTGTGGGACAGATGAGCGACGATCTCCTTGAGCCTGACGACCGGCTCGGAAAGCCGCGCAGCCAGCAGCCAGGTTACAAGGGAAAAGATTGCGAAGAGCACAAAACCCAACAGTAACGAAAAGAGCAAGGACCGGAGGCGCGCTGTCTGAAGAGAGGACATCGATACGTCGGCCCCTACGACATACCTGCGTCCGCTTGCCGTGGTGAACGGCACGAACACCGAGCGTACATGCCCCCAGTGGTCCTCATACTCTTCAAAGGCAACCCGGCCATTTTGAAAGACCTGCTTCAGTCCGGGGGAAGCCTCATCATAGTACTGGTAAAAACTCTCCAGGTTGCCGGAGGCGCGCTCCTCCGGCGTTGCATTCGTGGTCGCAAAGAAGACTGAGTCTCCCGACATGACCATGCTATACACATAAAGCACGCCGATGTGGTCGGTATAGGCGCTCAGATGATAGACGCCCTGTTCGTAAGCCTGGGAAGAAACGCTTTCCGGGCCGGAGATTGCGTCGTGGAAATCATCGCCGTACATCGCAGCCAGCCCATAGGCAGCGTCGAAAAGCTTCGCGTCGATCTGTTGAAGGGTCTGATGTCGGCTCTGCCAGGACATGATTCCGGTGAAGGCCATGATGATAAGCGCATTGGGGATCAACGTAAGAAGCAGGATTTTTCGCCGCAGGCTTAAACCGATGAAGATGCGTGAGCGTCGCAGGTCAAACATGGGAGAAAGGGGAATGTTGGAGATGACAGGGGCCAAAACCCATTCAAGATTGCCCTGTCTATATCGACACAAACGCTGCGAAAGTTAAACCATTCGTGTGAAAATAAATCCGTTTTTACAGCAACAAATGACTAGAAAAGAAGATTTGGTTTTAGGGGAAACGATTGTGATATAATGTCTTGTTATATCGTATATATTCCCTTAAGTGAGATTGCAAATTATGCGGTGAGAAAGGGTCTTTAAGTATTTTTGACTACTCAAGCAGTTTCAAAACGCCTCTAAACAGCATTAAAGACGTATTTCCGATTGCGAATGCACGCCGAACAGAAGGTCGAAGAAACAGTGCAAGTCTAGAAGGGATATATAACATATTCAGGTGCGTAAATTTGCGTTTAAGTTACGCGGCGGGATACCCGATAATAGGTGTGAAAGTGGCTGTCTCTGAAGCCTTCGGTTTCAGAGCGGCGGGCAGCAACCCAATTTCCAACCTACCTGCTTATCGAAGCGCGAATGGCATAGAGATGAAGCGTTCCTTTTTCATCCTTTTACTGGGGGCGCTGTCTCTGACGGGGGCGGCCTCCGCGCAGGCCCAGGAAATAACCTGGACCTCACTCGACTTCGTTTCCCACTACAGCGATCGGGGCTATCGTGTTGTCGATGGGCCGAGCCTGCAACCCGCCATCGGGATGAGCTGGTTCGGCGAGCGGCTCGCCCTCGAAGCATGGGGATCAGCCGCGCTGATCGACCGGCCTGCTTTTCGCATCGCCGACGAACTCGACCTGACGCTCAGTTACGCGCCGGGACCGCTGGGGTTGAGCCTGGGGGTGGGCGTTTACGTTTACCCCAACCAGAAAACCTTTTCGCTGCGGTGGCACAGCACGCCGGAGTTCTTTGCGGGTCTGGCTCCGGCGCTGCCGCTGCGACCGCAGGCGGCGCTGTACTATGACCCGCACCTGGGCAACGGCTCCTATATTGCGCTGGGCATCGGACACGAACTGGAGCGCCGCCGCCATACGCTCACGGCAAGCGCCACCCTCGGCTACAACGGCGGCCAGTACGGCGCCGAACCCGGCTGGAGTCACCTCGATCTCGCGCTCACGGATGCGTGGACGTTCGGCGCCTTTACGTTCGCGCCCCGGCTGGTTTACGTGCGCAGCTTCGCCAGCACCGGCGAGGCGGGCAACCTTCTGGTTTTCGGCCTCCAGTTGGGCCGATGATTGCCGGCATGACCTATGCATACGCCTGCCCCTCTGCCCTCGCCGCCCGGCAAACGCTGGACGATCCGCTCACGGGTGATCCAGCTTTGCCTGCTGCTGGTCGTTTCGATCACGGCGGCCTTTACCATCCTTTCCTATTATAATCGCAAGCAGGCCGCGCTGGACGAGATCGACGCGCGGCTCGTGACGGCGGCCTGGGCCGTGGCGGCGCTCTACGACGGCGCTTTTCATGACGCCCACGCCGAGCCGGGCACGTTCCCGGAAGCGCAGTTCCGGCAAACCGTCGAGCAACTCAACACCTTCGCGGAGCGAACCGGGGTCGTCTATGCCTACAGCATGATCCGGTCGAACGACTCCGTATTTTCGATTGTCAGCAATGAGACCGAGCAGAATGTCCTCGATGGCGATCCGGCTGAGTTTCTGGAGCCCTATCCGGATGCCAGCGCCCGGCTCCTGGAAGCCTTTGAGCATGGAAGCATAACCTTTGACCAGTACGAGGACCAGTGGGGGGCTTTTCGCTCGGTGTTCATCCCGCTCCAGACGCCTTCCGGACGCACCTTTGTCGTGGCAGCCGATATGCCGTTGCAGGCGGTGCGCGGGGCTGTTCTGAAAACGCTGTTCACTTCGCTGGCGCTGGGCCTGGCGCTCGGTTTGATCTTCCTTGCGGTGGCCTATCGCGCCGCGCACCTCCTTTCGGAGCCGCTGGCATCGCTCACCGGGGTCATGGAGCGGGTTACCGGCGCCAGCTTTGCGGACGAGATCCGATCGCAGGGCTTCCGGGAAACGATCAGGGGGCGGCTGCGCGCCATCAGCGCGCGCTCCGGCAGCGAGATCTCCGTGCTGGCCCATGCCTTCGGGCTGCTGCTGGACCGGACGCACGAACTTTTCGCCGGGCTGGAAGCCGAAAAGCAGCAGGTCCGGCAGCGGGAAGAGCGCTACCAGAGCCTTTTCAACGGCACGAGCGATCTGATCCAGAGCGTTTCCGCAGACGGAGAGATCCTTTTCGTCAACCAGGCCTGGCAGGATACGCTCGGCTTCACGAAGTCGGAACTGGCAGACCTCAACCTGGAGCAGATCATTGCCCCGGAATGCCGGGAGGCGTACGCAGCGGCGGTCAGGCGCGCGCTTGCCGGGCAGCACAGGGTTCGCCTCGAAACCACGTTCATTGCAAAAGACGGCAGGCGGCTTTTCGTTGAAGGCCATCTCAGCGCCCGCACCGAACAGGAGGCGTCGGTGACGCTGCAAAGCATCCTGCACGACGTTACCTTGCAACGCCTGCGCGAGCAGGAACTCGTAACGGCCCGGAAGGCAGCT
>CBDUBU010000352.1:0-4039 GCA_965365465.1 uncultured Rhodothermaceae bacterium
CAGGAACGCTCATGTCAGCCTGCGGACACAGGGTTGAAGGATAGCGCCCGCGCAGGGTTGTGAACGAGCAAGTCCTGTACGGCTTCTTCCGGCAGTCCTTCGCTGCGCAGCCAGGGGACAAAGCGCCAGAGGATATACGTCAGGCCGGGTCCGCCTCCTGTGCCATAACTCGGCCAGTACGAGCGGCGTGCAAGATCGCCCGCCAGTAAAATCTGATGACCGTGCCCTTCCGCCGTCAGGCGAAGGATGAACTGGATGCGAACGTGGTCCGGGTAATACTTCTCCTTGCTGATCTGATCGAAGGAGAGGTAAACGCCGGAGGCTGCAACCTCCATGATATAGCCCCAGTCGAGCTTGCGGTCAAGGTGTCCTATGATGATGCAGTCTGGCGAGACGCCTTCCTGTTCAAGCAACGTAACCTGTTCCGGCGCCATGGTGCCTGCTTCGGTATGCGTGGCTATCGGCGCTCCGGTGGTATGATGCGCCAGGGCCGCAGCGCGGAAAACTTTTTCGGCATGGGGGCTGATCTCATTCAACGTTGAAGCGGCTTTGATCACACCGGCGCGCGTTTCCGCTCCCTCAATCCCCGTATTGACCTCGCGGGTAAAGGCTTCTGCGAGCATTTCAACAGTCTTGCCTTTGCCGAAAGAAGCAGAGAACTTATCCTTGTTGAAACCGGTTGCGCAGATGATGTGAACGCCCGATCGCTCGGAAAGGCGGCGCAGTCCGGCAGCGTTGCGTCCGTAGTCGGGCGTGGACATCTCAACGAGCGCTCGCCCGCCAGCCTCATGGAACCAGTTCAACTCCCGGCAGGCCGCCGCCTCATCGTCAAGAACAAGGTCTGGTTTTGAAAGTTCGGGAGGCGGCTCACCAAGCAGGTGCTCATGTCCGTAGCAGACGCCCATCTTTTCAGGTGCGATGTCGCCAAGAACGGTGCGGATGATTGCCATGTAGATCGGATAGGCTTTACGTTCGGTCGGAAATCTTCGGCGCCTTCGGGCGCCGCCTGGAAGCGCAACAGGGATTGCGATGGATCAGATCACCGCGCCAAGCGAGCGCAATCTGTCCTGGAGCGCCGGAATGCGCACTGCGCGGGGAAGCGCACCGGATTGGACGGACAGCGCAGCGGCAGCCCCGGCGGCCTGTCCCATCGCCATGCATTGACCCATGCTGCGCACCGAGGCATGGGCATCGTGGTCTGCCGAGAGGCAGCGGCCCGCTACAAGCAGCCCTTCGACCTGCTGCGGCAGCAGGCAACGGTAGGGGATGCCATACGTTTCGCCTGCGGGCAGGTACTCCCAGCGTGTGTCGCCGCTGGCATGATGATCCTCGATGGGAGCGCCGCACTGCGCTATGGCATCATCGAACTGCCGCGCTTCGACAACGTCCTGTCGGGTAAGGCGGTAGGCGCCGTAAATGCGCCTGCTTTCCCGAACGCCTATTTGCGTGCTCACATCAATAAGCACGGAACGCTCGTAGCCGGGCACGTAATCACGGAGAAAACGCGCATACTCAAGCGCCTGTCGCCTTCCCTCCACTTCTGCATCGGTAAGTTGTTCGGGATCAGTTGCATCCACATTCATTACGCGCGTCATGTTTGTTGCCATGACTCCTTCGTAGGGGGTGATATGGATGCTTCCCTCGCGTCGGGGCAGCCGGTAGCCTGCCTCAACCGCTTCCTGCATGAGCGTGTGCAACTGGTTTTTGCTAACCTGTCGCGCCCGCTCGGCATCTACGTTTACGACGCGGAAAGTGGTCGTGAGTGATTGTACAGGGCCGTCTTCAGGGCCTTCGTAAGGCGCCCCGGATGCCGCCGCTACGTCGGCGTCTCCTGATGCATCAATGACTACCTGTGCTTCTATCCTCGTTAGCCCCTGCTTATTGGCAGCAATCACGCCTGCAAGGCGGTCGCCGTCCTGCAGGGCATCGAGCACGAAGGTGTGGAGCAGCAGGCGCACACCGGCTTGATGCGCCAGCGCTTCCCACACCACCTTGAGGGTCGTGGGGTCATAGGTAATGCCGTTGCCGGCTCCGTAGGTGTTTGGACGGATAATGGCTGCGTTTCGCTCCATCAGTGCTTGCACCACTGCATCAGGCACGCCCCCGACGACCTTGCGAGGTGGGTCGGAGGGGGTATAGAAGCCGTAGAACGTATCAAGCACCTGCGTGCTGATGCCGCCCATGAAGCCATAGCGCTCGACAAGCGTCACCTCCGCGCCTTCACGCGCCGCCGTGATGGCTGCTGTGGCCCCCGCAGAGCCGCTGCCGACGACCAGAACTTCTGTTTTCCAGTGGGTTTTTACAGCAGAAGAATAGGTTTGCACAGTCTTGAACAGAATGCCTTAATGAGGATTTTGCTTACCGCATCGTCCAGCCGCCATCTACGGTAAGGATAGCGCCGGTTACGAAGGATGCGCGGTCGGAAAGCAGATAGAGCGCTGCTTCGGCAACGTCTTCAGGTGCTCCGAAGTCGCCGGTGAGCGGCTGGAGGTAGGTGAGCTTGTCACGGATGGCGTCGCTCTGCTGTGCGCGTTGGCTCATTGCCGTTGCAATGAGGCCCGGACAGACGACGTTGGCGCGTATATGCTGCGTAGCATAATAGCTTGCAATCGCACGAGTGAGACTGATGATAGCGCCCTTTGAGGCTGCGTAGGCGTGGGTTGAGAAGTCCTCGTCGCCTCCGACGAGGCCCAGCACCGAGGACAGATTCACGATGGCTCCGCCGCCTGCGGCTTGCATGACCGGGATCACGTGTTTGCAGCACAAGAAGACGCTCTTGGCATTGATCTGCATCACCCAATCCCATGCTTCCTCGGTGCATTCCGCTGCCGGTCCATCCCCCCAACGTCGCCCGCTCACACCGACAACGTTAAATAGGGCGTTGATTCCTCCAAAATGACCAACTACCTGGCCTACGGCTGAGGCTATCTCGGCATTCCGGGACACGTCCACCTTCGTGAACAGGGCGTCGGCGCCGGTTTGGCGAATAACCTCAACCGTCGCCTCACCAGCCGTAGCGTCGGAGTCAAAGCCCGCGATCAATGCGCCTTCTTCGGCAAAGCGTAAGGCCGAAGCGCGGCCGATGCCGCTGCCAACTCCCGTCACAACCGTTACCTTGCCTTCCAGTTGTCGCTTCATAGCTGTTGCTGCCATCATCCTTGCGCATTCCCCGAATACTGCGTTTTCAGGAGTCGCCGCCATAGGCGCGGCGCATACGAGCGCGATAGTCGTCGTAACACACCTCGAAGCGTTCCTGGGACGCCTCTGAGCCAATGAAGTAGCTGCTGGTCAGGACGAGTGGAGGATGTCCGGCCTGAGTCAGACGATCTGCGGTGAGGCATTTGAGCGCATTGATTACGGCCGCGCCGCCTATGGTCGAACCGGGGCCTACAGGATCTTCCATGCCTTCAATCTCTACCATGGCATCCCCTGCAGGAGTTCCATTGTCGATGGTGACATCGCTGAAGTCCGGCAGGCGCTTTCCGGAACTGTGCTTGGACGTAGACGCAAGGCAATGCTCCAGAGATACAATACCGATCACGGGCAACCCCATCGATTGGACTTCCTGGGCGACTTCTACGACGACTTCATTCACGCCGCTGTTGGAGACAATGATAAAGCTGTCCGGTGGACGGAGCACGAAGTTGCGGAGGATGGTTTTGCCCAATCCTTCTACGTGTTCCAGAAACATGGCCTGCCGCTGCCCATTGGCGCCGACCACCAGGTTGTGGAAGGTCAACGATAGCTCGACGATGGGGTGGAAGCCGGGAAAGGACCCATGACGCGGAAACATCTCTTCGAGCATGATGCGGGAGTGGCCCGTGCCGAACATATGCACAAGGCCGCCCTTGCCAATGGTGTTCGCGCAGATGTCGGCGGCGCGATCCAGCGCATCGAGTTGTGTATCGCGAATGCGGGTCAAAATCTGGGAGGAAGCCTCCAGGTAATCCAGCGCAGGTCTGGTGCGTGCTTGTATGCCGGATATTTCAGAGGATGTGGCGGGTGCTGTACTCATAGCGATCTGTGCGGTATAAACTGG
>CBDUBU010000353.1:0-3995 GCA_965365465.1 uncultured Rhodothermaceae bacterium
CTGTGATCCTGCTATTGCTTACTCATGACTCCTGGCTGAACGATGTACAAACCTTTGATCTGCCGGCTGTGCTTGCCGGTCCTGCTGCTGCTGTCTGTGGTCTCGTGCTCCTCCGACGAGCCGAAGCTGACCAAAACGGAGCGCCAGCGGCTGACGCTCGACCCGGAGGCGAAGCGTTTTCTCGTCGCGGGCGAGCAGGCCTACAAGGATGGGCGGTTCCATGTCGCGCTCGCGCTTTCGGACAGCGCCGAGCGGTACGCGCCCGACCTGGCCGACGTACACTTCCTGCGGGGGCGCATCTATACCGATCTCAACCAGATCGAGATTGCCAATGCCGCTTACCGGGAGGCGCTGCTGACGGATCCCGAGTACAAGGGGGCGCACATGAACCTGGGGGTGAACCTGCACCGGCGGGCCAAGCTGCATGATGCCATCAAGGAGTTCAAGAGCGAGGAAGCGCTCGGGCCGAACCCGCGTCTGTACCTGGAGATGGGGCGCGTCTACGCGCAACTCGGCGTCGCCGACAGCGCGAAGATGGCCTTTGAACAGTCGCTGGCGCTCGACAGCACCAGCGCGACCACCTACATGTGGTACGGGCAACTCTACGAAGAGATGGGCGAGTTTGACAGGGCGCTCGAATACTCGCGGAAAGGGCTTGCGCTCAGGCCGGAGAACCTGGATTACCAGTACATCATCGGGTCCCAGTTGATGCGGATGGGCAAGTCGGAAGAAGCGCTGCCATATCTTCAGGCGGTGGCGGAACAGCGTCCGTGGCATCATGCGGCGCAGTACAACCTGGGGCAGGTGCTCGTCCGGCTCGGACGTGAAAAGGAAGGACAGGTGTACCTCGACCGGGCCACCGAGGCGCAGCAGATCACCCAGGAGATCAACGAACTGAACGACGAGCTTTCGCGCACCCCGGACGATCTGGAAACCTGGATGAAGCTGGCCGAAGCGCACCGGAAGGCCGGGATGTACGACAAGGTGGTCGAGGCGCTCAAGGTCGCCGTGACGGTGGACCCCGGCAACCTCGGCCTGCACATCAACCTCGGCTCGGCCATGATGGAGGCGGGGGACACCGAAGGGGCCATACGCCGCTACAGGCTGGTGCTGGAACTGGACCCGAACCTGAGCGATGCGTGGCTCAATCTCGGCGTGGCCTATGCCAATGCGGGCCGCTATGACGAGGCCCGCAAGGCATGGGAGCGCGTGCTTCAGCTTCGGCCCGTACATCGCCAGGCAAAGGCCTATCTGGCGCAGCTTTCCACCCTGCAAAAAGAAAACTGACGTATGCAAAAGGCCGCTGCCTTGTTTCTGCTGATCTTTCTGACGTTCCTCCCGGCGCAGGCCCTGCGGGCGCAGGCCATTGCAGCGGGAAAATGGACCGGGTTCATGGGCTCGCCCGGCGGAGAGTTGTTCCAGACGGAGTTCCGCGTTGCCCTGGAAGGCGATTCGACGCGGGTTCAGATGAACGTCAACGGCTGGGACCGGCCTTTCGATCTCTATAACGTCGAGGTGCGCAACGACATCCTTTCCTTCTACTGGATGCCGTCGTTCAAGGCGGATTGCCGCCTCGAGTTGCAGCAGAACCGGACGTATCTCGGCTCCTGCATGGATCCCTGGTCCCTGCTGGGGCCGCTGGTGATGGTTCCTCCCGGCATAAAACCCGAAGAAGCCATGATGGACCTGGAGCGGGCCAGGGAGCCGTGGAAACGGGTGGTGCAGCGGTCGGAGATGGAGCGGGTAGAAAAGCGCGTCGGCAAGATGGTGGATCTGGGCGGCTACGGGCTGAACATGCACGCCACCGGCAAGGGAGACGTGACCGTCGTGCTCGAATCCGGCCTGGGCGACGACCTGCGTATGTGGGACTTCATCCAGGTCGAGGTGGAGCAGTTTGCGCGGGTCGTTTCGTACGACCGGGCGGGGATCGGGTTTTCCGATCCGGGACCGGAGCCGCGCACGCCGCTCCAGATCGCGCGGGAACTGCACGCCGCCTTGCAAAAAGCCGGCCTGCCGCCGCCCTACGTGATGGTAGGGCACAGCCTCGGCGGGCTTTTTGCGCGGACGTATGCTTCGCTCTATCCTGCCGAGGTCGTCGGAATGGTGCTGATCGATCCGGTGCATGAAGCGCAGGGGAAGCGCTGGCGGGCGCTCGATGCTGCGTCGTGGGACGCTTACTGGCAGCAGACGCAGGGCCTCTACCGGCTGGGGTCGGAGGGGGTTCGGGCGGAGTTTGACATTTACCGCCAGATGATCGACGAGGGCAGGGCGCCGGGCATCGGCCCGCTGCCGGAAATTCCGACCGTGATTCTTTCGGCCATGCGGCCTGTAGAGAACCCGCGCTGGGTAGGAGAAACCCCGGAAGGCCAACAGGCCCGCCTCAAGCTGCACCAGGCATGGGCGGACCAGAGCGAGAAGGCGCGGCGTGTGGTCACGGAGACGAGCGGCAGCTACATCCACCGCGAGGAGCCGGAACTCGTGATCCGGGCAGTCCGCGACGTTATCGACGCTTACCGGCAAGACAACGGGACACAGTAAGGCAGTCCGCTTGTTATCCTGTCACAGCACTCCGGTATGCCCTCGTGAAAAGACGCGCCCCCTACAGGTCTGGCAGGCAACGCAGCCGATGGGCGGCGTGGGGGAGGCGCTTTGCAGTTCTGGCGCTGTTCGCGGGCGCGGCGCAGGCCGTGCAGGCCCAACCCGCCACGCTGAGCGGCTTCATCACAGACGCGGCGGACGGGCAGGGCCTGGAACTCGTCAACGTCGTGCTGCGCGGGGAGGAGGGCGCCACGCGCGGCAGCACGACAAACCGGGACGGGCTCTACATCATCCCCCGGCTCGATCCGGGCCGCTACCGGCTGGAAGTTTCCTACGTCGGCTACGAAACCCACGCTGACACGCTCGATCTGGACCCCGGCGAGGGGCGCACGTACAATGTGGCGCTGCAGCCGGATGAGGCGGCGCTCGACGAGGTGCTCGTCCAGTCGGAGCGCCAGGGCGGGGCCGCCCTCATCACCGCCGGGCAGCAGACCGTCCGGCCTGCCGATCTGGAGTATGTGCCCACCCCCGATGTTTCCGGCGACCTGGCGAGCTACCTTTCCACGCAGCCGGGGGTCGTTTCCACAGGAGACCGGGGCGGGCAGTTATTCATTCGCGGCGGCGAGCCGTCCCAGAACCTCGTGCAGATCGACGGCATCCTGCTCTACCAGCCTTTTCACCTGCTCGGCTTCTACTCGGCGTTTCCCTCCGAAATCATCAACCGGGTGGACCTCTATGCCGGGGGCTACGGCAGCAAGTTCGGCGGGCGCGTCTCTTCGGTGATCGACATTGCCACGCGCAACGGCAATACGAAGCAGTTTGCCGGTTCCGCCGCCCTCTCGCCGTTCATCAGTTCGTTGAACCTGGAAGGCCCCCTCGTGCGCGACCGCGTTTCGCTGCTCGTTTCCGCCCGGCAGTCGACCGTGGAGGAGGGGGCAGCCCGTTACGTAGACGACCCGCTGCCTTTCACCTTCGGCGATGCCTTCGGGAAGCTGCACGCGGTCGTCACGGACAACAGCCGCCTTTCGGTGACGGCGCTCCGGACGTACGACCGGGGCACGCTCGGGCAGGAGCGCAACGGGGCGGCGCCGGAGGAGATCCGCTGGACGAACGACGCGGTCGGCGTGCGCTTTCTGATGCTGCCGCAGATCGTTTCGATCATGGCCGACTTTCACCTTTCCTTTTCCCGTCTGAGCACCGACCTCGGCCCGCAGGACGCGCCCCTGCGGGTCTCCGACATCGAGAATACCTATGTCGGTCTGGAAGCCACGTACTTCGGCGACCGCGTAGATGTGGAAGCCGGCTCGACGCTGCGGTTCAGCCGGATGGAGAACAGGATCGGCGGGCTGTACCAGAACCTCTCCCTCAGCGGGGCGCGGATTGCGGAGTGGGGCAGTTATTTCGAACTCGAATACGACGCAGGCGGCGGGCTGCGGGTCCGTCCGGGGGTTCGGGCG
>CBDUBU010000354.1:0-3989 GCA_965365465.1 uncultured Rhodothermaceae bacterium
TTTTGCCTTCGCTCAGGATGACGCTTCGGGGAAGGAGGCGACGAACCGGCAAGGGCTTGCCGCTGCCCTGACCAACGTAACCAAAGAACTTTCATGCGTTGCACGATCCAACGCCGGAGGCCAGCCGTTGGGTCCTTGAAAAAGGCGCTCTGCCGCATGAAACCCGGCGACCCCCGGCGACCCCCGGCAAAAAGGAGGCTGCGCTTATTTCTCCTTGAAAACGAGCGTCAGCGGCACGCCGGTGAAATCGAAGGCTTCGCGCAGCTTGTTTTCCAGGTAACGGCGGTAGGACTCCTTGACCCCCTGGGGGTAGTTGCAGAAAAAGGCAAACACCGGCGGCGTATCCCGCACCTGGGTCATGTATTTGATCTTGACGAACTGGTTGCGGTAGGTCGGCGGATGGTGGCTGGCGACGGCCTCCTGCATGACCTGGTTCAGCCGGGCGGTGGGAATGCGCTGTTTGCGGAGCCGGGCTACGTTCATGACGGTTTCCAGCACCTTGTGAACGCGCTGCCGCGTGAGCGCCGAGATGAAAAGCACCGGCACGTATTCCAGCGTGCGAAGCCGCTCGTTGATCTGCGCCTCGAAGTTGCGGGCGGTGTTCGTATCCTTCTCGATCAGATCCCACTTGTTGACCACAAGAACCAGCCCCTTGTTCATGTCCTCCGCATCCTTGAGCACGCGGATGTCCTGGGATTCCAGCCCCTGCGTGGCGTCGAGCAACAGCACCGCCACATCGCATTCCTGAATGGCCCGTTCCGTTCGCAGCAGCGCGTAGAACTCGATGTTCTCCTTGACGCGGGCGCGCCTGCGGAGGCCGGCGGTGTCAACGAGCACGACCTCTTCGCCGTGATACTTGACGACGGAATCCACGGCGTCGCGGGTGGTGCCGCTGATCTCGGTGACGATGGAGCGTTCTTCGCCCAGCAAGACGTTCGTGAGGGAAGATTTACCGACGTTCGGGCGCCCGATGATGGCTACGCGCACGCGGTCGGTTTCGTCTTCCTGTTCCGGGACAGGCGGCAGGGCGGCGACCACGGCATCGAGCAGATCGCCGGTGCCCGATCCGTTGATCGAACTGATCGGGTAGACCTCGCCGAGGCCAAGCTGGTAAAAAACGCCGGCCTCCCAGCGCCGCTGGTCGTTGTCTGCCTTGTTGGCGGCAATCATCACCGGCTTGTCGGCCTTTCGCAGGACGGCCGCCATCTCCTGATCCAGATCCGTGATTCCGGTGGTCACATCGACGATCAGGATAACGGCGTCGGCCTCCTCCAGGGCGATATGCACCTGCTCGCGGATGGCCTGCTCGAAACGGTCGGCAGAGCGCGGCACGAAGCCGCCGGTATCTACCACGGAGAAGGTTACGCCATTCCACCAGGCCGCGCCGTAGACGCGATCCCGCGTGACGCCGGGCGTATCGTCCACGATGACCTGCCGGGACTCTGTGAGGCGGTTGAAAAAGGTTGACTTGCCGACGTTCGGACGGCCTACGATTGCTACGAGAGGCATAAGAAGTTTCAGCCGGAGAGAGATGAGAGGCGATAAGGGCAGAAGCGGAGCAGCCCCTGCCGCTCCGCCTGATCGCCTTCGGATACGCACAGCGCCCGCTTGTGTTCAAACAGGCGGCTAGAGGCGCTCTTTGTACTCCACGTAGAGCGCGCGGAAAAGCATATAGCCTGCTTCGGCGGTCTGGAGGGTAAACCAGTAGTTGATGCCTGCGCCGACCGCCGCCCCGGCAACCGGAATGAACTGCGCGATCTTGCGCCCGACGATGTTTTTGGCGATCTCGCGGGGGAGGTGGCGGTTCTGGTCGCGGAGCGTGCCCGTCACCCGTCCCTTGTAGGCCAGGTTGTTGGCAAAGGCGGCGGCGGCCACGCTGATTTCCCGGAGCGCATCGTTTCGGGCCTCCCGGCTGTCGGAAGCGGCGACGTTGAAGGTGGCGAGCAGGAGCGGACGGAACGACGGGCCTTGCATCGGAAACCCGTAAGCGGCGGCGATCTGCTGGAGCAGGCGGAAGTTGATGGTAAAGAGCAGCGGAATGTCGGCGGCGATGAGCATGGCGCCGCCCAGCCCCGTACCGCCGCCCTCTACGGCGGCCAGCACGGCATTCTGCGTGAACAGGCTGCGGGCCAGCGGGTCGAGGCTCTCCAGCGGCTCGTCGCGCAGATTTTCTACCTGGTCCACGTTCAGGCCGCGCTTGCGGGCCGTTTCCAGCATATCTTTCGCGTCATAGGTCCATTCGGAGGCGTCGTTCAGCATGGAAAGAAACTGGCCGACGGCATCGCCGGCCTGGTCGAGCAGGTCGGGCGAGACGCGCTCCACCGCCCAATCGACGGGCTTCATGGCCCAGTTGAATGCCTGCATGACAATGGAGCTATCGCCGTGTTGCCACGTTTCGATTTCACGTTGCACGTTTTTTTCGTAGGAGGTAAGGCGCATGGGTGTAGCAGCGAGCGTCGCCGATCATTAAAAAGGGGGACAGGAACAGGTGGAACGCGAGAGCGCGCACCCTGGTTCGGAGCGTTTCGTCTTTTGAGGTGCATGGCCGGGGGGCGTCATGTACCCGAAAGGCTCAATGTAGAGATGTTTGAGGAAAGAGACTGCCGGCAGGGCAAGAAAGAGGCGCCCCGCCGGAGAAATCGCTCCGCCGAAGCGCCTGCAAGCCTCAAAACATAGACGCTTCGCGCCCGCTCGGAAGGCCGCCTCCCTGAAAACGGCTTGCCCGTTCCTGCCCTGATGCCGATGCGCCGGCGCCGCTTTTACCTCTGCCGCCCCGACAGGCTGCCTTCCGCAAGAAACGGATTGGTTGCCTCAGCCAACCCGTTTACCCGGATGCTGTCTTCTCACGCTCGAAGACGAGCCGTTGCCTCGGCGCTCCCTGCTCGTAGAGCACCAGTTTGTCCCGCACAATGTAGTAACGATCCGATGCCTCCATTCGCTCCAGGAACAGATCCGTCAATGCTTCCTCCCGCTCTCCACACAAGATGTCTTCTATCCCAACAAAACCTAAACGGATATGCGATTTGTCAACGATCTCATAGACGCCGCCTGCTCCAGCGCAGAAAAGTTTGATCCCCATCGCATACTCGCGATCATTAGCAGTGCGCGCCGGCCAGTCCTTGAAGACCAGATAAATCTCGCCGCGCTCGAACGTCGAGTCCGCTTCCATGCGCGTCAGCAGCCAGCGTCCGCGACGGAGGTTCTCCAACTCTGAGGGAACGCCGCCCTCCGGCTTGAACGAGACCAGTAGTTCGCAGCCGCCCACGAGCAGCACGAGCAGCGCCGGGAGCAGGAGAAGCTTTGCTGTTTTCATCGCACCACACCCTCGTAAGTGATCCTATAGTTGATCCTATAGTTATAGTCCGGCATTGGTTTCTGTACTGAACCGATCCGGGGCAGGTTGCGCCTTTGTGGCTCAGTCGCTGAGAGCCGAAAGCGCGTCGCATTATTCCTTTCCGCACGGAAGGACAGGTTTCAACCACCGGTCGGCGTGCCCAGGGGTTGCCTGGCCTCAAAGTCGTACAGGGTCAGCCTGCGCAGCCGGTAGTAGGTGACCCAGAACTGGCGCAGCGTGCGGATGTAGGCCTGGCTGGAACTGTCCTTCGCTCGCTGCGACTCGAACAGGTCGGTGATGTCGATTTTGCCGATGGTGTACCGGTTGCGCGCCACCTCGAACCGGCGGGTTGCAATGGTGTCGGCTTTGGCCGCGACGCGGACCTGCTGCTGAAGCTGGCGCAACTGGAGCGCCTCGAAAAACACCTCCTGCTCGACCTCCTCCCGTTGCAGCGCAATCGAGGCAGCCACGCGTTCCTGCTCGGCCAGCGCCGACTCGAACTCGGCCTTGCCGCGCCCCCACTGGAAAATCGGCAGCTGAAAACCGACGCTGAGGCGTTGCTGGTCGAGCGGGTTGGTATAAAGGTCGCCGAGGCGGGGCGAGCTCTGGTTGAGGCCGTAGCTGGCCGTCAGGTCGGCGGAGAACCCGTTCCGGA
>CBDUBU010000355.1:0-3982 GCA_965365465.1 uncultured Rhodothermaceae bacterium
GGTTTGGTCCTGAGCCAGCCCCCCCGTCCAGAAACGCGGGAGCGGATTTCCGACGAGGAAGGCAAACCGCCCCAGGTTCGATGCCACGGCGCGGTAATGGAAAATGTGGGCCAGTTCATGCGGGATCACTCGCCGCAGCCACTTGTCGCGCCCGGTCCAGATCTCGGCGGCCTCGTTCACATGGACCCATATGTTCGTGTAGCCGCCGCCCAGGGGAACGGCAAAGCCGTTGGCAATCTCATCCTCGTCGGAGAGGTAGAGGCGGATTTTCCGGTCGAACGTGACGTTCAGGTTGGCCGAGAGCGCGTGATAGGAAGCCTCGGCAAGCGCCGCCGCCTCCGCCTCGATGCCGCTCAGCCGCGACGGGTACATGATCCTGAAATGCTCCGTTTCTGCAACCTGCCAGTCCAGTTCCGGATGGTTGCGCCCGCTGAAAGCATTGAACCCCTGCGCTGTTGCCGTGGGCGCAAAAAAACAGGAAAGGGCGAAACAGAGGGCAACCCCCCCTGGAAGAAGGCGGTAAGGCACGGCAAATAGCGTTTGGAAAGCGCCGGAGGGAAGTACGAAGAAAGGCCGGCAGGAGAGCCGACCTTCCCCACACCATCACGGGCCTTGCAAGTTTCCGCCCTACCCGAAAAGCGCTCGCAATTCTGCTTCCGACATCGCTTTTCCTTCTTTTCCGATCCGGATGAACCGTTCCTTAAACCGGAACGTGACGTTGTTGCCTAACCGGGCAAAGCCGCTCAACTCAGGGTAGAGACGCAGCAAGGTAAAGTAGGCATCCGAAGCAAAAGCGATCTGCACAGATTCTTTATCGCCCTCCTGGTAGTCAAGGTCCACCCAGCCCTCCGGGGTGCGTTGCAGCGTGCGTCCCTGCACGACGATGAGGCCGCTTTCCATCTGGTTCGAGGCTACTTCCGCTTCCTGCATGGCCCGGATGGCCTTGCTCATCGTAACGGCTTCTGCGCCGGTGGTCTGGTTCATTATGCGGGCGGCCTCTGCCGGAGCAGCGGCTGCCATCGGGACGCCCCGGACGGGAGCAAATCCTTGCCGCTGAGCTGCATCCGCCGCCTGCGGCATTTCTTCTTCCTGCACGAGGTAGGAGGTGTATGGGGTAACGAGGCCGAATTCTTTCGCCAGGGCGATGATTTCGTCTTTCAACTCCCTGTTCTCACCCTGAAGGCGCACCTCGTCGAGGAGCAGCCCGACGCGCCGGGTGGCCCAGAGTCGAGCCACGAAGTCCCGTTCGCGCTCGGCCTCCGGAAAGCGGAACGAATAGGTCCGCCGATCCGTCCGGTCGCCCCTTTGCCCGGTGAGGGTGAGCGTGGCCGGACCCGGCTTGCGGTAGCGCCCTGCCAGCAACAACTGGCCTCCTTTGTAGAGGTCGGGCAGGTTGCCCGGCGCAAAGGCGTGCGCCTCGATGCCTTCCAGCGAGAACCGGAGGTCTGTAAGAACGGGATGCCGCACTTGCTCATAAAAATGGCTGACCCGCCTCTCGATGTTCTCATCCGGCGAGATATAGGCGGCAAAGGCGCTCGCTTCCCGCGAAAGCCCATCCAGCAGTCGCGTGTTAACGTCGTAGCCGACGCCGAAGGAAAACAGCCGGAGATGGCGCTCATTGGCGCGCTGAATGTTGTTCCGGATCGCTCCCTCCTCCGTGACCCCGGTCGAGGGGAGGCCGTCGGTAAGAAAAATGATCATACCGCGGCGGCTGTCCTTGAGCAGATCCACGGCTTTGAGCAGTGCCTCGTTGATGTTTGTCCCGCCGCGCGCTTCCAGCCGGTCCACGTAATAGCGCGCTTCCTCACGGGCTGTGGTTGGGGAGAGGCCATCCCGGAAAGCATCCACGTCCGAACTGAATGCGACGATGCCGAACCGATCCTCCTCCCGGAGTCTTTCGAGGCAGTGCCGGAGGGCATCGCGGGCCTGCTCCATCTTTTCGCCGGCCATGCTGCCCGATGTGTCGAGCACAAACACGATATCCTGCGGCTGAATGCGGGCAGCGTCCGTTTCGACGGGCGGGGAAAGCAGCAAAAGGAAATAACCATCCTTGTCCCGGTAGGGCCGGTGGGCCAGCAGCGTCGCCCCGATCTCGTCGGGGACAAGGCTGTAGTACAGGATGAAATCGCGTCCGTCCAGACCGTCCCGATTTTCAAGGGTAACCACCGCCCGCCGGTCGTGCTGCTGGTCAACCTCGATCTCATGCGAAGGGGAGTAGATGTTGCGCAGCCCGGCCCCGGATGCCAGCTCTACGCGGATGGTGCTGCGGGTGGAGATTTTTGCACTCTCCTGTTCTGTTTCCCCTCCCTCCCGGCGAGGCATCGGGGGTGCGGGCATCATCGTTCCGCGTGTGGCGAGCGCTCCCTGCAACGGGTGCCGGAAGGCAACAGTGTTTGACTCCAGAGGCAGGGTTGCATCGTACCGGAGCGTGATCGTGCGGCTGGCTCCTGCGGGCACCGGGAATACCCGCGCCCGAAACGTACGGTAGTCGGCCATTTCCAGCAGCGCCGGGTCCAGGCTCCGGCGCACAATGTCTTCATAAATCTTCCGCGCTTCCTCGGCGGTGAGCAGCTCGCCAGCCATTTCTTTTCCATCGGCCTCCATGGTGAAATGCGAAACCTGTGCTTCAGGAGGAAGGGGGAAAAGGAAGGTTCCCTCGACCGTCTGTTTTCCCGGATTCAGGAACGTGTGCGTCACAGTAACGACGGCCACCTGCTCTTCGATCAGGGCCTCCACCTGGTGTGTGCTCAACTGGAGTTGCGCCGGGCGTGCATCCGGCCCGATGATGATGCCCTGAGCGCTTGCTTTACCGCTGAAGACGAGCAGCGCAATGACGAGAACCGCCAACCTGTCCATAAGATTTGCAAGTCTGTTTGAAAGAGCGCCTGACCACACCGGAAAAACGCGCTGCCGTGCTGCATTATTGCACGGGTGCGGCAAACCGCCCCGACAGAGCGGAAGGCCGGCTCCAAAAAGTCCGCCCGCCACGCCTTTTTAGCATTTCAGGCTATAGCGTTCCGGAGCGTGCAGCCCCGGCGAGACTTTTATTCGGTAAAGAAAATCAGACGCGACCTGTATGACATAAAGCTGTCACCGGCCCTTTGTAGTTTTCAGAAAAAACAGAAGGTTATAATCATGAGAGCCATTTCGGTGTACGACCGCATCTTGTCAGCCGGGCTGGAGTCGCAGGAGGAGGCGCGGCATCCGCTCATCGAGCCTTCGCTGTTTTACGATCCTCCCTACGAGCTCCCGCTGGAGGATGAGTTTGCCTGGCATCTGGTCAAGTACCTGAATCCGGTGACAGCCCTGGCCTACCAGCAAAAGATAGAGACGCCCTGCGCCCATTTCTGGGTTGACTTTGTCGTGGAGCAGGGGGGGCGGCGCATCGGCTTTGAATGCGGGAATCTCGAAGAACCGCGCGACGAAGAGCAGGAGCGTTTCCGCGAAGCGTTGATGCTGGGGGCCGGCGGTCTCGATGTGCTTTACCGTTTCCGGGCCGTAGACCTGCTGCACCGTTTGCACGACTGCCTGTATCTGGCAGCCCGGTGGGAAAAGGAACTGTTCAGCAAACGGGGTCACATCAACCTGGATACCCTGGCCTCGGCGGAAGCGCGTTCCTGTCCATTCCGGCAGCGCGATACCGAAGTGCGACTGTCCTATCCTGCTCCCGAGGTGCAGGATGAGGAAGGTGAAAACCACGCATGGCCTGAAGGAGGCCGCGCGCCGCTGGATCTGGTGGTTCACCGGATCAGCCGCGACAACCCGGCGGGCTGGGTGCGCGCCTACGACCAGGCGCTGGCGCATTTCGGCGTTTCCGACGATCAGGTCGGAGAACGCTGGGCCAGAAGCGCCTGAAGGATTTTTTCAGCAAAAAGCCCTGTCCGGCAAACGTTCCGGGCAGGGCTTTTTGTTATGGAAGGCAAAGACATGGGCCTCACTTGAGGCCGTCGCCGCCTGATTCCAGGACATCGCTGTCCGCCGG
>CBDUBU010000356.1:0-3980 GCA_965365465.1 uncultured Rhodothermaceae bacterium
CATCAACACGCCGCGCCTCAACGTCCGCTCCAGCCCGACGAACCTGGACGACAGGGGCATTATCGGACAGGCCGGCCAGAACGACCAACTCCGCGTCACCGCCTACACCGTCGATGCCGAGGGAGAAAGATGGCTGCGCGTCGATTTCGAGGGACAGGAAGGGTGGGTGAGTGATCAGTACGCGCAGTTCACGCAGTATCACGCAGTTCCGCGTGTTGAACCTGGGTCAACAGATCCTCCCAATGGCGGTGAGATAGTTGAAGTGATCCCGCCCCCGGAAATTACGCCGGCGCGTCTCATCGACCCGGCGCCCACGCTCACCACGCCGCCCGGCGGTTTTGAAGGCACAGCACAGATTCGGATCTACCTCGACCCGTCCGGGCGTGTCGAGGGCGCCGAATGCCTGTCGGTCTTGCCGGACGATCTCTGCCGGAGGGCAGAAAACACGGTGGCTCGTCTCCGTTTCGAGGCCGAAAAACGCGCCGGCCAACCTGTCCGGAGCTCGCTCGATACAGAAGTCCGCTTCACGCCCAAAACACAGCCGCCGCCCAAAGTCGACCCTGAGGGCGAAACGGAGATTGACAGAGGAAAACAGACACCTTCTTGCCCCGAGGCGGAAATCAAAGAACTGGTCGATGACCTGCTCGAAAAGTCCCGCGAATGCGCCGGGCTGGCCGACCCTGCCGCCCGGCAGCGCTGCCTCGAACAGCGCGATGCGATCAATGCCGAACTCAAACGTTGCTCAGAATAACCCCCATGCTGCCATGAAACACCGCCTGAAATCCCTCACCGTCGCCTTCTGCGCCCTCCTGCTGCTCGCGGCCTCCACACTCTCCGGGTGCGCCTCGCTCAATCTCGACAGCCTCACCGGAGAGTGCGCAAGCGCCACCGTCGTCGGCGCCGGCGCCGGCGGGCTTGCCGCCGTGCTCGTCGGCGATGCCGTGCTCAAAGACGCAAGCAAAGGGGTTCGCATTGGGGCCGCCGTCGGCACGGCGCTTGTCGGAGCCTATTTCGCCAACCGGGCCTGCGCACGCGCCAACGCCCAGAAACACGAGCTGGAGATGCAGTTTGCTGCGGTTCAGTCTGAACTGGACTCGCTCAGGTCAACGCAGGATTCGACGAGCCTGGCGCCGTCCCCTCCGAAAGTCGAGGTGGTTCAGGTGCAAAACGAGGAGTCTCACCAGACCGAAGCCGTCATGACCAAAGTCGAACTGGGCGAGGCGGTCCTCACGTTCGACACCAGCAGCGACCAGTTGCCGCCCACCGCACCGCTCTATCTGCGCCCGCTCGCCCGCGCGCTCGCCGGGGATGAAAACCAGCAGGTTCTCGTCGTCGGTCATACCGACAATGTGGGCGCGCCGGGCGTCAATCTTTCGCTCTCCGAACGCCGGGCGCAAGCCGTGGCAAATTTCCTGGGGGCGCAGGGCATCTCGCAGGATAAGATGCAGGCCATCGGCGCCGGAGAACACAAGCCCATTGCACCCAACGACACCCCCCAGCACCGCGCCCAAAACCGGCGCGTCGAAGTCTACATCATTCATCAGGTTTAATCAGGCGCCCCCCATGGATGCTCAGCGTCGCCGCGCCCTCTCCTTCCGGCTGCGCCGGAAGGCCGGGGTCGCCCTCCTTACGCTTGCTTTCACCCTTCATGCGGCCCCCCTGCTCGCCCAGGGGACGCCCGGAACCCTCTATCTGGGAATCGACTTCTCCCGCGCTCCGCTGAACTCAGCAACAGCCGGCAGTTCCGTGCAACTCACCGCCGACGCGGACCTCAGCCCGTTCCCCAGCTACATCGACTACCCCTCCGAGAGCGCGAGCACGACCTGGATGGCAGGACTCACTGCCGGGTATCGCCCTTACCGTTCCGCCGGTGTCTCGTGGCGCGCCCATCTGGAAACCTCCTATGTCTATTCCGCCCTCACGGACAGAGGCCCCTCCCTGGACATCTCCACCCTCGAACTCGGCGTCGGCTACTTCCTGCCGATGGGGTCCACCGCCGGACTTGAAATCGGCCTGGCCGCGATGGGCGGACTTGCCACCGGACAGGTCGGGACCGTCGGCTCGCGGCAGGGCGACATTTTCCTCATCTCCCCGGACGACATGGAGCGTTACGAAACCAACTCCGAAATATGGACCACCGGCTACGGTTTCGGCGCCGACGCCACCCTCACCGCGCTGGTCGGCCCGGTGTCAGTCACGGCAGGCTATCGCCTGGCTACCCCGATCGAGTCCTGGAGCTACCGGGTGCGCGACGCGGACGATTCCGGCAGATCCAGCAAATTGCCTGCTGAAGGCTTTCGCGCCAACCCTCCGGCCTACGACCTGGACGGCGTCTTTTTCCGTATGGGCATCGCCATTCCACTGAGGCTTCCGTCCCGGGCCAGCGCGCCCCGTCCAGCGCCGCCGCCGCCGCCCCAAGTCACCGTTCCTGCGACTTCGGAACGCGACGTTCAGCCCGACCCCCCGGAGGAGGTTAAACCCGCTGAAACAGTCCCTCCCGTCGTCTACCCGGAACCCCCGCCGCCGCCCGGCCCGGAGCGGATACGCTGGGTGCAGGAGCGCCTCAACAGCCAGGGCTACGACTGCGGCCCTGAAGACGGCGCCATAGGCCCGCGCACCCGCGCGTGCATCCGCGCCTTCCAGCAACAGTGGGACTTGCCCGCCACCGGCGACCTCGATGACGCCACGCTCGACATGATCCGCACGCTGTAAACCCGGTGCGGCAGCTTGACCCCGCCTCCCTCTCCACACCCGGACCAATGCATACTGCCATGGGACAGAAAATAACCTTCGACGGCCATTTCGGTAAGTTCTTCGTGCTCTCGCTGGGGCTGATGGTGCTTACGGTGTTCACCATCGGCCTGGCCGGACCCTACTGGGCTTACTGGACCCAGAAGTACTTCTTCACGCATCTCCACATCAACGGGCAGCGGATTATTTTCAGAGGCCATTTCGGCGAATTCTTCCTCACGTTCCTGGGCCTGCTCCTGCTTTCCGTGTTCACCGTGGGGCTGGCGCTGCCTTACGTCGCCTACTGGTCGTACAAGTACTTTTTCTCCAACATGGAACTGGCGGCCCCCGCCCAGGCGGTCTACTACACAGCCCCGCAGCCCGCCCTCGCGCCGCCTCCAGCGCCCGTCGCGCCTGCTCCAGATCCGGCCCCGGGGCCAGTCCCGCCGACGCCTGTTGAAGAGCCTGCCCCCGTCAAGGCACCCCCTCAAGCGCGAAAATTCCAGTTTTCCTCTCCTGACGGGAGATAGCGCATGCAATTACAGCCTTCCCCTGCAACAACCGACCGTAATCAGAAAAACGTGATCTCTTATGAAAAAATTGATTCTACCGGCGCTGACGCTATTGTTTCTGACGCTCTCCGGACGCATCGCAGCAGCGCAGACGACTGGTATGTTTATCGACAAAGGGATCGGCGCCGGCCTCGGCGTGTCCTCCAACGACAACGCTACGCAAATCATGCTGGAAGGCAGTTACGCCTTCAACCCGATGGTGGAAGCAGGAATCGGGTTGGCGCGCGCCGAATATGACGGCGAAAACATGGCGGCAACCGGCTTCGGTCCCTTTCTCGGACTTTACCCGCTCCGGCAAAACGAGGAAACGCCGGTTTCCATACGCGTAGGGCTGGGCTACACCTACCAGACCCTTTCCGGCGATGCCATAGATCAGCTTGAGGACCTGGGGCTGGATGTCGATGTAACGGGCAACACCATCCTGCTCAACGGCGCGGTCTTCCACCGCCTTGCCGCCGGCCCCAGCCTTGATATCATACCCGTGGCCGAGGTGGGCTACGTGCGCCAGCAGACGAGCATCAGGGCAAGCGGCTTCGGCAACTCCGGCTCCGATTCGGACAGCGAGAGCAACACCTATTTTGCCATCGGCGGCGTTTTTGCCTTTCCTGCCTCCCCCACGTCGAGCATCGCCGTTACCCCCGCCATCACGTTCAGCAACGGTGAGTCGTCGCTCAGCCT
>CBDUBU010000357.1:0-3974 GCA_965365465.1 uncultured Rhodothermaceae bacterium
ATTCCAATCCGAGGAACGGTGCGGGTACGTTGACCAATATCAGAATGGCATAAAACAGCAGGAGGCTGGTGGCAATCGTCCAGATCATGGCGGGAGCACTTTAGCAGGTCCGTTGCAGGACCCCTGCAAAGATGCAGATGTAAGCCACAACAAGCAAGCGCAAATCCCTTCAATCCCGCGTATGCTCCACCCAGCGCCGCACGAGCTTCGTCAGCGCTTCTCTTTTTGCCGTTACGTCGGCGGCATCTTTAAAGGTCAGAATAGCCCGGTCATCCGCAGCCCATTCCAGCAGGCCGGTTTCGTCTTCGAACAGGCGCCCCGGGGGCTGGTCGGTGCGCACCTTCGCGCCGCGGTGAAAGATCAGCCGGAAGCCTCTCCTGCCGTGCAGGTTGAAGGTGATGACCCCGATCCGGTTGGCGACTTCCAGGCGGTGCGAACCGTAGAGGTGCAGGCCGGGAATGGCCTCGAAGCGGTCCAGCGCGTACTGTGTCAGCGCACGTTCATCCTCCTCGATGACCTCCATGCCGATCCGCGACAGGGTATGGAGGGTTGCATACAGGGCCAGTACGCCCGGAAGATTCGGCGTTCCCGTCTCTTCACGGGCGGGCAGTTCGCTTGTGATCTCGTACCGCACGGCATCGACGAAATCGACGACCCCGCCGCCCACTTCCTGCGGCTCCAGGCTCTCGAACAACGCCTTGCGGGCGACGATCACACCGGGACTGCCGGGCGTGTAAATCTTGTGCCCGCTCAGGCAAAGCACATCGATGCTTTCCGCCTCATCCGGCGCAGCCACCGAAAGCGGCAGGTGCGCCGCCGACTGCGCTGCATCGACCACGACGAGCGCTCCGGACTCGTGAGCCAGCCGCGCGATGTCATGCACCGGGTTCACCACTCCGGTAACGTTGGAAGCTGCGGTGATCGCCACATAGTTGAGCCGGTCGGCATGGGCGCGAATCGCCTCCCCAAGCGCTGTCATGTTGACCCGCCCCGCCTCTCCGTCCGGGTCCTTCTCGACCGGCACATGAACAACCTTCCCGACGTGCTTCCGGTGGGGCAGGTCGTTGGCGTGGTGTTCCATGATCGTCGTAATCACGATGTCGCGGTCGGGCCGTTGCTCCTTGAGCACCCGCGCCATCCGGTTCAGCCCTCCGGTTACGCCGTTGCCGCAGAAGACCGCCGTGTAAGCATCGGTTGCACCGACGAAGTCCAGCGCCATCCGGTGCGCCTTTTCATACAGCGCCGTCATGATGCGGGCGCCGAAGTGCAGTTGCGAGTGGGTGTTGGCGTAATGCGCCATCGCCCGGCGAACGACTTCATCGGCCACCTGGAGGCGGAGGTTGGAGGCTGCGCTGTCCAGGTAAATGCGCGGCGCGTGGCGTCCGTCGGCCAGGTCGTACCGGGTATCCAGCCCGGTGAATTCCCTCCGGATCTTTTCGAGCAGCGCACGCCGCTCAGCGGGCGAGCCGAGCGACTCTATACGGGAAGTGTGCAGCAGTTCCATGGACCTCTACGGAAAAAGGCGACAAGCTCGTTTTCCCTAAAGGTACAGGCGGCGGAAGCCGCAAACAAATCAGATGCGTGCGCCGCTTCCGGCGTGCAACCGCCGGTTACAGGGCCAGGGTCTGCGTCGTCCGGCGCAGAAGCACCCACGTCTGGCGCAGTTCGTCATACAGCCTCATGGCTCGGTTGCAGGCCCCGAGAAACTTATCGTCATCCGCCGAGGCATCATAGGCCAGCTTGAGCGCCGCCCATCTGCCGTCGAACCACCGCGATTGCAGCGCTGCGGCCTGCCCTTCAAGAAGCGCCTGCTCCATTACGACATCAATGCTACCCATCTCAGACAAGGATTCTTTTAACATGGCGCCGCCAAAATATCTTGCACCTATCATGGGAAGATAAACAAAATGAGAAGTTAGTATAAAGACAGGTATCAGCAGGGCGGCGCCCTTCACAGAAAACCCCGGCAGTCTACAACGACCTGCCGGGGTTTCGCATTGCCCCAGACTATTTGCAAGCGTGGTTATCTGAGATGAACCATCTGCGTAGAGGTCGTCGTGTTGCCTGACCTGGCAACCACGAAGTACACGCCTGAGCTTGACCGGCATCGCCGAACCGTCCCACCTGATCTCATGGGCGCCGGGTTGAGGTCACCCTAGCGAAGGGGGCTGCGTACCCGCTGTCCGAGCGCGTTGTAGATCTCGATGGAGACGCGCTGCTGCGCCGGGGTTTCGAGTTTAATGGGTGCTTTCCCGGAGAAGGGGTTGGGGTAGCCTTTTAGTACCGGATGCCGGCGCCACAGATCCGTGTCAGGCGCTGGTCTTTTTCACAGCAGGAAATATAAACGCGGTGGATATCCATGTTTTCTTAAATCGCTGCAAGCAGGCGCCGACTACGGGGCTGGAGGAGCGTGCATAACTCGCCGAGAACAATCCCGGTTCCAGCCACCCTGGCCTTGCACGGAAGCGCAGTCCCGGCAGCAAATCCGTTCGTTTCTTTATGGGCCTGAAGCCGGATCTATATCTTCCAGATCCGGCGGAGTCGCGCTATTCCTCCTGTTTCAAGGCGACGGCGCGTTGCGTGATCTGGTCGATCATGCCGCTGAAAATGAATCCGTGAACCGGGTAGAGCGCGTACCAGTATAGCCAACCCATTAACCCTTTGGGCGCAAAAAAAGCAGTCTGCGAAAGCAAGGTTTGACGGTCTGCGCGAGGCGTTGCCTGGAATTGCAGCCAGGCTTTGCCGGGCACTTTCATTTCAGCGCGCAGCCGGAGTAGTTGTCCGGGTTCCACGGCCTCCACGCGCCAGAAGTCGAGGGCATCCCCGACGCGCAACTCATCCGGATCGCGGCGACCGCGCCGAAGGCCCACGCCGCCGATCAGCTTGTCCATGAACCCCCGGATCTGCCAGGCCCAGTTCATAAAAAACCAGCCCCGCTCCCCTCCCAGCCCGGTAAAAACCTCAAAGAGTTGCGCGGGAGAGGCCGCCACAACCCGCCGGCGGCGCTCCAGGATCATGCCTTCCTGAACCGAAAGCGTCAGCGGCGGCGCATCGCCCTGGCTGGTGATCAGGGCATCGCTCCAGACAGTTTCGACGTTGCCTGCCTGCAACCGCACGAGCGCCCTTTCTACCGAGGTCTGATAGCCCACTGGCTGAATGCCGGGAAACAGGCGGCGGGCGCTCTGGTCCTGTATTACGTTTTCGTTTCGCAGGCCCTCGATCAGCGGGCGGGCGATGGCTGCCGGGATCGGGGTGACGAGGTTCACCCAGTAAGACGACAGGCGCGGCGTCAGAACTGGGACCCGCGCCATCCAGCGCTTCAGCCCCCGGACTTTTGCATAGATCATCATCATCTCTCCATAGGTGATGACATCCGCGCCGCCGATCTCGATAGTGCGCCCGATGCTCTCCGGCGTTGCAAGCGCCGCCGCCAGGTAGTCCAGCACTTCACGAATACCGATGGGTTGGGTGCGCGTATAGACCCAGCGCGGACAAACCATCACCGGCACGCGCTCGGTAAGGTAACGAACCATCTCAAACGAGAGACTGCCCGAGCCGACAATCACACCCGCCCGAAATTCAGTCACCGGGATGCCGGAGGCGCGCAGCGCGTCGCCGGTTTGCTGACGCGAGCGCAGGTGCTCTGAGAGGCCGGATGAAGCATGGGCCAGACCGCCGAGATAGAGCATACGTTTCACCCCGGCGGCGCGTGCAGCAGCGCCGAAATTGTGGGCGGCGGTCAGGTCGCGTTCGTGGAAATCGGAGCCGGAAGCCAGGCTGTGTATCAGATAGTAGGCAGCATCGACCCCTGCCAGGGCCGAGGTCAGGCTGTCCGGCTTCAGCACGTCGCCCGCGACAATCTCGACTTCGCTTTCCCAGGGCCGCCCCTGCAAGCGGACAGGGTCGCGCGCCAGGCATCGGACGCGATAGCCCATCTCCAGCAGGCGCGGAACAAGCCGCCCGCCGATGTACCC
>CBDUBU010000358.1:0-3972 GCA_965365465.1 uncultured Rhodothermaceae bacterium
CAGGGCGTTTCCAGAGAAGGTTTAATCAAAGATCGCCTAAGAGCGAAGAAGATGCGTTCGTTCGCGCCAAACATAACGCCGTCGTGGCGCTGGAAAACGTGAGCCGGATATCGGACGCGCTATCGGACGCGCTCTGCTCCATTGCGACCGGCGCGGGCGTAGCTGCGCGGGCGCTCTACACGAACGCGGACGAATCCTCGTACACGGTCAAGCGGCCGATCCTTATCAACGGCATAGACGAGTTCGTGAAGCGCAACGACCTGGCTAGCCGGACGATGACTATACACATCCCGCCGCTTGGAGACGACCGGGAGTTAGAGGCAGAGATCAAGCGGGCGCGGGATGCGGCCCGCCCGAAGGTGCTTGGCGGGATCTGCCACGCATTGGCCGAGGCGCTGCGGCATCCGGGACACCGCCCGAAGCGGCTTCCCCGTATGGCGGACTTCGCGGCGTTCGTGGACTCGGCACGGGCGGCCATGCCGAAGGGCTTGCCGGATCTGATAGCGGCGCTGGGCACACTGCACGACGAGACGGCGCGGGAGCGAGCGGACGAATCTCCGATCTGCTGCTCGCTGCGGGCGGCCTTGGCGCACCGTAGCGGTTCGCTGGAGGCCGACATGAAGACGCTCTTCGAGTCGCTGGAGCGGCACCGGCGCAAGGGGCAAAGTTGGCCGCGCAACGTGCAGGCGTTTCGCTCTACGCTCCGACGGGATATGCCGCTCTTGGAGAACATGGGCATTCGCGTGGAAGCGCTGGACAGACTTTGCCCGGTGACGCGGCGGGCGCTGTACCGCATAACCGCTGCCGTAGTTGAGGGAATGAATCCTTCGGATCCTTCGGATCCTTCGGAGGCGATAGAAAACGGCCCTAATGGTATCGGGAAGGCCGATTCTGCTCCGAAGGATTCCCGAAGGATTCCCGAAGGATCGAAGCATGATCCGAAGGATCCTTCGCCCGATCCTTCGGCGATCCTTCGGAACGGAGAGGGGCAGAAAAACGCCCTGAATAGGTCAGAGACAGCGATTGGAGGCAAGCACGAAGGGTTAGCGAAGGATCCGAAGGATCCGAAGGATCCGGTCCACGCTGTAGGGGGTGACGGTGTTTGCACCAATGCAAAACTCGTCGGCAACACGGATTCCGGCGACGGACTGCCGGAGACGCAAAGACTCCGCTACATTGCCGAGGAAGACGGCGAGGAAGTAGTGCCGGATTGCTACCGGGATGAGGTACCCTTCTGATATGTGTGTCACGGCGAGGGTATATAACCTCACGATGAAAGACGGGGCGGACGGCCGCCCTTCCATCCGGGGGAGACGGGATGTGCTCTGCCGCATGCGACCACAGGAGCTTGCCGAAATCGAGGCGTGGGCGGCGTTGCTCCAGCAGGAGCGGATTTGCACCGGCGGCCGGTGCAGTGCGCGGGCGGACCTCTACCGGCTCATTCCCGTGGGTAGCCGGGTTGACGTTTTCGCTCCGGACGGGCGGCACATCGGACGCGGCGACGTGCTCCAGACGCTCGCGGACCGGCTGACGGTTTACCTGTACCGCGAAGACCGGACGCGGTTTGTTCGGCCCGAGGAGTGCCGCTTGCTCCCCTACGACGAACCTTTGGGGAAATGAGCCATGCCGAACCCTTATAAGCGAAAAGGCGACTCCTTCGAACGCGAGGTAGTCAAAGCGGCTTTGGCGGCCGGGCTGGAGGCGCGCCGGGCCTACGGTTCCGACGGCCGAAGCTTACCCGGCTGTACCTCCGACGTAGATGTACTCGTCGAGGGATACCGGCTACAGGCCAAGCGGCGGCGGCATCTGGCCGGGTGGACCAAGCCGCCGCCCGGCTGCCACGCAACCGTACTCAGGGAAGATCGAGGGGAAGCCGTCGTACTGCTTCGGCTCGACGAGTACCTGCGTCTCATTGGCGCTATCGCAAAAGTGAGGAAAACGAGACGAACAGAGGGAGGGGGGTATGATCGACACGAAGCCGCACCGGGCGCGCCTGGGTCGCCGTAGAACGCGCAAAACGGGCGATCTGACCGACGCCCGGCGCAAGCTATGGCAAGCCCTTAGCGTCGCCGAAGAGGTGCTTCTAGGCCACGATACGGACGCCACAACGCTGCTCCGGGCCGTTCATGCGATTACGCAAGCCACGACGGCCTACGCCAAACTGATCGAAGTAGGCGAACTCGAAGCCCGGCTGTCGGAACTGGAGAAGCAAGCGTCGAAAGAGAAAACGGGAGTTAATGGGAGGGCCTACCGATGAGCCGTAAGAACCGACTGAAGAAGCTGGAAGAGGCGTTCGAGGATGAGGTTGTCGTACCTATCCTGACGCTCTACCCGGACGGCCGGGGTTTTGCTGCCGGACGCGAGACGACGCTGGAAGCCTGGAGGGAGGAGTACCGGGAGCAGTTGAAGCGGACGCCGCCCGGCCGAATTACCGTTCTTCAGATCATGGGCAATGACGAATAAACGGAGTTTTCGGAGTCGGTCGCGCGCGCGAGGGGAGCCGCTGTGTTCAGCACCTATGTTCATGTCACCCGTATTGGGAATGAGAAGAGTAGAGCCGATGTGTCATCGGCTAGACACAGAGTTTCGGGACCAGTACGCGCGCGCGAGGGGCCATTGGCAATGCGCGCAACACCGTTCGCAAGTACATCCGACCAGTACGCGCGCGCGAGGGGCCATTGGTTGTATGTGCCCTGGGGCGTTTTCGTCAAGACTACTCAAGACGGCGGCGCGCCTATCCCCCATTACTGGGGCATAAAAGCAGTCAGGCCGGACGACCCTGTTCTTGAACTGCTCCACGGGGGGCGTCTACGTCAAACGCGGAACGTCGGTCTGAAACTCCTCTACGCCAATGGCGTAGTACAGAAAACAAGAGATACCGGCGTGCCTGTATTTATCGAACTCGCCAGTTTCAACAAACGGCGGCAGGACCTGCTCGATGACGAATCATTCCGGCAACTGCAAAATGCCCTCCTCAGGAACGAAACCCGTATCGACCCCATTCCCGGAACCGGCGGGTTGCTGAAAGCCCGCTGGGGAGGACAGGGAAAGGGCAAACGGGGCGGGGTTCGGGTGATTTACTACCATAAAAAGGCCGCAGATATTTACCTGTTGCTGTTGATCTACGCGAAAAGCGAGGCGGATGATTTGACGCCCGATCAGGCGAAGGCGCTTCGGGAACTGGTACGGCGCGAACTCGGGTGAGGGATGGTCGGTAAACGAGAGGTGAACGCATGAAGGATGAGCTTTTCAACGAACTGGCTGAAAACATCCGCGAAGCCGGAGCCTGGCTACGGGAGGAAAAGGACCTGCAAGCCGGGCATATCCATTTTGCCGGAACACCGGACCCGAGGAAGATACGGGCGGACCTGAAGCTGTCGCAGGAAGCCTTTGCCGAGGCGCTGGGGGTGAGCGTTCGGACCTTGCAAAACTGGGAGCAGGGCCGTCGGAGCCCGACCGGTCCGGCGGTGAAGTTGCTTCGGATAGCGGCTCGACATCCAGAAGTGTTAGCCGTGTGACACCCTGACAGAGAACGAGGTTTTTGCAATGCATATGCAATGCAAAAATCATGATCCGTAATTATCGGCCCTAATGGCCTATTAAAGGGCGCTTTTCAGAACAGAGCACTTGACTCTGGATCAAGGGGTTTCAGGTTCGAATCCTGACAGGGCAGCCGCCAAAATGCCGATCTCTGCAAGGGGTCGGCATTTTTTGTAAGTCCGATTGGCCGTACATGGGCGTAGAAACAGGGATGCCCCACAGGTTGGATAACCAGGCTATATCCCAGACATTGGGATAGCTCTGCTGTTTCCTTCAACTTCCTTCATCGGATCTGGTTCGACCGGTAAAACAGGCAGGCTACCTGTCAGGAGGGACAGAAATCAAAAACCCCGGCCTACAAGGGGCCGGGGAACGAAGGGTGGGCCCTACTGGATTTGAACCAGTGACCTCTCGCGTGTGAGGCGAGCGCTC
>CBDUBU010000359.1:0-3961 GCA_965365465.1 uncultured Rhodothermaceae bacterium
CAGCACGCCGCATTGTTCCTCCCTCACTGATTACGGCCCGTGCGGTCTTTCTAGCCGCTACAGCTCTGCTAGCGCTCTTCACCCGGGGCAGCGTCCTCGCCCAGGGGACGACTCGAACATTGGTCGCGGTCGTCGCCCATGGCGACGATGAAGGGGCCGTTGCACCGATTCTCGCCCGCTATGCCCGAGAAGGCGTAGACGTCTACCTGATCATTGCGACGGACGGGTCCCAGGGTGGGGCCAACACCTCCATTCCGCGCGGAGCGGAACTCGCCCGCACGCGTGCGGAGGAGGCCCGCTGTGCCGCCGGGGCACTCGGCATCCATCCGCCGATCCTGCTGGGTTTCCCCGACGCTAAGCTGGGCGACCATACCGCCGATCCCTCGCTCCTGTACCGGCTCACGACACGCATGGCCGAGGAACTAGGTCGGCTCCGCCCCGATGCCTTGATCACCTGGGGGCCGGACGGAGGCACCGGCCACCCGGATCACCGGCTCGTGTCGAGCCTCGTCACGCAACTGCTGCGGGCGGGGGCGCCCGGCCTACCGGACTGTCTCTTCTATATGAACCTGCCGGTCGAGGGCATTCGCGCCATGAATCCTCAGCGAGGGGAGCCACCCCTGCTCGTTCCAGAGGCGAAGTACTTCAGCGTGCGTGTTCCCTTCGCTCCGGAGGACTTGGTGACAGCGCAGCGCTCGATGGCCTGCCACCGGACGCAGTTCACCGAGGAGATCGTGCGGCGTGTATTCCCGGCAATGGGTCGTGCCTGGAACGGGGCAATTCCGCTCGCGCCTCTCTTCCCGGCTGCCGGCGTAGGGACCGATGTGTTCCAGTGAACCTCCCTTCTGCCTTCTCAGCCGGGCCGCATACCTATTTGAAACGACTACCCGATAGCGACTTCCCATGAATCCCGGACCTGCTGGCATCTGGCGTGGTGTCAACCACGTTGCGCTCGCCACACCCGACCTGGATCATACGGTGGCCTTTTATCGGGACGTCCTTGGTATGCGTGTGCTCTTCGAGGCGCCAGCCAACCCCCACCACGGTCGTCACGCCATGATCTCTCCCGGCGGCGACGGCCTCGGCCTCCACTTCTTCGAGCAGCCCGACGTAGAGGTGTTCGGATTCGACGGCGGCGTGCCGCCAGTGCTCGCCTTCGTACCGGGGGCGCTGCAGCACGTCTCGTTCACGGTGGCCGACGAGGCGGCCGGGCTGGCCTTGCGGGGGGCGCTCGGCGCACGCGGCATCCCGACGACTCCAGTGATGGATCAGGGGCCGGTGCGGGTGTTCCTCTTCCCTGACCCGAGCGGGATGCTGCTGGAGGCGGCATGGTTTCGCAGTGCCCCGTCGGCGGTCTAACCCGCCGCTTGCACGAAGGGCTTCACGGCCTTGCTTCGTGCGAGCGGCAGTGTTTCCTTGCCTCGTCCAAACGCTTTCCCGCCCTGCGCGGGTGAGCCGCAAGCTGTTATACGGCGCGAAGCCAAGTTCCGAACATAAAAGAGTTTTTCAGCGTATCACCCAGGATTGCAAAACCGAACTTGAACGAGGCTCCCGATGTCGCCAGCGACCACCAAAGCGAAGATCGTTCGCGCCGTGGAAGAACTCCCGGAGAACGCCACCATCGAAGATGCCATTGAGCGCCTCGTTTTTCTGCACAAAATCGAGGTCGGCTTGAAGCAGTCTCAGGAAGGAAAGACCGCGTCGCTTGATGAAGTAGAAGCACGCCTCAAACGTCGCCGTCAGTCAAGACAAGCCGAGTAACGCGCTGTAGCACACATTCGGCTTACGGAGCAAGCACAGCGCGAACTTGACGCCATCATCGAATATTACGAGCGCGTCGGCGCTGCTGATTTCGCAGAGGTCTTCGAGGAGAAGGTGATTGAGAAGATTCGCCCGCTGGAACGTTTTCCTCGCCTGGGTCGCGTGGCGCCGGAGATTGGCGATGAAGCAATTCGTGAAGTGCTTTACCGCAACTACCGCATCGTCTATGTGGTAGATCGAGACGACGAAGAGGTTGAAGTGCTGACCATTTTTCACTCGTCTCAGCAGTTTGGCACATTAGATTCGTCGGAGGAGTGAGCGCCGTATAACCCGCGCATCAACGCGGACGCACCGCTGGCCGGCGTATTCACGCTGCAGGAGCGTCGGTGTCTTCGTAGCTTGATCAGGCGTGGCGCCGGTTATGCACAAGTCGTTATGCAGCCCAACGTCCCACTTCAAACGACTACGAAGTTCTCCTATGAAGGAGCATGAATCAGACGGCTCCCCCAAGGCAGAGCAAAAACCTCCGAAGCTTGATGTGCAAGAGTTGGAGAGACGAAAAGCGTCGCACCATCAGCGTAGAAAGAAGAAAGATTTCCCTTATTCCTTACTAATCGGAGGTGTGCTCTTGGTGATCGGCCTATTGGCGCCAGGAATTGGCCTCCTTGAGATCGTGGGCATCATCCTTCTGATAGTCGGCGGTGTAAGAATGTTCATTAACCGTAGAGAGACCTCCTAACTGCACTTGCAAGCTGATCGCCAGAGCGTGTTATGAACTCGGTAGCACCGCAAAGCTCTGAAAGGCTCTATGACAGTCGATCCCGGCTTGGGCGGCTCCCAATACGGGTCTCTCTGCTGGTCGGCGGTATCAGAATCACGTGCAACGCGCCGGAATCAACGATCAAAGTTCATAACACGCTCTAGTCGGCGTTTTCTCCACCGGCATTGCTGTCGCTGCTGGAAACTGCTAAATTAAAACTGTGTGCCCGCAAGCCCTGCGCCGGTTATGCGCGGGCCGTTGGCCGCCCCAAATTGCAAACGAGGGAATATTTTATGGAAATACAAAATGTTGTGATTAGAGACGAAAAAGACACTGATTATAGAGTTATCTCGGATATAACTAAATCAGCTTTCGAAACGATGGAGATCAGTAATCACACTGAGCAGTTCATCATTGAGGCACTACGATCTGCGAAGGCCTTAACCGTATCATTGGTTGCGGAAACAGAAGGCCTTGTTGTGGGACATATCGCATTCTCTCCTGTTACAATGTCGGACGGCACTAATGACTGGTACGGACTCGGTCCCGTTTCAGTACACCCTGACTTTCAACGCAAGGGCATTGGAAGAGCTCTCATACAAGAAGGATTGTCACGCTTGAAAAAACTCAAAGCGAAAGGTTGCTGCCTGGTCGGGCATCCAGAATACTATCGACAATTTGGGTTTAACAATGTTGAAGGGTTGGTTCATGAAGGCGTTCCCCAGGAAGTATTCTTTGCTCTATCATTTGACGGGAAAATGCCGCAGGGCAATGTGATGTTTCATGAAGGATTTAAAGCAAATGGTCAACAAGGTGCTGCAGCAGACGGCTAACCGCCGCCGCTGAGTTTTACGTTATGCCGCACGGAGCTTCCGTATGCAATGAAATCCCCGCCGGTCCATGTCCTGCTCCTGATAATCCTCAGGCTACGGCGTGCAGCCGTAAACGGAGGAAGGCCCGTTCGCCTGCGCTCATCACGCAAAGTGTCGCTCTCGATGGTCCCGTTGCCTACCTCTCAACTCCGCTCCTCATCAAGAAGTAGATATGAAGTTGCTCAACGGCATCCATCACCTGACCTTTGTCACCGCCGACATGGATCGGCTGATCGCTTTTTACCAGCGGGTCTTTGAGGCGCAGGTGACCGTCGACCTGGAGGAGGAGGGGCTCCGCCACGCCTTCATCGAAGTGGGTCCTCACACCGTCTTACACCCGTTTCAGATTCCCGGTGTGGAGCCGCCGGGCGAACAGCCGATGTTCCAACGCGGACGCCTCGATCACTTCGCGCTCAATGCGGACAGCGAGGGGGCCTTCCGTGAGCTACGTCGGCGCCTGGTGGCTGAGGGTGCAAGCAATGGTGTGGTGACTGATATGGGTTCGTTGTTGATTTTCACGTTTGCCGACCCAGACCAGGGCCGCCACGAGGTCGTCTGGGTGAAGCCG
>CBDUBU010000360.1:0-3948 GCA_965365465.1 uncultured Rhodothermaceae bacterium
CTCACCGCCTCGCCGTTGACCGCAACCAGCCACACCTCGTCATCCGCCCCGACCAGCCTTCCGTGCTGGTGGCCGCCGTGTGGGAACGGTTGCGCCGCCCCACATCGGCTTACCTGAATGGGGAGGAGAGCGGGATCTTCCGGAGCGTCGATGGGGGAAATCATTGGGAACGCCTGGGGCCGGAGCGCGGGCTGCCCGATCCGGAAACCCTGCGTGACAAGGGGGGCCGCGCCCGTATCGGGCGTATCGGGCTGGCTATCTGTCAGAGCCGACCGGAGGTGATGTACGCGCTCTACACCGATGGAGACACCTACCTCGGCCTCTACCGCACCGACAACGGCGGCGACACCTGGCGTGATGCCGACCCGGATAACGATATCGCACGCGGCGTGAGCGACTTTAGCTGGTACTTCGGTCAGGTGCGCGTCCACCCTGAAAATCCGGACATCGTGTATGCCCTGGATGTACGGCTGATGACTTCCAGAGACGGCGGAGCCAACTGGACGTTTCAGTCAGGAACCCATGTTGACCACCATGCCCTTGCTTTCCATCCTGATAACCTGGACGTGCTGGTAAATGGCAACGACGGCGGGATCGCACTTTCGCAGGATGGCGGCGCAAACTGGACGGCAGTTTCCGGGTTGCCTGTTACCCAGTTTTACGAGGTGAACTTCGACCCCTCCCATCCGGAACGGCTCTATGGCGGAACGCAGGACAACGGGACCATCCGCACCCTCACCGGGGGTCTGGATGACTGGACGGAGCTATTCGGCGGGGATGGTTTCTACGTAATCATCGATCCCGATGACCCCCGGACCATCTATGCCGAATACCAGTACGGCAACCTTCAGAAATCAACCAACGGTGGGAAATCGTTCAGCCCAGCTACCAGCGGAATCGATCCGGACGAGAAGCATAACTGGTCGACGCCGGTGGTGATGGACCCGAACGACAGCCGGGTGCTCTACTACGGAACGAACCGCATCTATCGCACGAAGAACCGGGCCAGATCATGGGAGCCTGTCAGCGATGATCTGACCCGCCGGCTCGGAGGGTCCCTGCTTGGCAGTGTGACCACCATTGCAGTCGCGCCTTCCAACTCGGAGGTGATTTATGCCGGTACGGACGACGGCAATGTGTGGGTAAGCCGGGACTACGGCAAGGTCTGGTCAAACGTTTCTGAAAATCTGCCGACCCGGTGGGTCACGCGCCTTGTCGTGGAACCACGCGATGCCGCTACGGCGTATGTGACCTTTTCGGGTCTCAAGTGGAAGGACCCGCAGCCCCATGTATTCCGGACGACCGATCTGGGAGAGCACTGGGAGGACATTTCATCAAACCTGCCGGACGCGCCGGTCAACGCTTTTGCCGTAGATCCGCAAGATCCGCAAACGCTCTATCTGGGCAGCGACGTGGGGGCCTTCGTGAGCCTCGATGCCGGAAAGCGCTGGGAGCCGCTGGGCAGCGGGCTGCCGGCTGTTGCTGTCTACGATCTGAAAGTCGATGCCGATGCCCGTAAGTTGATAGCCGGCACGCACGGGCGTTCCATGTACACGCTGGATCTGTCCACGCGCCCTACGCTTGTTGAGCGGACACCGCCCGATGAGCCGTTCGTGCTGGAACCTGCTTTTCCGAACCCGTTCAGCAACGCGGTTACGGTTCGCTACAGCCTGGATGCGCCCGCACAAGTGCGTCTGGAAATATTCGATGCGCTCGGTCGAAAGGTGCGGACCCTTTTTGAGGGGCAGGTCGAACCCGGACGGCATGACGTGACGTGGGATGGAAATGATGCGCAAGGCCGCTCCGCTGCGCAGGGCGCCTACTTTGCGCGTCTGACGGTGCGTACACCCCGAGGAGAAAGCATACAAACGACAGGCATGAGCCTGATCCGGTAACGGGCGGCTCAGATGTCAAAGAGTTCCAGAAGAAGAGGGGTTCTGCTGAAAACGCCGTCCTCTTCAAGCAGAAGCTGCGATTTGACGAGCACCTGAAAGTCCTGGTACGCCTTGAAAATGTTGACGCCTATCTTCTCGGAAGCGTCGATGAGATCGTCCACGGTGAAGGGTTCCGGCAGGCGGCGCAGCAGCAACGCAGCGCGATCCGTCATTTCAGTGGATGACGAAGCGGGACGGAGGCCGGGAACTGCCTGCTTTTCAGCCAGCTTTGTCAGCAGCAGGGTTATCTCTTGTTTGAGTGCCTCTATCTCTTGTTTGAGACGTTCGTTTTCGGCTCGGATGCTCTCATCGGTCGGACTCATAGAGTAGTGGGAGAAGCCGGCAGCGCTGGGAGATAACGTTAACTTAATATCGCGATCCATATAAAATATAATTGGCGTTGTTGGCTTCTACCGCTGTACAATTTGGGCGCAGGGCTTGTCAGGGCATAACTTTCTCAAAAAATGCTATATCGCGCAAGGCGCTTCTATTACTCCGCACGCATCGCGTATATTCAGAAATCTGTGTGATAATCTCGTAATGAGTCAGCGCCAGAAGTATTTTTAACTTAAGCAAATAGTTTAATTTCTATTCCATGGATCATTTTTTTGCTGTTGAGACGGGAAAGCGAGGGCATCAGCAGGACGTTTTGATTCTGTGCAGGGTGCTTCGCGCAGCGCATCGGAAATGGCTGGAGTCGGTTTATCAGCCCCACACATCGGGCATGATAACGGCGCCGCCGACATCTTTTCCCCTGAGAAAAACCGTCCTTGCATTTCAACGGCTGGGTTTGCGTTCGCACCGCTCACCGGCGCATCTATGGTGCAAGATCGGAGCGCAGCGCATTGCCATTGAACGAGGTATGCTCAGAAAAACCGGTCGCTTCACGCAGGCATAGGCAAGGACTTGATTGCTGATGACAGATAGGGGTAAGCTGGATTGGTCGGTTTATGTGGTCACCTTGCCGGCGGCAGAGCCGGGCAGGTCTGTAGCAGACATTGTGCGGGCTTCCATAATGGGCGGTGCGGGCATTGTGCAGTTGCGGGAAAAGGGGGGCAGCGCCCGTGATAGCCTGGCGCTGGGGCGTGTCCTGCACGAGATCACCCGCGAAGCAGGCATCCCCCTGATTGTAAACGACCGGCTGGACCTGGCCCTGGCGCTCGATGCAGAAGGGGCGCATGTGGGCCAGGACGACCTGCCGGCCGACGTGGCTCGCCGCCTGCTCGGGCCGGGCAAGCTGCTGGGTGTTTCGGCGGCTGCGCCGGACGAGGCCCGTCGCGCCGTTGCCGACGGCGCCGACTACATAGGCACGGGCGATATCTTTGGCACATTGAGCAAGCCTGACGCGGGGGCGCCGGTGGGTCTGGAACGGCTCACAGCGGTTGCAAAAGCGGTCTCCGTTCCGGTTGTGGCGATAGGAGGCATCACCATAGCGAACGCGGCGCAGGCTATCGAAGCCGGGGCCGACGGGGTAGCCGTCATTTCCGCCGTTTTCAGCGCACGGGACCCGGAGGCGGCTGCAAGACAACTCCTGGAAAATGTTAAATCTGTCAAGCGGCAATCCTTGTGAAAAGTTCTGGGGGAAAGGCGGGTAAAATCGAAACGCCAGCGGAGAACCGACTGGTTTCTTGTCAGGCAAGGAAGGGACATAACCTTATTGTATATGAATGGTTTTAGCGAACAGGCGGGCCGGTTGCTCGCCCGCATTCGGGAACAGAAACCCCTTATCCACCAGATCACCAACTACGTGGTGATGAATGACACGGCAAACGTGACGCTCCACATCGGGGCGCTGCCGGTCATGGGCGAAAGATATCCGCGGGGGAAGATGACGGACCCGACCTCTTGCGCAATTTAATTGATCGTTTAATTATTGGCCCATGACTACCGAGGCCGACACCCGCGACCGCATCCTCGACGCCGCCGACGAGCTGTTCGCGGCCCAGGGCTTCGCGTCATCGACCATCAAGCAGATCGGCACAAGGGCCGGAGTGAATCCGGCCCTACTGTACTA
>CBDUBU010000361.1:0-3948 GCA_965365465.1 uncultured Rhodothermaceae bacterium
CCTGCCTCCAGCGAGACTGCGCCGGGCAGCAGCCGCAAAAGCAAGGACCAGAAACGACGCGAGGCGGAAGAGCGCAACCAGCGCTACCGGGACCAGCGAACCACAGGGAAGGTAGACTACGAGCTGCTCACACCCCACCAGTTGCGCCGCACCTATGAAGAAATAGAAGCAGCCATTCTCGAGAAGGAGGCGCAGCAGGCAGCGCTGGCGGAATCGCTCGCCGATCCGGTGCTCTACGAGAAGGCGGATCAGGGACGCGCGACGACGGAAGCGTATGAGGCCATCCGGGAAGAACTCGCCGTTCTGTA
Source organism: uncultured Rhodothermaceae bacterium (assembly GCA_965365465.1). Lineage (GTDB taxonomy): Bacteria > Bacteroidota > Rhodothermia > Rhodothermales > DASSAV01 > CBDUBU01. Next base: position 309 of record CBDUBU010000361.1, read on the forward strand.
CGCGCAATGGGAAGAGATCGCCGAGCACCTGACGGCTTAAATGAGCCTGCCGGCTCGAACAAAGTGCGGGAGGCGCCGTTTGTTTTTCAATTGCACCGGATCTCAACACGGCCCGATACATTGCGCAACCGACTGCCCAACCTGTTCAGACGCTTTACAGACAACAGCCGCCCGGAAAAGGAACGACGGCCTCCGCTGATGCGGCTTCTCTGCGTGGGTATGCTGCTGGCAACCGGCGCGACCTCTTCTTCCGCCCAGATCTCAAAGCTCCCGCACGCCGATACGACGGCAGGCAACTTCTTCGGCGTATCGGTCTCCATCGACGGCAGGCGGGCGCTCGTCGGCGCGAGCGCCGAGGATGCCTGCGGGGAGAACTCAGGGGCCGCCTACGTCTATGAGCGCGACCCGGAGACCGATCAGTGGGCGGAGACGGCCCGGCTGACGGCGAGTGATTGCGATGCCGGGGACTTTTTCGGGCGCTCGCTCTCGCTCAGCGGAAACCGCGCCCTGATCGCGGCTGCCGCTACGTTTTTCAACGCGCAGGCTTCCAACGCCGCCTACATTTTCGAGCGCAACGACAGCACCGGCGTCTGGGAAGAAGCGGCGCGGCTCACTGCGGAACCCGGACGCGAGGAAGGCGCCTTTGCTACCTCGGTGGATCTGGATGGCGACCGGGCGTTGATTACCACCAGCGGCGACCCATCGGGACGGCGCTACAACGGCGCGGCGTATATCTTCGAGCGCGATCCGGTGACGGGCGTGTGGAACCGAACAGCGCGGCTCACGGGAAGCAAGGGTATGAAGGCAGGCGTTTTCGGAGGCGCGGGCGCCCTGGACGGCGACCGGGCGGTGGTGGCTGCCTCTACGTACTTCCAGTACCGTCCCGGTACGGTTTACATCTTCGAGCGCGACCCTGAAACCGGGAGATGGCGCGAGGCCGCCACCATCGGGGACATTGACGACTTTTTTATCTCCGTGGACATCTCCGGCGATCGGGTGATTATCGGGGAGAGCAAGGGCGGGAAGAAAAAAGCAGGCGTAGCGACCCTCCTGACGCGCACCGCCTCCGGCGCATGGAAACCCACCGAGACGTTCCACCCGGCATATCCCTACGACTACGGCGCGTTCGGCTCCCTGGCAGCGCTTGACGGCGACCGGGTGCTGATTTCCGGGTATGACGAGCAACTCGGCTTTTCTTTCAACATCGACCGGGTCGTTTACCTGTTTGCGTACGATCCGGAGACCGGGTCATGGCGTCAGCAGCGGGTGCTGGACATAGGAGAGGTGGATTTCGGGGCTTCGTTGAGCATCGACGGCAACAGCGCCGTTATCGGTCAGGCATCGGAAGGCCGGGCAGGCGCTGCGCACTCTGTACACCTGCCTTGAGGGATCTCCACTACGGCGCAGACATCCCTTCTTTCGACAATATTTCCTGGACCCACCGCCGGAGGTAATTCGTCTCCCCCGGCAACAGCGGAACGGCGCCCACCCCGACCGTCCGGATGGATTGCCAGTGGCGACCTGATGCGAAGGCGCCCTCCGCCGCTTCGCGCCAGGGAAACAGCGCAATGGCCTGACGAACCGGCCGGGTGCGGCGCTTGTCGTCCAGAAGGGCATCGCGGTAGCGGTGGAGGTCGTTCAGGGCGTCGGCAGGCGGGCCGGGCGCACCGTACCGGCGCACGTACTCAGGTGAGGCATCCAGGCGGTACTTGGCATCGAGCACGTACAGCGCCGGTTCTGCGCCCTTCCGATGCACCGAAAGCACCATGTCGGGTTGCTGGGGGACGAGATACCCCTCGCCGCCGAAACGGGGATTGTATGTCAGCGCCAGCCGCCCGTCCCGAAACCTGAAGCGGAGCGTCTGGGCCTTTCCCCTGCGCAATCTGAACCGCAGCCCGTGCTGCTCGACGCGCAGGAGACGCCGAGCCGGAACGGGCAATCCTGTTTCCTCCGCAAGAACCTGCGCCACGGTGAGAAGGCACCAGTACTCATACAAAAGGTGCAGGTCCTTGAGAGACAGTTCGATGGGGCCGCCTGAAATGGATAACCCCTGCTCCAGCAGCAGGCAGGCCTGGTACGCCTGACGGTATCCGGGCGCTGTTTGCAGCCGATCGGGAGCGACGAGCGGCGGCGCGTGCGCGTGCGCCTCACGCAACGCCGATGTTTGCGCCATGCGCGTTACCCTTTTTTCCAGGGCTTCCAGTTCCCGAAGGATCTGCGCTTGCCTGGTCTTTTCCGGCCTTTCCTTCTCCACCTGCTGCACGGCGGCAAGACGCTTCAGGAGGTGGGAAAACCGGGCGGCAAGCCACCGGTGCTCCGGCGTATCGAGGGTGTAACGCGCCTTGCCCGCCGACAACCAGGCGCGCGCCGAAAATCCTTCCGCTACCGGTTGCCACCCCCCCTTCCCTTTTCCCTGCATCACGGCGCGGCGCACCGCAGCGTCAGGACGGCGCACCTGCTCCAGACGGCTCTGCGTAATGGCCCGATCCGTGTCCCATAGCGGATGCCCGGCGATGCAGCGCATGGATTCCTCCAGATCGTCCACGAGATGCCGGAGCCGCAGCGCCCAGCCAAGCGATGCGGAACCAGCCTGCGGCTCCAGACGCCCCCGGTCGGAGGCGGCGCGCAGGTACTCCAGCGCCAGGCTTTTTGCAATCTCCTGCACATCGTCCCTTATGATCTGATAATCGCGCCGGTAGTCCATCTTAGAGGGGAAAATCTCTACCTCGAAAGAGAATAGCAACGTCTCCTCCAATGCTATCGAAAACTGGCTGCCGCCAACCTGCGTCCCAAAATTGACCATGCCATGCACTACGCTGCCTCCTTCTGCGATGTGAAGGTGAGCTGCTGCCGTCGGGTCCCGGTGCAGCACCCGGACAGCCTTGCCGGTTTTGCTCCGGACGAAAAGCATATAGGCGGTTTGCTCATACAGATGCGTTTCCTGCGCCGTATGCAGGCAGACACGCGGCGCCTCTCCGGATCGCAGCGCCCGAACGGAAAGCCCGAACGGCTGCGCCGCCGTTGCAGGAAAAAGCGGCTTTGCCGGCTTGCCCGCAAGACTCCAGATCAACCGTACTTCCGGCGTTTCTATGGAAAAAAGAGGCAATCCCATGTCCGCTATACCCAGAACGACGTGAATCCCTCGGTGCGCAGCCGGTCCCACATCAGGCAGAGGCGCGCCGCCGTTCGGGGGAACAGCGCGTCAGGGAGGCTCAACGGCCTGCCGGCGCGGTCCCAGGCATCGAGTAAGCCGGAGGCAGCACTTTCCTCGCGATAACCGGCGCCTTCCGCCGCCCAACCGAGCAGCCCCAGCACGGCTGCACGAACGGGGCCGCTCCCTCCGGTCAAGCGCGGCAGCAGTTTCATGTGCAGGGCAAGATCCAGGGGATCGACCGGCGCGCCCTCGCGTGTGCGAAAAGCGCCTTCGATCCCGGCAGCGTGCCGAACGAACCGCGCCATCTCATCGCGCGTCCGGTAGGCAACCTGCAACTGGGCAGGGAGCAGGAACCGGTTGGCTGCCATAAGCGCCGTTAATACACGCTGCGTGTGAACGGGATCGTGCTCCACGGTTGCCTCCCCACGCGCCCCGGCATCCGGAAACCATGCGGCGACAGGCCAGCGCCCCGGCTCCGGCTCCTCC
>CBDUBU010000362.1:0-3937 GCA_965365465.1 uncultured Rhodothermaceae bacterium
AACCGGAGTGGAAGCGATTGATTCAGCAGGGTGGGGGCCGTGCGCTCGATGACGGACCTTCGCACGGAGCCAATCAGAGAAACTGTTCCTTTACGTATGGGGCCTTCGATTCGCAAGCCTGTAAGAAAAGGGCTTACCGAGGCGGCTGCGTCTACTTTTTCTTTGTTTCCTTCCCGCATGGTCACATCAATGACGGAGGAAATGCGACCGCTATACCGGGCGCCGAATCCGCCGGCGTACACATCAGCATGGGAAATCAGGTCCTCCGGGAAGGCCGAGAAAAATCCGACGATGTGGAACGGCTGATAAATCAGCATACCATCCATGAGTACGAGGTTCTGCGGCGGCGTCCCACCCCGGATGAACAATTGGCCGCCCCGGTCGCCTGGAGAAAGAACGCCGGGGAGACTTTGAAGGTATCCGACGAGGTCGCCGCTGATGTCGGGGCTGGGCAGCCTGGCAAGATCGGCGGGGCGTATGGTGCTATGCCCGGCTTCTACCGTGTTCACGCCGCTCTCTGTCTCGACCACTACCTCGCCGAGCGCCTCAGATCCCGGCGCAAGCGTAATCCTGACGGTCTGGTAAGCATTGTCTCCAAGAGATAGCGTATCCGTAAACACCTCGTAGCCTACGAAGCTGGCCTGCAAAACATACGTGCCGGGCGGGTTCTGGCCGATTTGATAGTACCCGTCTGCACGGCTGACCGCTCCGCGCGTCGCTCCAAGCGAATCCTGAAGGAGGACGTTTGCCCCGGCAAGCGGCTGTCCGTCTGAACGGTCTGTAACGAATCCTCGCACCGTTACGGTTTGGGCGCTCACTTCCGGGAAAACGGGCGCCAATGCCGCCATGAGCAAAAGAAGGGTCGGCAGGAGCAGCGTGGCGCAAGCGCGTTTACAGGACATCATCATAACGAAAGAGGCCGGTAGTGAGATGCTTTTTTCATGGTTATCCCTGAGATGCACTTCAAGAGCATAGAGGCGAAGCAGGATAGCAATCCGTGCAGAACAAAACCGCGAAATCAGCCTGAAGCGTTCGTATGGCCGCCTGAACAGCACAGTCTCTATGGCCTGCAGCGCGATGCTCGTGTTTTTTAACCCTCCTCACGGCTTGAGACTTCTTCTGATCCGGGTACGCTATCAAGATATTTTTCAGGCCGTCCCCATTGTATGAGCACATGTTTGACGGCGCGGTGGGGGCTGAGGAAGAAATGGTCTGCGCCGAGGGTATCTGTAAGTCCTGAACGATTCATGATGTCAAACACCGGCTCTTTGACGCCGCCGAAGTACAGGTCGATGCCTCTTTCCTTTAACGTATCTGCTACAGAAAGCAATACCGCCGCCGCCGTCGTGTCCAGGTCGTTCACGCTGCCTGCGTCAATGACGACGACGCGCAGGTTTTGCTCGTCACGGTGGCTTTTTTCCAGGATGAAATCTTTCAGGAACTCCGCATTGGCGAAAGAAAAGGAGGCATCGATCCTGAGCATCAAGATGCCGTCGATAGGCTCGGCTTCCCGGTGCCTGCGCAGGTCCCGGAAGGATCGGGTGCCGGGCAGGTGGCCCAGGACGGCTACATTGGGACGGCTGTTGCGGTACATCACGGCAATGACGGAGGCTGAAATCCCAATAAGGATGCCTTCCTGAATGCCCATGAGAAGGGTTGCAATGAAGGTCAGCATAGCGAGCGCTCCATCGATCCGTTTGATGCGGAAGAGCGCGCGCACTTCCTTCAAGTTTACCATGCCGAAAGCAGCAACCATGATGATGGCCGCGAAAACTGATACGGGAAGGTAATAGAACAGGCGTGTGAAAAAGAGCAGCGTCAGCGCAATCAGCAGGGCGGCTGCCACGTTGGCGAGGGGCGTGCGCGCCCCGGCCAGATCGTTTACAGCCGTACGCGAGAAGCTTCCGGATACGGGAATGCTGCGAAACAGGCTTCCCGCCAGATTGGCGGCGCCGATAGCCAGCAACTCCCGGTTTGGCCGGATCGAATAGCGGCGGCGTGCGGCAAATACCTTGCCCAGGGAGATGACGGTCATAAACTGTACGAGCGCGAGCGTCAGCGCTGTCGGTAAAAGCGATCTCACCGAAGCAAGATCCACGGAAGGCATGGCCGGCATGGGCAAGCCGCCTGGTATGGCCCCAACGATTTTCAGGTTGAACCGGTCCAGTCGCAATCCCCAGGCTGCCGCCGTGGACAGCGCTACCACAGCCAGGGGCGCAGGAAAAAGAGGCTTCCACCGGCGCAACCCGATCAGCATCGCTATACTGAGCAGTCCAAAGACCAGCGCCAGGAAGCTAACCTCGCTGATATGGTTCGCAGCTTGCCATGCCAGCACATGAATGTACTGGCTTTGAGCCAGGGGGATGCCCAGCAGATGCTCCAACTGACTGAAACCGATGATGAGTGCAGCGGCAGAGGTGAAGCCGGTGATGACCGGGCGGGAAAGCAAATTGACGAGAAAACCCAGATGCGCTGCACCCATGAGGATTTGCATGGCTCCCACCACAAAGGCTAGCAAAATCGCCATCTGGATGTACTGCCCCGATCCTTTCTCTGCCAGCGCGGTGAGTCCTGACGCTATGATGAGCATGTCGATAGCCACAGTTCCCACGGCAAGCTGGCGCGAGGTGCCGAAAACGGGATAAATGAACAGCGGGATAACAGCGGCATAAAGGCCGTATATAGGAGGCAGGCCCGCCAGTAACGCATACGCCATGCTCTGCGGAATAAGCATGACCCCCACGGTCAACCCGGCGGTCACATCGCTTTTCAGATCTTCGGATGAGTACTCCGGCAGCCATGCCGCAATGGTGAACGAACGTTGCAGGCGTTGCTGGAGCGTTGTAAGCAGAGAAGACATCACCGCTATGGCCGGTTTCTGGAGACGGTGAAACAGGTCAACCCGAACAGGACGACGCTTCGCTTTTTCAGACGTTCCTGTTGCTCAAGGGATAAGGGCATTCGATAAGAAAAGTAAAGTCTCTGCCGTTCCGCTAAATGCATGGCTGCGCCGGCGTCAAGTCTACAGGTCCCTGTGTTGATCTCCTTCATATTACTTCACAATCATAAGGCTTCCTTGCGCATTCTCCCACTGAAGCGCAGCTTACGCCCTTCTGTACAACCCGCCTTTGATGCGAAGGGATCTGTTCGACGCAGCGCGGCGATCTGGTCATTGTATGCAGGGCGCTTCTGAAAAGCGTATCTTCCTTCTTGCAGGTTTTTGCTTGATGGCGCCGGCAAGCGCAGGACATCAGGAATAAGTGTTTCCATGTGCGGATCTCGTTGATGCCTTCAGCATATAACTGCATGGTAGAACATAATGCAAGCGGGATTATGAAGAAGAAATTGGTTCCTCAAACACTCATGGAGCGCGCTGCGCGACGTTTCAAGCTTCTGGGGGAACCTGTGCGGCTTGGTCTGCTGAATCAATTGAACGCCAATGGGGAGATGACGGTGCAGCAGTTGGTAGAGGCTACCGGGCAACAACAGGCCAATGTAAGCAAGCATCTCGGCCAAATGGCCGATGCAGGACTCGTGGACCGGCGCAAGGAAGGGTTGTATTCTTATTATTACATCTCAGACCCAACCCTCGCTGCCCTGTGTATGCTGGTGTGCAACCGTCTGAGGGATGAGGCGCTTGAAGAGGAGATCGAGTCGAGTCTGGCAGAAGGCCAACCGGCTTGAATCAAAGAGAAGCCGTTGTTCTGAAACTGGAGGTTTCCAGGAAATAGTTCTCCTGGCTTCTATCTGCAATTCTGGCAGCAGTGCATAAAAAGGGCACGAGGAACCTGGCCCTGTGGAGGGGAGGCCGGGTCCCTGCGTGCGAGAAGAACCGTGAACTGTTTTGAAGCTAATGTATTTCTCATAAGGCTGTACCCGGTATCGGCTCAGCTTGCATGGCAGTGATGGATTGTCCTGGTAGATAATTGTGGCGTAG
>CBDUBU010000363.1:0-3927 GCA_965365465.1 uncultured Rhodothermaceae bacterium
GTGGAGAACAGCGCCGCACGCTGGGCCTACCTGAGCTGCGGCACCTGGTCGCTGCTCGGCATCGAGGAGACAGGGCCTGTTCTGACGGAAAAAGCGCAGATCGCAGGCTTTACGAACGAAGCAGGCTTTGGAGGGACGGTTCGTTTTCTGAAAAACCTGACGGGTTTGTGGGTCTTGCAAGAGTGTGAACGGGAATGGCAGGCTGAGGGAGAGACACATACCTACCGCGAACTGGTCCGGGAAGCTGCAGAAGCGCCTTCCATTGGGAAGGTTGTGAATCTGAACGATGCGCGTTTTTCGTATCGAGGTGAAATGCAGCAGAAGTTGCGTGCGTACTGCCGCGAATACGCCATAGCGCCTCCCGAAACGCGCGGGGCGCTCGTGCGCTTGATTCTCGACAGCATGGCCGAGGGCCATCGGGCAGCGCTGCGCGAACTGGAAAGCCTGATCGGATACGAAATCGAGGCGCTCCACATTGTCGGGGGAGGAGCGCAGAACGATCTGCTATGTCGCCTCACAGCCGATGCGTGTGGCTGTAAGGTGGTGGCAGGACCGGCTGAGGCGACGGCTATGGGAAATCTGCTCATTCAGGCGCATACGATGGGCGACCTTCCGGAGGGAATGTCCATACGGGATGTGGTGCGGGCAAGCGTCCCCCTCAAGACGTATGAGCCTGCGGTGGTCAACGGCGGGCCTGAAAAGGCGCAATAAACTGCCGGAAGGTTCATTTCACCAGGAAACATTTGTGGCGGGAAGCATACCCTGCTTCTCCGGTTTGATCCAGGCAGCTATGAAGACAGCATCAACCGAAGAATCATCGGCTCCGTTTCTGGTGATGCAGGACATCGTGGTGGCGTTCGGCAAGGTGCGCATTCTTGAAGGGGCAGCCCTGGAAGTTGGGCGCGGCGAGATTCACGCCTTGCTGGGAGAGAACGGAGCGGGCAAGTCGTCCCTGATGAAAGTGCTGTTCGGGCTGTATCCGAAAACAGGAGGAAGCATTGAAATAGACGGAGCGCCGGTAGAGATCGAGAATCCTCAGCAGGCGCTTGCCAGGGGCGTGGCGATGATTCATCAGGAGTTGCCGTTCGCCCTGCATCTGACGGTTGCCCAGAACATTTTTCTGGGGCGCGAATACCGCAGGAAGCCACTGAATTTTGTGGATGAGGACCGCCAGAACAAAGAAGCAGCGGCCTTGCTGCGCCCCTTTCCGGTGAACATTGACCCGCGCCAGCCGCTCGGCAAATTGAGCGTGGCTCAACAGCAGATCGTGGCGATCGCCAAAGCGCTTTCCACCGGCGCAGGCATCATCGTGCTGGATGAGGCTACCACGGCGCTGACGGAGCATGAAACGGAAGGGCTGTTCAAGATCTTGAGGGAACTCAAACAGGCCGGCACGACCTTCATCATGATCACCCACAAGCTGGATGAAGTTTTCCAGATAGCCGACCGCGTAACGGTAATGCGTGATGGGCGGACGGTTGTGTCGCTGGAGACGGATCAGGTAGGGCCGCTGGATCTGGTAAGGCACATGGTGGGGAGGGATGTGACGGACGTTTTCCCCGAGCGGCAACCGGGTTCGGAAGCAGCGCAGACGATGCCAGTGCTTCGGGTGGAAGGACTTTGCACGCGCAAGCTGCAAGACGTATCCTTCAGCCTGCATCGCGGCGAGGTTGTCGGTGTCGCCGGTCTCATGGGGGCGGGACGGACATCGCTGTTTGATGCCATCTTCGGCGTCCATCCCGTAGAAAAGGGAGAAATCTATTTGCATGGGCAGCGCGTCTCGATCAGGGAACCGTCCGATGCGATTCGCAACGGGCTGGCCTATATTACCGAGGACCGTAAGGCGAACGGACTGGCGCTGCAGCTGGGCATCAAAGACAATATCGCGCTGCCGAGAGTGCAGCGTCATGTTCGATGGGGGCTGGTTCGTGATGGAGAGCTAACGAACATCAGTCGCGAGTACATCGGCAAACTCAAGATCAATGCTCGGGTGTCCAGCCATGTCGGGGTGTTGAGCGGCGGAAACCAGCAGAAGGTAGTGCTGGCGAAGTGGCTTGCCACCGGGGCCGAGATTTTCCTTCTAGATGAGCCTACCCGCGGAATCGACGTGGGGACAAAGCTGGAAGTGTATGATCTCATCAACGAGTTGACGCAAGCCGGGAAAGCCGTGCTGCTCGTTACCTCGGAGCTTCCCGAACTGATGGCAATGAGCGACAGGTTCCTGATATTCTCGGAAGGGCGTCTCGTTCGTGCGCTATCGAAAGAAGAGGCTACGCCGGAGCAGATTATCTATTATGCCTCGATGAGACATGAAGCAGAAAAGCCGGCATGAGCAAGTCTATGGATCGGGCGTCTGCCCCTCACCCTGATCATCTGGCGATTGACGCCTGAATCTATGACAGAAGTAGCGACAAACCCTCCGGACAACCGCATCGGCGTCCCTGGCGCGGCGCGGGCGGGTCGGTGGGACTATCTCAAGCGGCTTTCTCAGCAGATTGCCCCTTTTCTTTTCCTGATCGTCATTGCGGTGTTTCTGTCCGTTGCGTCTGAGAATTTCTTGAGCGTGCAGAACATCCTGACGATTCTGCTGCAAATATCCGTGGTAGGGATCATTGCGGTAGGTCAGACGCTGGTAATGATCACGGCCGGGATTGATCTTTCCGTGGGAGGAGTAGTCGGGCTTTCCGGAGTGGTTACTACCCTGTTGATTGCTCAGTTTGGAGCGCCGATCTGGGCGGCGGTTCTGGCAGGCATCCTTGTGGGCGTATTGTGCGGTGTTGCGAACGGAGCGCTCATAACGTCCATCAAAATGCCGCCGTTCATTGCCACGCTCGGCACCATGAGTGTGACGCGCGGTCTTGCGCTGGTTCTTACGGGCGGGATTGCCGTTTATGACCTGCCGGAGCGTTTCGCGTGGCTCGGCAATGGCGCTGTTGCCGGCATTCCTGTACCGGTCTTTGTTCTTCTCATCGTTGCAATTATCGTCGGCATCATTCTCCAGAAGACCCCCACCGGACGTTATACCTACGCCATTGGAAGCAATGTGGAAACGGCCCGTATGTCCGGCATCAACATCTCGAAGGAACTGGTAAAGGTGTACGCGCTATGCGCGGGGCTTTCAGGTCTGGCCGGCGTCATACTGGCATCGCGCATCGTCACAGGGCAGCCTACTGCCGGGCTGGGCTACGAACTCGACGCCATTGCGGCCTGCGTGATTGGAGGGACCAGTCTTTTCGGCGGGATCGGTACGGTAGTAGGCTCGATAACCGGCGCTGCCCTGATGGGATTGATCCGGAACGGCAGCAATTTGCTCAACGTGTCTGCATTCTGGCAGCAGATCGTGATCGGAGTCATCATCTGGATCGCGGTTGCGTGGGACCAGTATCGCCGGAAGAATGCCGTTTGATAGCAGAACGGTGAGCACTCATCACTTTTGCACACGATAAAAAACTGTAAAAACTATTTGCCATGCGTAGAAATCTGATTTTCGTCAGTACGGTTGTATTACTCCTGGCTTCCTGCAAGCAGGGCGACACCGACCAGGAAGACCGTTACCAGATAGCCGTAATCCCCAAGAGCGTTAGTTTCGACTTCTGGGCCTCCGTACACGCAGGCGCAGAGCAGGCAGCGCAAGAACTGGGGGATGTGGAAGTAATCTGGAAAGGCATGAACGACGAGACAGACATTGCGGGACAGGTGGGGCTGGTGGAGTCCTTTATCACGCAGGGCGTGGATGCCATCGTTATTGCGGCAGCCGACAGTCGCGGACTGACGCCGGTTCTGAGGCGGGCGAAGGAGGCAGGGATCGCCATTATCACCATTGATTCAAATACCGACCCCCAGATTTCCTCATCCTTTATTGCCACGGACAATGTAGGCGCCGCGAGCAAGGCAGCGGATCTGATCGCAGAAAAGCTTGGTCAAGAG
>CBDUBU010000364.1:0-3922 GCA_965365465.1 uncultured Rhodothermaceae bacterium
AACGGGGCTGGGGGTGTTTTTGCTGGACGAAGGCGCTGGAAAGGGAAAAACCGGCCCTGGCGGGCCACCTCCCTCGGAGGGAGGGGTTGGTTCTGCCGGGCGCAAAGCTTCTAATCAGGCGAGAGGCAACCGCCCTCTGAAAGGAAAAAACTGTCCCGCAGGGACTGGGGGTGTTCTCTCAACGAAGCCGCTGGAAAGGGAAAAACACCCTCCGGCCCTGGCGGGCTGCGTCCCTCGGAGGGAGGGGTTGGTTCTGCCGGACGCAAAAGCTTTCAGGATGACCCTTCGGGGCGGGTTGTGCAAGACGTTCAGGCGCCCGTCTCGGCCCGCCAGAGGCCGGGGTAGCTCGTCACGAAGCCTGCTGCGTTCACCTCCAGCGTTCGGACAAAGGCGCCGCCGCGCGATTCGTAGCGGTAGGCCGTCTCGCCCTCACGGCGGTAGACCTGCGGCAGCAACTCGAACGCGAGCGCCGGGAACGGGAGCCACGCGGCGCGGACCTCAGCCGAGGCCCCGACTCCGAGCTGCAGGCGGCGAATCGGGAGGAGGTTGGTAGCAGGACTAAAGCCGAGGTCGAGGTCGAGGCAGCCCGCCACCGAGGGGCAGTCGGCCCCGTTCAACCGCCAGCGGCGGCCCTCCTCCACCGCGACGTGGAGCGTGACCTCGCGGTCTCCGACGTATCCCTGCACCTGGGCCGAGGTCGTCAGCCAGGCAGCATCGCAGTGGATGCGGTAATCGAGCTTGCAGGGCGCCTGGTCGAAGGCAAACACGGCGGTCCCTGCCAGCGACCACCCCGCGTCAAGGGCATCGAGTCTGGCGGCCTCGTGACCCGGAAGGTCGAGGCGTTGCCAGAGGATGGAGGCGGAAGGCTTCACGAGGTCGCGGCGGCAGGCCGGATAGCTATAGAGGAAAGAAACCTGCCGGCGCAGGGGCCGGCGGGGGTCGCCAACATCACGCGCAGGCCGGGTATGAAGCAAGCGCTGCTCCGGGCGTGTTTGCGGCTGGGAGGCGCTGCACGGGCGGCATTTGCTCGTCAAGACAGGATTGGAGGGCGGCGCTTGATGGAGAAAGGGGGGTGTTTTGCGGTTTTCTGCGGTTTATTGCGGGTTTTCTGCGGTTTATTGCGGTTTATTGCGGTTTTTCGTGTGTGTAAAACGCCCTTTTTGACCCCACCAAGGCCGTTTTGCGGTTTTTGCGGCCCAAAACGAGGTTTCGCGCCCCACGCCGCTTTTTCTTCGTGCCGGGCTGCCCCGTCAGAGATCAAAAGGTAAGCCGGGGCGGGCCGGCGCGAAAGGTTATTCGGGCAACCTGCGGGGCAGGGCATCGGGAAGGGAAACAACGAAAAAATTCACCCATTATCTGCTTGCGCTTTTGCGTCCGGGATGTCAATATGGTTCTTTGACCGGATCGAACCGGTCTGCGAGCCGAATCCATCCCGGAGGCGCCCCGATGAGTCCGCTTGCCGCTCTGCGCGTGGTGAAGGCCGTCCACACGGCGGCGTGGGCTTTCTTTGCCGGCTGCATCCTGGCCCTTCCCGTCTATGCCTGGCGCGGCGCCTTCAGCACGGCGCTCGTGCTGATCGCCTTCGTTCTGGTGGAGGTCGGCATCATCCTGGCCAACCACTGGCGCTGCCCGCTGACCGACGTGGCGGCGCGGTACACGGACGACCGGCGCGACAACTTCGACATTTACCTGCCCCTGTGGCTGGCCCGGTACAACAAGCTGATCTTCGGCTGGCTTTTCGTGGCCGGCTTGCTTTTCACGCTGGCCTGCCGGCAGGGCTGGATCGGGTAGCGGCTCCGGCAGGGGGTGTGCGTTTTCTGCCCTTGCTCACGGAGCGCAGCGGACACCGCAGGAGGGTTTCGACGAATGGCTCGTCTCTACAACCGGGAGCACCCGCACCAAGAAACACCAAGACCTGATGCGGCGCCCCTACGACACGATCACATGGCGCCTCGAAGCTGCACGCCAGGAAGCATAAACAGACAGTTGATGAAGAATCCGCTGAGACTGGACTTACTGAAACATATTGACGATCTTTGATATCGAAGATGTTCGATACGAATGGTCTACCTTTGCCATGCCCTCCATTACAGTATGCACACCCGATGTTGCCGAGGAGCGACGGGACACTTCCTGCTCCTGCACGCCTATTTCCGATCACATGGGCGAGCAGGAGGCGGAGGCCCTCGTCATACAGCTCAAGGCGCTGGCGCACCCTGTCCGGCTTCGCATCGTCGACCTCATCCACGCCCACGGCGGCGAGATCTGCGTCTGTGAGTTCGAGAATCACTTCGACGTCAAGCAGCCAACCATCTCGCACCACCTGAAGGTGCTGCGTGAGGCGGGCCTCATCCGCAGCCGCCAGGAAGGCTCCTGGGTGCACCATTTCGTAGAGCCGGCTGCCTTCGCGGACCTGCGAGAGCTGATGGATCGGTTCACCGTCGTCCCCATCGCCTCGTAGCCGCCTTTTTTTGCCGCAAGGCATCGACGTTCTTCGATATACCTCCATCTATCCTTCTAATCCTACGATGGCGCCTGCGACAACCAAACGGCTCTCCTTTCTGGATCGCTACCTGACGCTCTGGATATTCGCCGCAATGGCTCTCGGCGTCGCTCTCGGGGCCTTCCTGCCCGCGGTCGAAGGCTTCCGGGACCGCCTCTCTGTCGGCGCCGCTAACATCCCTATTGCAATCGGCCTCATCGTGATGATGTATCCGCCGCTGGCCAAGGTGCGTTATGAGGAGCTGGGCGAGGTCTTCCGCAATACGAAGATTCTGGGCCTGTCCCTCGTGCAAAACTGGGTCGTCGGCCCCGTAGTGATGTTTGCACTGGCAATCCTCTTTTTGCACGACTATCCCGAATACATGGTCGGCCTCATCATGATCGGGCTGGCCCGCTGCATCGCCATGGTGATCGTCTGGAACGAGCTGGCCGAGGGCGACAGCGAGTACGCCGCCGGCCTGGTGGCCTTTAACAGCGTCTTTCAGGTGCTCTTCTACAGCGTCTATGCCTGGGTCTTCATCACTGTACTGCCCGAGGTCTTCGGCCTGGAGGGCAGCGTGGTGGAGATCACAATGGGGCAGATCGCCGAGAGTGTGGCCATCTACCTGGGCATTCCGTTCGTGGCGGGTATGCTGACGCGCTTCGCGCTGTTGAAGGTAAAAGGACGTTCCTGGTACGAGGGCGCCTTCATTCCACGCATCAGCCCGCTGACGCTCGTAGCGCTGCTATTCACCATCGTGGCAATGTTCAGCCTGCAGGGCGGCAAAATCCTGGCGCAGCCGCTGGACGTGGTGCGCATCGCCGTACCGCTGCTGATCTACTTCGTGGTGATGTTCCTGGTGAGTTTCTACATGGGGCGAAAGGTCGGCGCTGACTATTCGAAGACGACGACGCTCTCGTTTACGGCGGCCTCGAACAACTTCGAGCTGGCGATTGCCGTGGCGGTGGCCGTCTTCGGCATCGGCTCGGGAGCGGCGTTCGCGGCGGTGATCGGGCCGCTCGTCGAGGTGCCTGTGCTAATCGGACTGGTGAACGTAGCCCTGTATTTCCAGAAGAAATACTTCGGCGGCCGCGTCGAGCGTGGAAATGTTAACGGCCCCGGCGACGTTTGCCCCACCGAGGTGAAGCTGCCGCGCCGCGCGCTCGCCGAAGATAGCGGCAAGTAATCTTGCACCCAGACACAGCCTCGATGAATCATAAGAAACGCGTCCTGTTCGTCTGCACGCACAACTCCGCCCGCTCGCAGATGGCAGAAGGCTTGCTGCGAGAGATGGCCGGAGATCGGTACGAGGTCTTCAGCGCCGGCACCGAGCCGCGGGGCGTCAACCCGCTCGCGACTCGGGCGATGCAGGAGATCGGAATCGATCTATCGGAGCACCGCAGCGAACGCGTGGACCAGTACACTGACCCGCCGGCGGAC
>CBDUBU010000365.1:0-3917 GCA_965365465.1 uncultured Rhodothermaceae bacterium
CTCTCTCGCATAAGGGTTGTGTAAAACCGTCCCTGACGGCTGCGCCCGCCCACCGGGGGTTTTTTTCTCATCGGGAGCGTGTATCTTCCCGGAACAACCCTTTCTACCCTTGAGGAAGCCGATGAAAACGACCCGCCGCACCTTCATCACCCGTGCCGGACTTGGCGCCCTCGGCCTCACGGCGCTTCCACACCGGCTTTTTGCCGCCCCCGAAGACCTCTTCTTCAAAATCTCGCTGGCCGAGTGGTCGCTGGCGCCTTCGCTTTTCAGCGGCAAGCTAAACAACCTGGACTTTCCGGCCCGAGCAAAGCAGGACTTCGGCGTCGATGCCGTCGAGTACGTCAACCAGTTCTTCAAGGACAAGGCGAACGACCAGGCGTACCTGTCCGAACTCAAACAACGCACCGACGACCTCGGTGTGCGGAACGTCCGGATCATGGTGGATGCCGAGGGCAACCTTTCCGACCTCGATGATGCTGCGCGCACGCAGGCTGTGGAGAACCACAAGAAGTGGGTGGATGCCGCGAAATTCCTCGGCTGCTCCGACATCCGCGTCAACATCACCGGCCACTTTGCAGCCGACATGGATGTCGCCGGCGTCACACAAGCCGCCGTCGACGGCTATGGCCGGCTCGTCGCGTACGGGGCGCAGCAAGAGATCGGCGTCATCGTGGAAAACCACGGAGGGCTTTCCTCGAAAGGCCAGTGGCTGGCCGGGCTGATGTGGCAGGTCAACAATCCCTACGCGGGGACCCTCCCCGACTTCGGCAATTTCTGCGTCGAGCGGACGGAGCCGGAGGCGCAGACCATCGAGGCTTACATGAATACCGTGTGCCTGGAGGAATACGACCTCTACCGGGGAACGGCTGAAATCATGCCCTTTGCCAAAGGCGTCAGCGCCAAGGCATACCGGTTCGACGAGAAGGGCGACGAACCGGACATCGACTTCATGCGCCTGCTTCAGATCGTCAAGGACGCCAACTTCAAGGGCTACGTCGGCATCGAATACGAAGGCGGATTCGCTGCGGCGCAGGGCGTTCCGGGCTTCCTGCCTGAGGAGGAGGGCATCCGGGCCACGAAGCGCCTGCTGGAAAAGGTGGGCGCGGCGCTGTCCTGAGCGCGACGGCGGCGGTAGGCTCCGTACGGGTTTTTCTTTTGTAGAGATCCATGAAAAAGCGCTTGCGCATCCCGGCTCTGTTGCTGTGCGTCCTGCTCTGCCCGGCTCTCCATTCTGCGACGGCGCAGGACCGGATCGACCGCCGGGCGCTCGTCTTGCGGCATCATGTACTTCTGGAGGGAACGGCGCGTGAGGCGCCGCTCTCCGCAGGCAACGGCGAGTTCGCCTTCAGCGTGGACGCTACGGGGTTGCAGACCTACCCGGATTCGCTTGCCTTTCCGCTGCTGACGCAGGCGCAGTGGGCCTGGCACAGCTTTCCCAACCCCGAAGGCTACAAACTGGAGGACACCTATGAAACCTTCACGTTCCGGGGCAAGCAGCAACAACGCCCGACCATCGGCTGGCCCGACCGGATGGACAACCCTGCCTTTCAATGGCTGAATGCCAACCCGCACAAGTTCGCGCTGGCGCGGATAGGGCTTTTTCTTCAGAAAGCAGACGGCGCACAGGCTTTGCCCGGCGACCTGAAGGCTGCCCGGCAGGAACTGCAACTCTGGACGGGCGCCATCGCCAGCTACTTTGAACTGGAGGGCGAGCCTGTTCGGGTGTGGACGCGCGTTCACCCGGATCAGGATCTCGTAGCCGTAGACATCGAATCGCCCCTGATCGCATCGGGACGGCTGGCCCTCGACCTGCGCTTCCCGTACCCGGAAACCGGCTGGGCCGCAGCGGACGCGGCTGACTGGACGAAACCGGAGCAGCACCAGACGACGGTGGGCGAGGAAACGGGCCGGAGCCTGCGCCTGCTGCGCCGGCTGGACGAAACAACGTACCACGCAGGCGTTCAGTCCGATCAGGAACTGTCCGTCGAACGCGGCGAGGCGCATCATTTTCGCCTCCGCCCGGCGGCGCCGGGCAGCAGCTTTGCCGTGTCGGTTGCCTTCTCGCCCGATCCCCTGCCCGCTTCGCTTGCGACGCCGGGCGAGAGCCGGGCCGCCGCCGAGCAGCACTGGGAGGCGTTCTGGACCGGGGGAGGCGCTATCGACTTCTCGGGCAGCATCGACCCGCGCGCCCGTGAACTCGAACGCCGGATCGTGCTGTCGCAGTACCTGATGGCCATTCAGGCGGCGGGCAGCCTGCCTCCGCAGGAGACGGGACTTACGTCGAACAGCTGGGAGGGCAAGTTTCACCTGGAGATGCACTGGTGGCACGCCGCCCACTTCGCGCTGTGGGGGCGCCCGGAGCTTCTGGAGCGCAGCATGTCGTGGTATCTGGCCCACCTGCCGCAGGCAAAGGCGCTTGCCGCTTCGAATGGATTTCAGGGGGCGCAGTGGCCGAAACAGGTGGGACCGGAGGGCCGCGAATCTCCGGGCGCCATCAACCCGTTTCTTCTCTGGCAGCAGCCGCATGTCATTTACATGCCGGAACTCCTCTACCGCGCCCGCCGCGACAGCGCCGTTCTCCATCGCTACAAGGACCTCGTCTTCGAGACGGCGGACTTCCTGGCCTCCGTCGTCTACCGGGATGAGGCATCCGGGCGCTACATGATCGGCCCGCCGGTGGCTCCTGCCCAGGAAGTACACCATGCGACAGAGACCTTTAACCCGACGTTCGAACTGGCTTATTTCCAGGCTGCCCTCGAAGCAGCCCAGGCGTGGCGGGAGCGCCTCGGGATGCCCCGAAACCCTGCCTGGGATCGCGTCATCACACATCTTTCACCGCTGCCGGTAAAGGATGGCCGCTATGAGGCGGTGGCCTCGAACCAGGATCTCTGGGCTTCTGCCGAACGGCCGGAGTGCGCCGAAGGGCAGGCCGGAAGCGAGCTGATCGGCAATCCCTGCCAGAACACGGACCACCCTTCGTTTGCCGGCGCCTTCGGAATGCTGCCCGGCGCCATGGCAGACGCTGAGACGATGCGGAGAACGCTGCAAGCCGTGGCCGACAGGTGGAACTTCCAGCGCACCTGGGGCTGGGATTACCCGCTCCTCGCCATGACGGCGGCCCGGCTGGGCGAGCCTGAAAGAGCGGTGCGCTTTCTGCTCCTCGACACGCCGGCCAACCGGTACGGCGTGGCCGGGCACACCCGTCAGTACGGGTTCATCTTTCCCTACCTGCCTGCCAACGGGTCGCTCCTGATGGCAACGGCCATGATGGCCGCCGGATGGGAAGGCGCCCGGGGCAATGCGCCCGGATTTCCGAAAGACGGCGCGTGGCAGGTCCGGTGGGAAGGGCTGTATCCCCTTCCCTGAAGCGGCGCCCTGCACTTCCTCCGTAAAAGTGGGGAAAAACCCTCCTTCCCGGCGCAAGACTTCTGCCTGAATGCCGCTGAATACCGCTAAACGGATCGACCTTCCACCTTTCCGTCGAGCAGCACAGGCTCCGTCATGGAGGTCGGGTGCTCGCTGTGCGTAGCCGGCAGCAGCACGATAAACGTGCTTCCTTCCCCCGGCGCGCTCCGGGCGGTGATGCTCCCGCCGTGGCGCTCGGCGATCCTCCGGCAGATTGCCAGCCCGATCCCCGTGCCCTCATACTTTTCCGGACGGTGGAGCCGCCGGAACGGGGCAAAGATGCGGTCGAGGTACTTCTCCTGAAACCCGATTCCGTTATCCTGCACTTCGATCCGGCAGAAGGGACGGGGGCGGGCGCCGGGAAAGTCGGCGTTTTCCTCCAGCTTCCCGCAGACCCGGACCACGGGCGGGGTGTCTGGGCGATGAAACTTGAGCGCGTTGCCGATCAGGTTCTGGAAAAGCTGCCGCATCTGCACCGGGTCGGCCTCGATCGCCGGCAGGTCGTGCGCCTC
>CBDUBU010000366.1:0-3896 GCA_965365465.1 uncultured Rhodothermaceae bacterium
GCCCGCTTCTACGAGCTGCTGCCGGTCGGGCACCGGGTCATGGAGGTCAGACGCGCCCTGTCCCATGGAGCCGGGCCCGCCGTCAGAGAGCGCCTTGCATTCTGGCTGAGAGAAAAGCCCTGGCTGCAAGAGCAAGAAAAGCTCGACATCCCGCACCTGCGCATCACGAAAGGCGCTTACCCGAAGGAGACGGAGGCGCTGCTGGGCCGGTATCTGAAGCGGGTGGAGCGGGAGGAAGAGCAGCAGGTCAGGGCGACGCTCCATTTCGCAGCACTCTGCATTCTGGAAAGCATCAGCTATACGCGAAAAGACGGACAATACCTGCGCTGGGACCACCGATCCGGCAGAAGAGCGGGAAAAAGCGATTTCGACAAAGGAAGGATCTGGTCTTTCGAGGAGGCCATTACGGCAAAGCTGGCAGAAATCGTCTTCGATTTGAACGGGTCTGCGGATCTGTTTGCTGCGCCGGTCGGGTCTGAAGTGCAGGGCAGCATAGAACTGATCAACGGCTCCCTTCTCGACGTGCTGCCGCAAATGGAGAGCGCCTCCTTCGACTGCCTTGTCACCTCGCCTCCCTACTGCAACCGGTACGACTATACGAGAACCTATGCCCTCGAACTGGCGCTTCTGGGCGTTGATGAAGCGGGCATTCGGGATCTGAGGCAGGCCATGCTCTCCTGCACGGTCGAGAACAGGGATAAGGATCTGAAACAACTGAACGGAAGGGCATCGGCGGCGCGAAAGGCTTTTGACGGTCAGATGCTCCTGCAACGGATCCTTGCGTACCTGGAGGACCGGAAGGAGAAGAAAAAGCTCAACAACGACGGCATTCCCCGGATGGTGAAGAACTACTTTCTGGAAATGGCGCTCGTCCTCTTTGAATGCGCACGGGTGCTGCGTCCGGGAGCGCCGATGGTCATGGTGAACGACAATGTGAGATATGCGGGCATTGTGATTCCGGTTGATTTGATCCTGTCCGATCTGGCAGCGCAGGCGGGTTTCGGGATCGAGAAAATATGGGTCTTGCCGCGAGGAAAGGGGAACAGCAGCCAGCAGATGGGCAAGCACGGGCGCGAGGAAGTGCGCAAATGCGTTTATCTCTGGCGGCGTCTTTAACGCGACAACAGCCAGTCGATCAGATCCTGCACCTGCACGTTCCGGGTCAGGTTAGCCGCGTGGGAGAGCAGGCCCGATTTCAGTTCGCTGAAAATCTCGTCGGCCATGGCCGGCGCTATGGCAGCGCCTGCAAAGAACAGCGGCGGGCAGGCATGGTTCATCCGGGAAAACTTCTCGCGGATGCGGTTCAGGGCAGAGCGGGCTGTTTTCCAGTGTTCATCAGCGCCGGCGGGATCGATCCCCCCCTTTAGTTCGCCGCAGGCCATGAAAGCGCCCGGTTCATGCTGCAACCGGCGCCCGTCCTCCGGCGCAGCATCAGCGGCAAGCAGCAGCAAATCGACGTTTTTCTTTATGAACTTCGGCGTAACGTTAAAGAGCGCAAGGCGATTTCCCCAGCCGATGCTGTTTACATGGCCGGCGTTTGAGTAACGCAGTTCAGGCGTAAATCCGCGTGTTTTGAGCGTAGTGATGATAAACGCTGCAAATTTCTGTTCGGCCATGTTGCCAACCAGATTGCGCATCATGCCGCCTAAGGAATCGCCCTTTGTCAGCAGGTAGCGATAGAGGAGTTCATCGCGGAAGCCGGTTCTCAGAAGGCGCTGTCCGCGCGCGTCCACTTCGATCAGGTCATTGAGCACCGCCAGCACCGCCTCTTGCAGTTCCTCCTGTGACAGGTAGGCAGAAGCCTTGCCGGATAAACCTGCTGCGCCGATCAGGGCGTTTCTGGTTTGTTCCTGCTGCAACATATCGCGCAAATCCTGTTCTGCCGATGCAACCTGGAGGGCCTGCCGGAAGATCATTGCCTCGGCAACGATGGGCGCCGCGATGGCCGCCTTTTTCCGGGCCTGTTCCAGGAAGCCTTCTACAGTAGCAGCACGAGGAGTGACGAGATCGGATGCCTGGGCAATAAAGGCAGGAAGCATGACGGGCCTGATGCGTTGCGGGAAGCGGAAGAAGCAGGGGCCCAATGTATGGCAAGGGCTGCATTTGCCCAAGATGATGCTTTCCGTTATGCCGCCTCAACGCTTGTCCTGCACAGACGTGCATTCATCCCTGTTTCCGGATCAGCCGGGGCTGCGTTCGGGGTCGGCGCTGCGGGGGTAGGTGCGCTCTTCCTGGAGGGTTCCGTCCTGCCTGTGGATCTTGAGCGAGCCGCCCTGCTTTTTGACGTGGCTGATGCTGTAGTGCTCGGCTTCGGCCTTTGTCTTGAAGGTCTTTGCCGCGCGTTCGGCGCCCTCGCGCTTGAGCTTCCATTCGTCGTCTTCGTGGAGGAGGTGGTAGTTGTCCTGCTGTAGTTGCCGCACAAAAAACAGCCGGAGCGCATCGTTGATACGGGTCTGGTAGCCCTTGCCCGTACGTCTGAAATAGGAGAGCACATCCTTATCCAGGCGAAGCGTGACGCTCTCTTTTTCCACGGCTCCGGGGCGTTCAGGGGGGAAAACAACGACTGCGTTGTCGTAGGCGTCCGGCGCAAAGCCGAACGCCTGATCTTCCTGCGCCGCCGCCTCGTCCAGGGCGTGCTCGCTCATCTGATCGAAGCGGCGCCAGTCGGAGCCGCCCTCGTCCTGCCGGCGCATGGACTGCAAGGCATCAAGGGTAAAGGTCCTGGTAGGCTTGTTGCTCATGGCGCCTGGCTCTCCTTGCTGAAATGATCCGGATGTTCCGGTCTCGGATGGTGTAGATCACGGTAACGAACCGGTGTTCCAGTTGGCCGGTCGTTTTCCATCGGGTTTCTCCCTCCCGGCTGCTCAACACCTCGATGCGGGGACGAAGGAAGATCAGGCAAGCGTCCGGGAAGCTGATTCCGTGCTTCTCAATGTTCGCCTGATTTTTGACTTCATCCCATTCAAAGGTCATGGCTCAAAGCACGTACACCTCTATACGTTTCAACCATCAGCAGGCTCCTGCTGCGCCTCAGAGCGGCGGGGGATCTCTCGCTCTCCGTCCACGCCTCCGGCAGCATCAGGCCAAAGCATCAGCCGGGGGTGCGTTCGGGGTCGGCGCTGCGGGGGTAGGTGCGCTCTTCCTGGAGGGTTCCGTCCTGCCTGTGGATCTTGAGCGAGCCGCCCTGCTTTTTGACGTGGCTGATGCTGTAGTGCTCGGCTTCGGCCTTTGTCTTGAAGGTCTTTGCCGCGCGTTCGGCGCCCTCGCGCTTGAGCTTCCATTCGTCGTTCTCGTGGAGGAGGTGGTAGTTGTCCATCGTTTTACCTCTCGTGCAGTTGTTGTTGTGGTCTTCGGAACTGATAAACGGGCCTGCCCTGCTGCGTTCCGGATCTGCGCGTTGCCATATGCAACAATGTCGTTTCAGGTGGAGCGCAAGACTGGTTCTACAGCGCGGCCAGTTCGGAGGGGGTGTAGATGAGCAGCGTGCTGGTTCTGAAAGCAGCGGCGTTGCGCGTCACGATGGCATCGGCTCCCGCACGCCGGGCCGACTCGTTCAGCACCGCGTCCTCGAAGTCCTTGAAAGAGGAACGCAGCGCGTCCTCCAGCACCGGGCGTGCCACCGGGGCGATCTCGAAAAGGGCGAGCAGGTCGGCTACGGCCTCCCGCGCACCGGCAGCACCCAGGACACGCCCCGCGAGGTAATGGATCGTCGTCAACGTGGTTGCGCAGAGAAGCCCTTCGAGCCGGCTGCGTTCCACACGCTTCACAAGGGAGACGGCTGCCCTCGCATACGGCTCTCGCGCCAGCAGGACATCCAGCACGACGTTGGTGTCGAAAAGCACCCTCACCGGTATTTCTCCTCCAGGTATCGGTGGTAGTCCTCCCGGTCTGTCCCG
>CBDUBU010000367.1:0-3847 GCA_965365465.1 uncultured Rhodothermaceae bacterium
GCGCAGAAAATCCTCATCGATCTGCATGGCTTCCTCGTCCCCGGCGGCCCGGAGCCGGGCCTGCTCCTCGAAGCGGGCGCGCTGGTCTTCGGGGTCGTTCAATTCGCTGAAGGCATTGCAGATTTCTTTTCCGTTGCAGATCACCTCGAACCGCTCGACCAGCCCGGCTTCGGTGCGGTGCCGCTTCGCCAGCGGGCTTAGCTCGACGGGGTAATCGGTAATGAAGGTAGGCTGGATCAGATGCGGCTCGACAAAAGCGCCGAAGATCTCATCGATGAGCTTGCCGCTGCCCATCGTGCCGTCCACCTCCAGACCGAGCGTGCGGGCCGCCGCCGCGAGTTCGTCCCGGCTTTTTCCGCGCAGGGAGTGGCCGGTCTTTTCCGCGATCGCGTCGAACAGCGGCACGCGCTTCCAGGGACGCGCAAAGGAAATGGTCTGCCCCTCCGCTTCGACCTCCGGTTTGCCGTGCAGTTCGGCAGCGACGCGCTCGATCATCTCCTCGACCAGACGCATCATCCACCGGTAGTCCTTGTACGCCACATAGAGTTCCAGCATCGTGAACTCCGGATTGTGGAAGCGGCTGAGGCCCTCGTTGCGGAAGTCCTTCGAAATCTCGTAGACGCCGTCAAAACCGCCCACGATCAGGCGTTTCAGGTACAGTTCGTCCGCAATGCGCAGGTACAGTTCCATGTCCAGCGCATTGTGATGGGTCGTAAACGGACGCGCTGCTGCGCCGCCGTAGACCGGTTGCAGCACCGGCGTCTCGACCTCCAGGTAACCGCGACTGTCCAGAAACCGGCGCAGGCCCGAGATCATCCGCGCCCGCGTCCGGAAAACGTCGCGCACCTCCGGGTTGACCACCAGATCCACGTACCGCTGCCGGTAGCGGAATTCCTTGTCCGTCACCTCGTTATAAACCTTGCCATCCTGCTCTTTCACTACGGGCAAGGGGCGCAGCGATTTCGCCAGCAGTTCCAGGCGCTCGGCGTGTACGGATACCTCGCCCATTTTGGTGCGGAACACGAACCCCTCGACCCCCACCACATCCCCGATATCCAGCAGCTTTTTGAATACCTCGTTGTAAAACCCTTCCGGCAGATCGTCGCGGCGGAGGTACACCTGGATTGTCCCTGTGCTGTCCTGCAAGTTGAAAAATGCAGCTTTGCCCATGATGCGAACCGACATCATGCGCCCGGCGAGCGAAACCCGGTATGGTTCCTCCGCCTCGCCCGACGCGCCGGGCTGGTGGCGTGCATCGTCGAACTGCGCGAGGATCGTGGCCGCCTGCGCGTTGACATCCCATGCATACGGATAGGGATTGATCCCCCGGCGCTCCAGCGCCACCCGTTCCTCCCGGCGGCGTATTTCCTGTTCGGTAAGTTGATGCATCTATAACTTCAGTTCTGGTCGTATCGGTAGGCTTCTGATCGGGGTGTGCTTCAAAGGTACGAAGACACAGCCGGAAAGCTACGTCTTCTCACTTTAAAGGTTCATTTTCGTTGCGTCCCTGCCGTCAAACTCCTATCCTGACATGGTATACCGTCGCGTCACCGCAAGAACCTTTTATTGATGCCATACGCTGTTCAGAATAAACACGGGGACGAATTAAACCGGCTTTATGCAGAAGATTTGCCTGTTCATGAGTGGTACAGGTTTGTCCTGTCGTTTCCGCCTCATCTGGTGCGTGACTATCTGGACCGTTTCGATCTCTCATCTCATCAACGTGTGCTGGATCCTTTCTGCGGCACGGGCACGACGCTGGTTGAATGCAAAAAACGAGGGATTTCCAGCATCGGGGTAGAGGCTAATCCTGTGGTGCGTTTTGCAGCAACCACAAAAACAGACTGGCAGGTTGATCCGGACAGGCTGCTATCTCATGCATGCAAGGCGGCGACAGCAGCCGAGGCGATTCTGGAAACAGAAGGATTGTCAGAAGAAATACTTTTTCAACCGCTTCGCAATGGAAACAAGGCAAGATTGCGGCAACTGGAGCCGGAGTTGGCACGCCTTCTGATCAGAAATTCCATTAGCCCGTTGCCGCTGCACAAAACCCTCGTTTTGCTGGACGTACTTGCATCGATGCAAGAGGATCACTTTGCAGCCCACGAACGTCTGGCGCTCGCCAAACAACTCGTTCATGGAATAAGCAATCTCCGGTTTGGTCCGGAAGTCGGAGTAGGAAAAGCCAAAGAAGATGCTCCCGTCGTTTCGTCATGGCTCTCCGGCGTCCGGGCTATGGCGCACGATCTGAGGCAGGTGCAACCCCGGCGGCGCGTGCCTTCGCAAGTGATACAGGGAGACGCGAGGCTTTTAGATACGGTCATCGAACCGTGCTCTGTGGACGCGGTCATCACCTCGCCGCCCTATCCGAACGAAAAGGATTACAGCCGTACGACGCGCCTGGAGGCGGTGCTCCTGGGATTCCTGACCTCGCGGGAGGATTTGCGTCGGCAGAAGCAGTCCTTTCTCCGTTCCAATACAAGAGCTGTCTATAAGTCGGACGAAGACGATGCATGGATCGAAGGGGTTCAGACGGTTCAACAACTGGCTGAAGCGATTGAGATGCGGCGCATTGCGCTCAACAAAACATCGGGGTTTGAACGCCTCTATGCGCGTGTAGTCAAGCTCTACTTCGGAGGGATGGCGCGCCATCTGGAGCAGCTCAAAGCCGTCCTCCGTCCCGGAGCCCGGTTGGCATACGTAGTGGGAGATCAGGCGTCTTTTTTCCGGATCATCATCAAAACCGGCGGCATCCTTGCGGAGATTGCAGAGCGCAGGGGGTATCAAGTCGTCGGCATCGACCTCTTTCGGTCACGTTTCTCTACTGCGACACAATCTTACCTTGATGAGGAGGTCGTGTTGTTGCAGTGGCGTCCTCATGAAATTAGTGTTACCGGCATGGATATGACAGACGAGCCTGACGAAACATCCTATTCAGAGCGCAGCGCTTTTGAAGAAAAAAGCCTTCGTTACGAAAAAATCATTCAACACATATTTGAAAGCAACTATACGGATCAAGCCGATGTAGTGCCTTTTTCAAGAACAGCGATTGTGGAGGCTGCAAGCCTGCTGGGAGTTTCATTGCCCAAGAATCTGGGCGATGTCGTGTATTCGTTCAAATACCGAACCGCTCTGCCGGAGTCCATCCGCGAAAAAGCGCCTCCCGGCAAGGAATGGGTCATTGTGAACAAAGGCCGCGCTCGATACGCTTTCGTAGCAAAGGCGATGTCGAGAATCCAGCCGGATCGGTCTCTGATTGTTATCAAAATCCCGGACAGTACGCCGGGCATGGTTGCAAGGTATGCCCTCAGCGATGAACAGGCGCTTCTGGCTCGGCTGCGCTACAACCGGATGCTGGACATCTTCACCGGCGTTACGTGCTACTCCTTGCAGAACCATTTGCGCACCACCGTGAAAGGCATTGGCCAGGTTGAGACAGACGAGTTGTATGCAGGAGTCGACCGGAAGGGCGCTCACTACATCCTGCCCGTTCAGGCCAAAGGCGGTGCGGACGCGCTGAGCGTGGTTCAAATCGAGCAGGATATGGCCTTGTGCCGCGAGAAATTTCCCGGTCTGGTCTGCCGTTCGATTGCAGCACAGTTCATCGGGCGCGACCTGATCGCGCTGTTTGAACTTGATTTGCAGGAGGGCGAAGTGCGGAAGGTGGCAGAAAAGCATTATCGCCTCGTGCCGCCTGATGAACTTACGCCGGAAGAACTGCAACGGTACCGCAACCGGGTGGAGTAAACGAGCGCAGCGACTAACGCCAGTAAACGAGCGCAGCGACTAACGTTAGTAAACGAGCGAAGCGACTAACGTTAGTAAAGGAGTTTCCGGCGCTGCTTCT
>CBDUBU010000368.1:0-3841 GCA_965365465.1 uncultured Rhodothermaceae bacterium
ACCCTGCGAAAACGATGCTTTTTTCGCGCTTTTATTGTATGATAACTCCGGCCCTTAATCGCACCTTCTGGTATTGAAACGCCCTCCTCGAAACTGGGCGCGACGGCTTCCAGCCCTTAATCGCACCTTCTGGTATTGAAACAACTGGATTCAACGGACTTCTCGGATTTCATAGAAGCCCTTAATCGCACCTTCTGGTATTGAAACATCTTTCTTAATTAACAGGGCCGGAGAAGGCCCCAATTCCCTTAATCGCACCTTCTGGTATTGAAACTGAAAGCCTTCAGCTTCTCCTCTCGCTGGGCCTTCCCTTAATCGCACCTTCTGGTATTGAAACTTGCAGACGGGCGCCTGATAGTTCCTCTCGTGCACCCTTAATCGCACCTTCTGGTATTGAAACGGCCACGACGTGGCGGCTGCCATCAGCCAGTTCGACCACCCTTAATCGCACCTTCTGGTATTGAAACCGAGGTCGAGCAGTACGAGGACCGGCAGCGGGCCGCCCTTAATCGCACCTTCTGGTATTGAAACGACTACGGCAACCCGTTCCGCGTCAACAAAAAATACCCTTAATCGCACCTTCTGGTATTGAAACGGACCGAAACAACCAAAGCCGCCCTGGACCTGCCACCCCTTAATCGCACCTTCTGGTATTGAAACGAAGCTCATCGAGTTCCTGGCCTCCAGGGGCATCACCCTTAATCGCACCTTCTGGTATTGAAACCAGACCATGCAGGTGTACCTTGACGCCTCTATCTCCCCTTAATCGCACCTTCTGGTATTGAAATGACTGCACGAGCGTCACACGGTCTGACACATCCTCGACCCTTAATCGCACCTTCTGGTATTGAAATCTCGAAACTCAGGTGGAGTGGTTTGCGGCCGGTCTACTTGACAGTGCGCTCCGGGGCGCATAAAATGGTTGGTTCCTCCGTAAACCCTCCCCCGGATTGGCCCTATGGCGGAACGCCTGAAAGACCGTTTTTTTACACGCAGTGCCATCGAACCTTTTGCTGCGGCGCTGGAAGAGAACTACCCGGCTTTTAACAGATCCCGCTTCCTGCAACTCGTATATGATGCGTCCTGGGAAAGCCTGGCGCTTAAAGGACGGCTGCGGCGCATTGCTGTGTGCCTGGGGCAAACGCTTCCGCCTTCCTATCCGGAGGCCCTCGCCGTCCTGAAGCAGGCGGCGCCGCGCCTCCAGGGCTTTGAGGCTATGATTCCCGCTGAATACGTGCAGGTCTTCGGTCTGGACGACTTCGACCTGTCCCTTGAAGCGCTGGGCTGTCTCACCCGGTTCGGCAGCGCCGAATTTGCAGTCAGGCCCTTCCTGCAACAAGATCCGCAACGCGCACTGGCTTACGTGTACCGCTGGGCTGAACATGAGAGTCCAGCCGTGCGCCGCCTCGCCAGTGAAGGCTGCCGCCCTCGTCTGCCCTGGGCGCCGGCGCTGACCGGCTTTCAGGATAATCCGCGCCCGCTGTTGCCAGTTCTCGAAAAGCTCCGGGACGATCCCTCGGAGTCTGTTCGAAAAAGTGTAGCCAACCACCTGAACGACATTTCCAAAGATCATCCGGATCTGGCGCTTGGCCTCTGCGAGCAGTGGATCGGCCTCTCGCCGCGCACCGACTGGATAGTCAAACACGCCTGCCGCACGCTGCTGAGGGCGGGCAACCGCCGGGCGCTCGCACTTTTCGGCTTCGAGGAAGCATCCGGCCTCACAGTCGAGACGTTGACGGTCGTAGAGAATCCGATTGAGATCGGCGGCTACCTGAAGTTCTCCTATACCCTGATCGTGGACGGCGCCGCGCCGCGCAACGTCCGCCTTGAATACGCGGTCTCCTATGTCAAGGCTGCCAGGGGACCTTCGACAAAGGTTTTTCAGCACACCGAGCGGCTCTTTCGACCAGGCCGTCACACCCTTCGAAAAAAGCACGCCATGGCCGACATGACGACGCGCAAGCACATTCCCGGAGACCACCGACTGGGGGTGGTCGTGAACGGAGAAGAGAAAGCCGCCTGCCCTTTCACACTCGTTGCGCCAGAGGGAAACGGTTGAAAGCGCCTGCAAGCCGGCAGCCCCGTTCCCTTTGCGCGAATACCGCTAATGACCCTGCGGGTTGGGTGTGTCGCTTCCGTGACCGCCATGCCATCCTGAGAAACTCTCTGGTACGTAGAAGCCGGACGCAGCGTGGACACGAGTTCCTGGCCGGCTTCATGCATAGATGCTTGAATAAAGAGAGTTCCTCTGCCGGAAGCGACACTTTCCCGGTTTACCAGACTGTTTCTGACAGCGCAGGCAGAGATGCCTGGCCAAAAAAGCGTGCGTTTCATAACGGCCTGGATGGAAAACCCGTTTCCCGTGATGCTGAAAAAGACACCTCGGGCAAGTTGTAGCTGCATTCTTGTCGGTCGTGCTATTCTGAAAGGAGGTTGTCAGAATAACCTGTTCTGCCTGCCTTGTATACCCTACATTGGCCGCTAACAAGACCATGCAGCTATGAAAAGAAGGATCGGCAGCGCTCCAGCGCAACACCTTGAGCTAAAGGAGAAAAAAGGGAAAAGCGGCTTCGGGCGCGAAACTGCGTTTTGGGCCGCAAAAACCGCAAAACGCTCTTTTTGACCCCGGAAAGGCTGTTTTACCCGAACGAAAACCCGCAATAAACCGCTAAAAACCCGCAATAAACCGCAAAATAATTTCCGTTTTTCCGAAAATCAGACGCTCTGCTTCCTACTTTGTCTGGATGCCAAATTGACGAAGTTACCTGCACGGCGCTTGCAGTTGTATTGTTTTCGCCGTTTGTTTCAAGCAAGCCTCCTCCCCTCCATCGTTTACATCAGGACGGTTTAAGCCGCCCGACTCCGGGAACCCTATGGAAACGAAAAGCACCCTCAGCCGCAGAACCTTTATCAGCAGCGCAGCAGCGGCGTCCGCGTTCACATTCCTGCCCCGGCGCGTCCTGGGCGGCGCCGGGCGCGTAGCGCCAAGCGACAAGATCAACATGGCCCTCATCGGCGCGGGCACCATGGGCATCAATATGCTCCAATCCGACTGGTTGCCCGACGAGAACCTCCACATCTCCTGTGTTTGCGACCCGAACACCGATAGCTCCGACTACCGGGACTGGGGCAAAACCGGTTTCCGGGATAGCATCCGCCGGTTCCTGGACGACCCCTCCTGGGACCAGGGCAACGAGGGCATCCGGGCGGGACGGGAAGTGGGCCGCGAGATCATCGACCGCTATTACGCGAAAAATAGCGCTTCCGGCACGTACAAGGGAACGACTGCCTATGCCGACTACAGGGAACTGCTCGACCGTGAGGAGGACATTGACGGCGTGCTGATTATGACGCCGGAGCACCTGCACGCAGCGATCGGCGTGGCGGCCCTGGAAAAAGGCAAACATGCCATCTCCCACAAGACGCTCTCGAACGTGCTGGAGGAAGTCCGGATCGTGGCGAACGCGGCCCGCGCCCGTAAGGACCTCGTAACGCACCTCATGGCCTGGATCGATGATCCGGGGTTTTACCGCCTTCAGGATATGATTCACGCCGGGGTGGTGGGCCACGTGCGCGAGGTGCATAACTGGACGAACCGCCCGGTTTGGCCGCAGGGCTGGATGGAACCCCGTCCCGAACAGCCCACTCCGCCGGGGCTTGACTGGGACCTCTGGCTCGGCCCGGTTCCCCATATTCCCTACCACCTCGACTACACTCACGCGCTTTTTCGCGGCTGGCTCGACTTCGGCAGCGGCCCGCTCGGCGACATGGGCAACTACAGCCTCTGGCGGATCTACCGCATCCTCGGCCTCGACGCGCCTACCGTCATTGAAGCCAATCC
>CBDUBU010000369.1:0-3841 GCA_965365465.1 uncultured Rhodothermaceae bacterium
CGGCGGGGGGAGGCGTCAGGTTGAGTGCGAGTTGGTTCATATCCACCAGCGCGTAGCGGTAAAAGCAACTGGAGTTGAAGCCGATGGTCCCCATCATGCCGGCGCCCGGCTCCGTATCCGGCTGAAAGTCGTCTACCGCTGTGTAGAAGTCGAAGTCCGCCTTGAGCCGGTTGGTGGAGATGGCATGAGCCACCTGCGAAGCCGCGTCGAGATTGAGATCATTTTGATTGGCCAGCATCCGGCCGAACAGGGCGATATCAACGGTTCGAGCCAGTCCTTTCTGCTCTCGAACGAAGGCGCCGGCATCCTTGGCGAACAACTCCTGAATTTTACCCGTTGCCTGCTCCACCTTCTCTTTTGCGGCTTTAATTTTCTTTTCCAGATCATCCTTCTGATCTTTGTAATTCTCGCCTTTCTTTGCCGCTGCCTCGGCCTGCTTTGCCTCCTCATGTTTTGCCCGGGCTCCTTCAACTACTTTGATTGCGTTTTCCAAAGCTGAGACCTTATCAGCAACAAATTTCTCCAATCTATCCATCTCTTCCGGACTAATGTAATAGGCATAATCCATGACACCTGAATCTTTGACGACTGACTTCGATTTTATCACACTACGCATCAACGCAACAGATCCGGCAAGCCACGTTTCACGAGCGACACCATTGCGGCTGTTATGCAGACGTTCAGCAAGCTCTTGAGCAACGCGCTTTGAGCGATCTGCAATTTGTCCTTGAATGTACTGCTGGAACAGTGCGTTCTTGCGGGTGGCTCGCTTCAGGCTCTGCGATGAGATGCGAGCGCGGCGGTAGCCCCCAAACTCGCAGTCCTTCGGTGAACCGTTCTGGTCTCGGTTGGGATTGGCGGGGGGGTAATTCTGGATGAGGTGTATTTCGATAGTCATTGGGGAAGTCGGCTTAGTTTCCATCGGTTTCGGGGTCTGTGTTTGCGGAGTGGTGCTTCCAGAAGGCGCGGGACCAGTTGCGCTGTACGTTTCGGTCGTGGCGCTCCCAGTGCAGCAAGTCTTGAAGAAGCCAGGCGTGGTTAATGGGAATGTCCGCTTCGTGGGACGCTACACGCTGGACGAGGTGCGGCAGATGGTAGAATAGATCCTCGAAGGGGCTATCCAATAATGCGTTGAAGCGAAGGTCGAGGCTGGGGCCGCCCTTGTCCCCTAACCTGTCCTTCAGTCTGCGCAGCGAGTGACCAAAGTTGATTTTTTTGCTTTTGCCAGGGGGATGTTTTCTGTCACGGTACTTCTGTTTATGCAGTACAAAGCTTAGAGCAGCCAGCGCGAAAGCTTCTTCCTGGCGGACCAGGCGGTAACCGGGCTCCGAGAACGCGTCTGGCGAAGCAAAGCGGTAGACGAACTCCATCGTACGTCCGGCAAAGTCGGACAGGTCGTTGGCCGCCGCCGCCGCCTGCCGCAACCGTGCTGCCACACGGCGACTTTCCGTGTCATCCAGCGAAGCCAATTTTCCGATGAAGCTAAAAAGAGTAGCATTGCTTGAAGCGGTCGAAATGCTCATAGTAGTCGTCCTGGTTTTTGTTGATCAGACCTGGCGAGAGGCCGATAGCCGAAGCATAGCACTTCCTCAGCCAAGGCGAGGGCACGCAGCGTCCGCGCATCCTGGGCGAAAGACGCAACGGTTTTCCGGAATGCTCTCTGGGCTGTTCGATGCACAGTAGTACGCCATTCGGTTTTTACCTGGTTGATCCGGGATTCGTCGAAGGACTCGTGGGCTCTTGCGAGGTCGTCTAGCAGCTTGTAGAACGGGGCTTCCAGCGCGGGCCAGAAACGTGCTTCGGGTTGCAGGGACTCGTGGAGTGCTTCAGCATCATTGCTTTGCTCCTCGCTCAATCCTGAGAGACGGTTCTCACTGCTCCATGAAAGCGCAGCGCCGGGGAAACGCAGCAGGTGGGCAAAGCAGAAACAGGCATCATACAATAACGAACGGATCATTACCTGTTTTTGCTTGCCACTACCTTTAGGGTGAATAAACAAGCAGTCGACGAGATGCCGGACGTGCTTTTCCCTGTCCAGATAATTCTTTTTTTCTTTCTCCTCCGGCCCACCCATGCATTCCGCATAGTCCAGACAATCGCGGAGATCGACCCGCAATTCGGCGTTTCCCAGATTGAGGTACGCGACGTTCAGGGGCATCCGTTCGTGGCGCCAGAGATCGAAGTTGGCAGTTTGATTGCCGGTGCTGATACCGAATACATCTACATTCCAGCGTTTCCGCTTGAGTTTAGTATACTGATTCCGAAGCCATTCAAAGCCCGCAGGTAGTTGCTTTGCGCCATCGTCTATAAGTTTTAGGAACACATGCGTATCTCGCCAAAGCGCTCGATTTCTTTCAAACTGATAATAGTAAGGTTTATTCGAACTGATTTTCTGAAGCACCATCATAGGATCTATTGGGCGTCCACCAGATCCGCGTCTAATATTTTCGCCCTGAACCATGCGCGCCCCGGTCACCACAATTCGGTCATGATCTACCTTCGAGCATAAATGAATGCGGCGCACCTGCCATGTCAGATAATCAAGAGGACCGCGTATCAGACGGCCTTGTTTTGTCGAGGTCAATTTGTCCGTGCGCTCCCAGGTTGGATGATCGTTGACCGGATAGATTCCTATATCGGGTGGTGCGTTGAGCATCAAGGATTCGAACAGGGACCTGCCTCTGATCCAAAACATAGCACTATTTACCAAAGCCCCCTGCGCCTTACCGGGAATCATTTCACCGTTCAAGCGACCGGCGCCTCCATCACTTGGAGCCGCCGCTTGAAGAGCGACCAAGCCCCTGGCGACCATCGCTAATTCAACATCACGTGGCGACTCATTAAATGCGTGGCTGAATAACACTGCACTTTTATGCTCCTCAATGAACATCTTCGTTTTGGTAAGTGACATCGGTTCAAGAGGGGTCTCGCCTTTCGTGTCTTTCGATGCTGTCTTCAGGCTTGCATCTTGATAAAAAGGGTACTCTTCATCAAACAGATCGAAGCGGCGGCGATGCTCTTGGAAGTACTGCCGGATCTTTTCCTCTGGAAACGTCCCTTGGTCCCACAGTGCAAACCAGTCTTCGTTAGAATTCTTCGAGAGGGTTTCAGGGAAGATGGCAAGCCTCAGGGCCAGCAGCAGTCGGTAGAGCGCAGCCGTTTGCATGGGTGAGTCGGTGTAGAGCTCGCGCCATTCGTGCGCTTTTACGAGTGCATCTTGTAACCCTATTTCGTGGAGCGCGCCTTCTTCATCAAGGAGGGACATCCACGGTTGATCTATCAGGTTGTAGGCAGGCATCGTTCTATGAACGCTTGGGATAAAAGGTGCGGAGGCCGAGTGTGTCATGATCCTCAACACGACAGGGACATCCGGGACGAGACCAGAGCCAGCCGCCAGGCTTCTGCTCAAAGATCATCAGATGATATGGCCGCAGCACAGGGTTTTTCTTAACCACACGGCTCCAGGCTATCGCTTCTAGCGAGACCGTGTCATTCAGGATTGCCGCGACAATGTTTTGGTCTTGCAAACGGACAGCCTGCATCACCAGCGCTCGCAGGCGATTCAAATCTTCGTCTTTGAGTTTCAGCTTGTGTGCAGCATCTGCATCAGCATGAATTTTCACTAGATCGAAGGGCAGCGCTTCAGCATCCGGCGCCTTGCTGAGCCATAGCTTTTGGCCGTGGCGGTAAAGGCATAGAACTTCAACAGTCGGCGGCCCGAAGCGTGTGAGCGCTCTGGCCTGATCGGCGGCTTTTTGCTCGCCTTCTTCGGCCAAGTCAGGGCGGCGGCCCTCCAGAATTTTGCCGAGATTGGTTGGCGGCGGGATGAGTTGTTCATCTT
>CBDUBU010000370.1:0-3839 GCA_965365465.1 uncultured Rhodothermaceae bacterium
GTTGAAGACCACATTTTAGTAGACTTGCTCATACTGTTTTCCTAGTTATTGTAGGCAGGAGATCTCAGGGTTTTCAGATACTCGATGAGATCATTTAGCTGGTTCTTGTTGAAGTCGCTCACCACACCATGTTCGTCATTGACGCTATTCTTTGTCCAGATCTCTTCCAGCGTCGCCGCGCTGCCGTCATGGAGATAGGGGGCCGTTTCATAGATGTTGACCAGTTGGGGCGTGTCGAACAGCATCCCTTCCTTGTCGGTAGCCCGGCGGGTGCCAACGTCGAATTTCTGTCGGTTCGTATAATAAGGAGGCAGATGGCAGGTAATGCAGCGACCTTCAGGCGCAAGAGGCTCTCCGTCAACGGTTGTGGTGCGCTCAAAGAGTGCCTTTCCACGTTCCTGCGCGGCTGTCAACCCTACAGCATCGCTCGTTACAAAAGGATTCGGTTGCGCAGGAATAGAATACATGTAAGCGACAATCGCATTCAGCTCGTCGGGCGGAAACGATTCGACGCGCGTGAGATGCTTTGCAAACCGGATTCCGTCCTGCATATAGAGGCTCACGTTGGTTCCGGCCCATTTGAAAGGAGAGGTCTCTCCAATGTCGCGCAGCGTCATCGTGTTGACAATGTTTTTCCCCAGACCATCTCCGCCGAAGTCCCAGGCCAGCGCATCCTGATCCCCATCCGGGTGACAGGTCCGGCAACTGAACTGTCCCTGGAAAGCGCGCGCGCCGTGGAACTTGCGGCTTCCGAGGCGCAAGGTCGTTGTTTCGCGCGGCCCCCCCAGGTCGATGCTGCCGACTGGTTCGAGTTTATCCGTGTCAATCACGGAGATACGATCCTGAAGGCGCTCCACGACGTAGAGGCTGCGCCCATCCGGAGACAGCGCAAGACGTTGCGGATTGAACCCGGTAGGGATGCGCTTGATGACATACCGGCTGCTCACTCCCAGATGGTTGGGATAGATTGCCAGACTGTCCGGGGTGGCTGCGGCCAGCACGCCTCGCAAGGCGTCCAGATCCACCACGCTGATCACGTCAGCCGCAGCATGGGTGACAAACGCTTTCTTTCCGTCAGGGGTGATGACTACGTCGTAGGGGTCCGCAAAGAAGGCGTTGACTTCATCGAGAAGAAACTGCGCCGTCCGGTTTTGTCCGCCCTGCTCGATCACGCCCAGGCCATAGGTAAGCATCCAGCCGCGCCCGATCTGTGTGGCCGGAACCAACTGCTTCGGGCGAACGAGGGTAACGAGCGCCAGGTCCCCCTCCGGTGCAAAAGCAACACTTTCCAGCAGGTTTGCTCCCTGGAAAGGCTTCCGTTCGGCGATGCGCCCCGTTGCTGCATCGACAACGGTAACTTCCGTAACCGGAACCTCCCGAAAACCGGTAGTGGTCAGGCGACTGGTAACATAAAGAAGCGCCCCATCCGGAGAGAGTTGCACGGCATAGGGACCGTTTCCGGCCATCAGGCGCTTCGCTTCAGATCCGTCGGCCAGATCTATGACCGAGATGTCATCGGAATACATGTTTGCCGCGTACAGGAACCGGGAGTCCCGGTCAAGTGCGATTCCGGCAGGACCTATCCCTGCTTGGAGCGTACCCGTAATTTTTTCTTCAGCCAGATCAATGACCGAGATACTGTTCGACCAGCTATTGCTGACGTACGCAGTCCCTCCATCCGTGCTCAACACTACACTATTGGGTCGCCTGCCAACCGCAATCTTTTTCGTGACTTCTCCTTTCCGGGCGTCCACCACGAGCAGCGCTTCCCCTTCCTCGGCCACAACGTACAGGCTGTTTCCATCCGGCGAAACCGCAATGTCCTCCGGCGAGAGGTATTGCTTCTCCAGCAGGCTCTTGACAAATCCGTCCTGCTTCATATAAGAATGACACGAGAGGCAGTTGACGGGCGCGGAAGGACCTCCCATCACATGACGCACATGCTCATCAGCCAGATTATGCGCGACAAAGAGCAGCACCGTAACCAGCGCTGCCACCGTCGTACCTGTCACTACGAATAACCGATTCATAGGAGATTACATTCCATGTTCATCACTATGGGCCTTCTGACCCGCTGCCAACGACGGCGCCAGCGAAACGGCGGGCTTCGTTATCGCAAGGGGCAGCTTGTTCTCCGGAGCCAGTTCGCGGTCCTCATGGCACCCGATGCACCCTCGCTGCTCGTTGGGCCGCACCCAGATCCATGAGGACTGTTTCCTTACGACCTGCCCTGCTTCGTCCACAGTCTCGAAGCGAAGGGGCATATCCGCCGGCAATTCCAGGTTAAACGAACCGTCCGCCTCTAGAGGCGCCTCCCCCAGCACCCCTTCAGGGGTCAGCACCCTCACGGTTTTGCTGACGCGCCCTGAATCCGACCCTGACAGGGGGATCGTCGAATGATCCGCATCCAGGCAGAACAGAAACCCGGTTGGGATTTGCGCATCGACTACACTCGGAAAAGCCAGCGGCTCAGGTCTCGCCACGGCCAGCACCGGCTCGACCGCGTGAAACGCTGCATCCTCGTTGACCGCTCTGAGCATCTCCCCTGTTCCGGCATCCAGTTCGTAAAGATGGAAAGGTTCGCCCGGAGCAGTCTTGTAAGAAACGAGCAGGGTGTCCGACGAAGCCGGGAATACGGAATGGAACACACCGGGCGCCGCTGAAGCGACTACTGCACGGGAGTGTAAGGGTCTCTTGCCCGATACAGATACCAGTTGTCCGCCCGGCGCATCCGGCGAAGCAACTTCAACGAAATAAACCCGCCCCTCGTGCTGCTCCCACGCCCTGCCTTTGACCCCTGCATCGCTGCCGTAGAACAGATCCGATTTCGTCCCGTCATTCAACATGGCGAAAAAGCCCTTTGCGCCGCCGGCAAAAAGAACGCGGCCGTCCTGCAACAGCGTAGCTCCGGCATCCGGCTCCGGATGATATGTGATGCGCGTTGCGCCAGTCCCGTCGCTGCCTGTTGTATATAACGCAAGCGTCTGCTCTCCGGAATCCGTCGGAGCGTAAGCGCTAAACACGATCTGCCCGCCCGCCAGATAAGCAGGATCGGTGCATCCGACAAGGTTTTTCGTAACCTGCCGAAGGTGTGATCCGTCAAGCGCCATTTCCCAGATCTGCCAGTCGTCCGTTTCCGTCTTCTTCCCGGAAAACAGCAATCGCCGCCCATCGAAGGAAACGGCAGGGGACCGGGCCGCCACGAAGCCGCCGGTGAGCACGTTCACGGAACCGTCCGGCTCCAGCGCAACGATCCGGCTCAGAGCCGGATATTGCCAGTCGATTACCGTGTTTACTCCCCCTGCTTCGGACTGCACCGGGATCTGGGTGAACAGAACCCTGCCGCCGGGCGCAGGGTCGCCGGGCGATGCCAGCAGAAACGCCGCAACCAGCAGTATCACGAGCGTCCCGACTGCTATGAATCTACCTTTTGAGAGATGCATGGAGCGCCTCATCTGCTGCCTGTTCCGTGATGGCAACCATCTGATTTGCCGAAACGCCTTCCAGCACCTGCACCACTCCGGAAGGCCACTTTACTTCAATCCTATCGGCAATCTGCGCCTTGCCAAGACCGAAGTGCAGGGCCGGGTCATCCGTCGAGAGATAGCCGCTTGAACTGGCTTTGGAGGCCAGTTGCGTTTTGCCGTTGGCTGTAACCTTTACCCGCGCCCCCACGCCATCCCGGTTGCTGATCGTTCCGGTCAGATGAATCTTGATCCAGTTGTTGCCGTCCAGCCCTTCGTTTCTGAGCAGCACGGCCTGATCGTTCATGTTGACGATAAAAACATCCAGGTCGCCGTCGTTGTCGAAATCCCCGAATGCCGCTCCGCGCCCTACCT
>CBDUBU010000371.1:0-3815 GCA_965365465.1 uncultured Rhodothermaceae bacterium
GCGCATCGACCGCCGGTTCTCGTTCAGCGCCTGGAATGCCGTGGTCTACCTGGATTTGCAGAACCTCTACAACCGCGCCAACCTCTACAGCTACGAGTACACCGAGGACCCGGCCTACCCGGACCAGCGCCGCCCCGTGGAGAACGTCGGCCTGCTGCCGAATTTCGGGTTCAGCATCGAGTGGTGAGCCGCGCCCGCCGTTTCTGAAACGGCCTGACATGTTGCCGTCATGGCAGACGGTCAGGCCGCGAGCGTGTGCATTCTTACCGGTTCCTTTTTTCCATGATGGCCTGGCAGAAATACAAACCGGCCTCCTTGATGCCCTCGCTGCTGGCCTCAAAGGTATAGGCATCCTGCGCGGGAATCGACAACGTGCTTGCCGTTGCTATCGCGTCCTGGTTGGCTGCCAGAAACAGAAACTCCCACCCGTACTTTTCCTGTTGATGCCGGATCATGGCAGAGACCTGCGCCTGGCCGTACTCCCGGCTTGCATTTTCCAGCCCATCGGTCAGGATCGAGACGATCACCTTGCCGGGCCGATCCTCCTCCCGCAGCCGCTTCAGATGCCGGCCCACCTCATCGATCGTCCGGCCTATCGCGTCGAGCAGCGCCGTGACGCCGCCCGGCACGTAGGTCTGTTCATCGAGCGGCAGGACCTCCTGCAAGTCCACATGGTCGCGGACCATCTCGCACCTCTGGTTGAAAAGCACGAGCGTCAGGGCAGCCTGGCCGGGATGTTTTTTCTGTTCGGCGAGAAAGCTGTTGAAGCTGCCGATGGCATCGGTGCGAATGGCTTCCATGGAGCCGGAGCGGTCCAGGATACAGACGATTTCTGCGAGGTTCTGGTTCATAGCGGTTGTGAGATCAGGTGAGAGGAGATTGGTTGCAAGCAAGATAAGCCTGCATCCGCCGCACACGGACAAATAATGTCCGGTTGAGGCGTTTCTTCAGTTGCCTGCGCCGCCGGCGCGATCCGTATGGAACCCGCTAGCGCCGCGCGTAGGCGGTAGTGCTGCGCATCGAATAGCGGCGGCAGGGGTGTGCGCCACATAGCCAGCGCTTGCACAGGAAACGCAGGGCGAGCGGGTCTTTCCACGTTGACACATCGGCAGTGCTTCCGTAGCTTTGATCGAACCTGGTCCAGACCCTCCGTGCGTGAGGCGCAGGGCGTTAGATGGAACCAGATCTCAGGCCAACCTGCTCCCCGTCGGGATCGGCGAGAGGCTTACAAACGGAGGATAGCATCAGGCGACAACACAACCGCAACAGTATGAGAAGCGAGCCGATGGGAGCCATCGATGACCTGGATTCGCAGCGTTTCTACCATGGCACGAAGGCTGACCTGAAACCGGGGGAGATGATCGGGCCCGGCTACAACTCTAACTACGGTAAAAGGAAAAAGGCTGCCTACGTCTATCTGACCGCTACCCTGGATGCGGCCGTCTGGGGGGCCGAGCTGGCCGTCGGCGAAGGACCCGGCAGAATCTACACAGTAGAACCAACCGGCCCGATTGAAGATGATCCCAATCTGACGGACAAGAAGTACCCGGGCAACCCGACGAAGTCGTACCGCTCTCGGGCTCCGCTTCGGGTCACGGGCGAGATCACGGACTGGCAGGGGCACGCCCCGGAAGTGCTCAACGCCATGCTGGACCACCTGGAGCAACTCAAGCAACTCGGGGTCGAGGCGATCGAGGATTGAGCCGTTCGTCCGCTACACCCCGGCATGCAGAGGACATCGATATGATTCTGTCGAGGCAATCGAGGATTGAGTCCGGCTCGTCCATCCGGAGCGTGTTATGCCCCGGGGGAGAGCCGGCTGTGTCCTTCGCCAGACACCTGAATCGCCCCTCACGCAGGAGGTGTTTGCACCGGGGCGCCTCTTCTCAACACCCGCTAGCGCCGCGCCGGTTGCTGCTGCGTCCAGCAGTGCAGGCCGCCGCCGTTGTTGTTCAGCGAAACCGCGTTGATCCCGACGATCTGCCGGTCGGGAAAGAAGCGCTGCATCGTCGCCCGCACCTGTTCGTCCTCCGCCTGCACCGAAGGCGGCGAACCGGGCTGACCGTAGGCAGGGATCAGGACCACCTTGTTGGTGACGAAGAAGTTGAGGTAGCTCCCGGCGGGAACCCACCGGAGCGTGTCGCCGTGGCGGAGGGCCGGGTTTTCGTCCAGCAGGGCGCGGAAAACCGGATGCGTCCAGGCCGTGTCGGCGATGAAGGGTTCGTAAGAGAGGTCCGGGACCGGCATTTTCAGGATCTCGAACGGCTGCCCGTCCTGGTCGGTCGCGTTTTTCAGGATCTCATAGTTGACCTGCATCCGCTCGCGGGTGATCTGCTTTACCGGATCTTCGGCGGCCTCGGCGGAGTCCGGGAAGGCGAGCAGGATCGTGCGCGGCCCGGCAAAGCGGGCAAACTCATCGACGTGCCCGCCGACGCCGGAGCCGACGTAGCCCTCGGTGATCAGGCTCATGCCGTGCGGGTCTTCGGCAGGGCCTTCCCTGAGCCAGATCACTTTCTTCTGCCCCAGTGCCTGCTTCAATTCCTCCTCGATCTCCGCCTTCGACAGGCCAGGGTTCCGTTGCAGCGTCACCGACTCCACCTGGAGCAGCGTGCCCAGCCCGTTGGTCTCGATCGCGCCGCCTTCGAGCGCCAGGCGGCTGCGTACGGACGGAATCTCCATGCGGGCCGCCATCAGAGCGTCGAAAGGATAGGTGTCCTGATAGCCGTCGGCGAGGGCGTCGGCGGCGCCGTAGTTGTTCCACCGGAAGTCCGCGACGCGCAGTTCCCCCGCTGCATTGCGGACAAAGATCGGGCCGGTGTCACGCGTTTGCACGAGGCTGTCCGACCGGATGATCTCGATGTTCCCGAGAT
Source organism: uncultured Rhodothermaceae bacterium (assembly GCA_965365465.1). Taxonomy (GTDB): domain Bacteria; phylum Bacteroidota; class Rhodothermia; order Rhodothermales; family DASSAV01; genus CBDUBU01. Next base: position 2,871 of record CBDUBU010000371.1, read on the forward strand.
CCACGCCCATCTCTTCGAGCCGGGCCTGAACGAGCAGGCCGAGCCGGGGCGCCGGGCTGCCGGTGAAATCAATGGCCGGCACGACGCACTTCACCGGCGTGGACGCAGCAACAGCCTTGACGATCTCCAGGCTCACCGCGTCCATCGGCCCGCCGAAGAAGCTGACCCAGACCGCGTCATGGGCTTCCCATTCGGCAGGCAGCGTGTAGACAGCCGGCTCGCTGCTGCCGGAAGTGCAGCCGGCGACCGGAGCCAGCAGAAGCAGGAGAAAAAAAGCGTATCGCGCCATGCAGGAGCGGCTTGAGGTTGAGGGCAGACAGGGTTTGAATGCCGCGCCGCCCTCCAGGTTGCCAGAAAAAGCGGTTGAGACGCGGCCTGCTACACCTTGGTATTCTGTCGGAGGGCGCGGTTTTCCTTCCTGAAAGAGCCGGTTCTTACGGCCCCTCCACGCCGAAGCGGTAGATGGTGGTCTGGCGGTAGGTTTCGCCGGGGCGGAGTACGGTATCGGGGAAGTCCGGCTGATTCGGCGAGTCGGGGAAATGCTGCGCTTCGAGGCAGAGTCCGGCGTGGCGGTTGTAGACGCGCCCTCCCTTGCCGGTGATGCTGCCGTCCAGTCCGTTGCCGGTGTAGAACTGAACGCCCGGCTCGGTCGTCTCCATGACGAGCGTTCGCCCGCTCAGGGAATCGCGCACGACGGCGGCCCGCGCCAGGGCGCCTTCCGCGTCCCGGTTGAGGACAAACGTGTGGTCGTAGCCGCCCGGAACCTCATCGATGTCCTCGGCGATAGGCTTCGGCGAGCGAAAGTCGAACGGCGTGCCCTCCACAGGCCGCAGCTCTCCCGTGGGAATCTGCTCGTCATCCACGGGGACGTACCGGTCGGCGTCGATCATGACCTCCTGATGCAGTACGTTTTCGGCGCGTCCGGCAGAGAGGTCGAACCAGGTG
>CBDUBU010000372.1:0-3800 GCA_965365465.1 uncultured Rhodothermaceae bacterium
CGTGGGCGCCATTGCAGGCCGGGGCGGGTATCGGAAGCTGTTCCTTTTCGTCTCGACGGCGGTATGCATTGTGGCAACGGGCATCCTGTTTTTTGCAGAGCCGGGGCAGGTAGTGTTTGCGCTGGTGTGTTTCACGATCGCCAACATCGCCTTTGAACTGGCGAATGTTTTCTACAATGCGTTTCTTCCTGAAATCGCGCCGCCTGAGAAGATCGGACGGATCTCCGGCTATGGATGGGCGCTGGGCTATGGCGGCGGGCTGCTCTGCCTGGCGGCAGCGCTGGCGGCGCTCGTTTACCCGGAGCAGCCTCTATTCGGCTTTTCCACAGAGGACGGCGCCAACCTGCGGGCAACCAACCTGCTCGTTGCCGTCTGGTTTGCGCTGTTCAGCATTCCGCTGTTTCTGTATGTAAAGGAGCGGATCGTTGCTCCGCAAAAGTCACAGGAGGGCGTGATTCGCGCGGCGACCCGCCAGATTGTCGGCACGTTTCACGAGGTTCGCAAATATCGCCAGATCGTTCGGCTGCTGGTGGCGCGGCTGGTCTACAATGATGGCCTGGTGACCATTTTTGCCTTTGGCGGGATCTATGCGGCGGGAACCTTTGGGTTCAGCTTCACGGAAATAACGATCTTCGGGATTGCGCTGAACGTGTCTGCCGGGCTGGGAGCCTTTCTGTTCGGGTTCGTCGATGACCGCGCCGGAGGAAAGCGCACCATTATGATAAGCCTGATCGGGCTGTTTCTGGCTTCTCTGCTGGCGGTGACGACGCAGAGCAGAACGGGTTTCTGGATAGCCGGGGTGCTGGTCGGGTTGCTGGCCGGGCCGAACCAGTCGGCGAGCCGGTCGCTGCTGGGCCGTTTCGTCCCGGCAGACAAGGAAACCGAGTTTTATGGCTTTTTCGCATTTTCAGGAAAGGCGACGGCATTCATGGGGCCGTGGCTGCTGGGGACTCTGACCGGGTGGTTCGGCAGCCAGCGAGCCGGAGTCGCCGTGGTGCTGTTTTTCTTCCTGGTCGGCGGCTTGCTTTTGCTGCGGGTCGATGAAGCTGAGGGCCGAGCCGCCCCGCATCTTTCAAATGCTTCACGGTGACCGGAGGAGGCTGCTTCGTCCGGTTTGCATCAGACTAAACACAGATGGCTGAGACAAAATCTTTTCCCACCGTCAAAGACATTGCAGGATTTCTGGAAGCCTGGGCGCCCCCGGGTTCCGCGCAGCAGTATGACAACGTGGGGCTACAGGTGGGAGATCAGCGGCAGCCGGTAGAACGCGCCCTGATCGCGCTTGACGTAACGGCGGAAGTCATTGAAGAAGCCAGGGTCCAGGGGGCAACGCTGCTGATTACGCACCACCCGCTCATTTTCAGGCCGCTCAGGAATCTCACAGCCGGACCCGGCCCATCCGGGCTGGCGCTGCGCCTGGCCCGGCACGGCATTGCGCTGTACTGTATTCACACGAACCTGGATGCAGCGCAGGGAGGCGTTTCCTTTGCGCTGGCCGAACAGATCGGGCTCCAGGCCGTGCAGTTCCTGGATCGTTTTGGGGATACGCTGGTCAAACTCGTCGTTTTTGTGCCGGCTTCACATTTCGACGTTGTGCGCGAGGCGCTGGCGGCAGCCGGAGCGGGACGGATCGGCGAGTATGATGCCTGTTCCTTTGCCGTGGAAGGCACAGGCCGTTTCCGGCCCGGCGCGGCGGCTTCGCCGTTCATCGGGGCGGCAGGCGGGGCGTTGGAGGCGGTCAGGGAGCTTCGTCTCGAAGTGGAAGTGGCGCGGTGGGACGTTCAGCGTGTGGTAGGTGTGCTGCGGGCCGTGCATCCGTATGAGGAGGTGGCTTACGACCTCTATCCGGTCCAGCAACCATCCACACGAGCAGGGTTCGGAGCCATCGGGCAACTCGAGCAGCCGGAAAGCCTCTCTGCGTTTCTAAAGCGCGTCTGCGCCGCTCTGGAAACGCGCGGCGTTCGGTATGCAGGAGATTTGTCGGCTGAGGTTGAAACCGTTGCCGTATGCGGCGGCTCCGGGAGCGATCTGATTGGGAAGGCGATCCGCGCCGGGGCGGATGCCTTCGTTACAGCCGATGTCACCTATCATCGGTTTTTTGAGGGGCTAGGCGAAGACGGGGAGGCGCGTATGGCCTTGATCGATGCCGGCCACTACGAAACGGAAGCGGTCACCGAGCGCCTGCTCCAGCAGCGGTTGCGCGAGCAGTTTCCGGAGGCGACCTGGCTGCGAACGGGCAAGCGCACCAGCCCTGTTTCGCTGTTCGTCCAGGCAGATTGATGCGCCGGTGTTGGCCTTTGCGTGAATTCCGCCGGAGGGGGAGTCAAAGTTTATTCCGGGTTAGGGCCGGCGCGAACCTTACTTCTGATAAGTCGTTTTAACTGGTCGGACATAACCATACCTTGTAATTTACGCAGACCATCAATAGTCTATGCCAGCGACCCAGGAGACCAGTATCGGGGAACAGTTAAAGGCCCTGATCCGGCTGCAACACATTGATACACGAATCGACCAGCTCGAAAAGCTGCGCGGCGACCTGCCGGACGAAATCCGAGACCTGGAGGACGAAAAAGCGGGTCTGGAGACGCGCATCCAGAAAGTAAAGCAGGAAGAAGTGGAGCACGAAGCCGCGTACCTTCAGGCCGAGCGCGACATCAAGGAAGGCGAGGGCCTCATCAAGAAGTATGAGGAGCAGCAACTCCAGGTGCGAAACAACCGGGAGTATGACGCGCTGACGAAAGAGCTTGAGGCCCAGAAGCAGCGCATCATAGATGCCCAGACGAAAATCGAGGAGTACCAGGCGACAAAAGGCGCTTTCACGACAGCCATCGAAGAAGCGGAAGCACGCCTGAAAGAAATGCAGCAGATCCTCGATGGTAAACGCGGCGATCTGAAAGAGGTGCTGGATGATACCCGGCAGGAGCAGGCAGATCTTGAGGCCAAGCGTGACGAAGCCGAGCAGGAAGTGGACAGCCGGTACCTGCGCGCCTACAGGCGTCTGAGAAACCGCCTGCGGGATGGGCGTGCGGTCGTTCCGCTCGAACGCGGGGCTGCTTCAGGGTTTGCGGTGCCGCCGCAGCGTCAGTTGGAAATCCGCCAGCGCAACCGCATCGTAGCCTGCGAGCATACCGGACGCATTATCGTGGACAGCGAGCTTTTTCAGGAAACGATCGAAGATTTGAAACTGTAAACCTGCCCGTTGTGGTCGCACGACCGCAGCCCGGCAAGACAGCGATCCCTGGCGCGTCGTCCGGATCATCGCGCCGCCTTCGGGGGGTGAGGAAAGTCCGAACACCACAGGGCGCCGTGCTTCCTAACGGGAAGACACTGCTCCGGCAGCGGAGTGGTGATAGCAAGTGCAACAGAGAACAGACCAGCCGATGCGCCCGCGCTTTGCGGGAAACAGGTGATGGGTGAAACGGTAGGGTAAGAGCCTACCAGCGTTCCGGGTGACCGGGGCGGCTAGGCAAACCTCACGGGATGCAAGGCCAAACAGCGCAGCGCCGCCGGGAGCTCCCGGCGGATAAGGCGGCCCGCTGAAGCAAGCTGCGCGGGTAGGCTGCTTGAGTTCATCGGCGACGATGAACCTAGATAAATGATGATCTCCCCGAAACCGGGCGCTGCGGCGCAGGTCGGGCAGACAGAATTCGGCTTACAGGGCGACGCGCTCCGCAGGATATGAAACAAAAAGGCGAACCCGCTTGTCAGGTTCGCCTTTTTGTTTGAAAAGAGGGTGCAGCAGTTATTCGTCGCTGTTCGGCGGGGCAGGCTGCTCACCTGCCGGGGCCTGTGCGCCTGGC
>CBDUBU010000373.1:0-3791 GCA_965365465.1 uncultured Rhodothermaceae bacterium
GGTCAGGGAACGCGGACTTGGCTTTCATCTGGACGGCGCACGGTTGTGGAATGCGACCGCCGCATCGGGCATCTCTGAAAAGGAGTACGCGCTGCCCTTCGACACGGTGACCGTTTGCCTTTCAAAGGGGTTGGGGGCGCCGGTGGGATCGTTGCTTGCCGGGTCGCGCGCCCTGATCGAACAGGCGCACCGGTATCGCAAACTTTTCGGCGGGGGAATGCGGCAGATCGGCATCCTGGCCGCCGCCGGGCTGTACGCGCTGGAGCGCCACCGCCCCCGGCTGCACGAGGACCACGAAAAAGCGAAAAGGCTGGCTGCGGGGCTGGCTGAACTGCCCGGCTTCAGCGTAGCGCCGGAAAACGTCGAGACCAACATCGTCATGTTCGATGTCCGGAGCGGCGATGCCCGGCCTGTTCTGGACCGGCTGCGTGAACACGGCGTGCAGATGGTCGCTTTCGGCCCCGCCACCATTCGCGCCACCACCCACCGCGATGTTTCGATGGAAGAAATAGATCGGGTGCTGGAGATTATGCAACGTCTGTACGGAAAGACGGCGTCGGTGCAGGCCGCCGACTTGCAGTAAAACAGCAGAGATTTTGCGGTTTTTGCGGTTTTATTGCTCTTTTTTTGCGGTTTTTCGCATTGCATGAATGCCCTTTTTGCTATCGTCCGGGCCGTTCTGCGGATTTTGCGGCCCAAATCAGGATTTCAACAGACGCCGCAAAAAGGCTTTTCCGTCTCTCAGATCCCTCTTGCGTTCCACAGCCACCGGCGCTTCGTTTTTTCCTTCTCATAGCGTCTGCCTGTGGTCCGGGTGCATGGGAAAAGTAAGACGCTTCCGGACGGCAGGAAAGGTTATTCTGATAACCTTATGTGCGGGTGATGCGCTGAGGCGCCGGGATGAGAGATGTGTGTGCTGCTCCATGACGGGCAAGTAAAACCTACCGGGGACCGTGTGGATCTCAATCCTCGGGGTCTGACAGCTTCTATGCCACTGCCATGATTTGTAAACCGGGTGGGGAATTACCTTGGATTTCCACTGCTCGAAGTCCGGCTGCGCCCATCCTACCTGCGAAGCAGCGGTGCGAAGAAGGCGCCCACCATCTCCAGAACGTCTCCTTCCTCGATGTCATCTATATCCCGCTCCGCCTGTACGTGAAACCGGAATGTACCCTGCATGAATCCCCTGTCCGGTCGGTAGGCTGTCACCGTCAACGCATCGCCCTCCGTCCCTGAACCCTTCCCAATCGTTACCGACATGTCATACGATAGTTTGTTGAAATTCACACTCTGGGATTCAAGGGTATGGGCGCCTGGGCCTTCAAAGCGATCAACGTCCAGATAAAAGTAATCGTATGTCAGGCCGGAGTTACTGAAATCAAATCTACAAGTTACGGTCAGACGCCCGTCGGATAGAACTCCGAGCGCCAGGCATTGGTGCGTTGTGTCGTTGACCGAGACCAGTAAGGAAGAAGCTCCGTCCGGTATCAGATTAGAGGGGTGGCTAGGCCGACAAGTGCAGACGCAGGTTATCTGAAAGGCGATCAGGAGCCATAAAGGATGCTGTTGCATAGCCAGCCTCATAGAGTGCGTCGAATGTCGGGATTTGGTTTGAGGCTACGCCAGACCTTAGCTGGAGCATTGTTCTCGATGCTGGTTGGTGTGGGAATCATAAATCATGCATATGACCAGAGCGCTCTACGCAGTATTCATATAGAGCGAAAGGATTTATCGTGCTGTACGGGTTAGCCTGTTTTTGGGGAAAGTAAATCTCCGTCGATCAGGACTGCCTGAACATGGAAGATGAAGAGGCAGGAACGCAATAGGAACGAAGTCCTGGTGCGGCTCCTCTTTGGCTTCCGAAGGACGGGCGGGAGAATTGACGGTCGGCGCAATACCCCACCTCATTCGAGGGTGGGTCTTTCTGAATTGTTCGAACCGCTGCAGATGTTGAAAAAGTGAGAAATGGCATGACGGTAACAGCAAATGCGGAAGCCAACAAGTATGATCTTTGTGAGGGAATAACTTACAGGATAATCAGAGATTCCCTTCTACACCTGTCAATCAGCAGCACTTAACCTCGCTGCTGGTACGTTCTATGTACCGATTTGACAATAGGGACTCCCTGAACGGTTTGTGCGATTAGTTAGGTAATGCTTATCAACCCAAAATCCGACACGCTGAAAAGACCATAATACCTCCCGTAGGACCCCGGAGGTGAGTCCAGTCGAGTGTAACGCCCTACTTTACTGCTTTCCGCGTCAGCGAGGCGATGGTGCTCTTGTGTTCGATTCGCGTGATGATCCGGCGACTCGCATGACTTACCAGACAGTTTCTGAGATAAGCACAACGGTAGCCAGGTAATAGATCTTGCCTTCGCCGATCTCATTGACGGTGGACTAACTCATACGAAGCGTTTGAGGATGGGCAGGATGGCTCTGACCATGCATCTAGAGATATGGCGTATCGATAGGCGAGCGTATGCTAGCCTATCGATACGCCGATATGCCACGTACTATCATTCTTGCTCTGGTCGAGGCTTGTTGGTAAGCTGAGAGCGGAACGATTGCGACAGGCTTTCGAACAGCCGAGGTACTGATTACCCCCTCTGACATGAGAAGCTGGATCGGTCACTGAGGATACATGCCCCCGACTGAGTAGTCCACCCGATTGGCTGACGCTATTATAAGAGGAAGAACATGAAGTATATCTTATTATCAGCGTACCTGTTGATGCTCTTGTTGCACGTCGAGTACGTGCATAGCCAGTCGAGCTGTCCGTTCTCTGCTACCGACGCCGTCGCCGATACGCTAGACCCCCAGGGCTACTATCCCCTACAAATCGGCAACGCCTGGGAATACGTCATGTATGAAGGCGGGCTGCATCTGGAGTGGATATGGAGGGAAGAAGTCACGACAGATACTCTCATCGGCGATACCACGTTCTTCGGAATCGAGAAGACATTCTATTATCGCCAGCCCGAGGACGGATCTTTTAGGTTCTCTGCCCGATCATTCCGCTATCGTGCCGTCGTTGATGGTAGATTGCACGAATGGACACCTGGATGGACTGAGAAGACAGCTCCGTTCTTTGCTGATTTCAATTCGTGCGATTCCTTGTACGCATACCTGGGGCAACCTGTTACGATCACAGGGTCTTACGACACATCCTTCGTAATTCCTCCTCGTCAAGTTGGCTTGCATGACACGATCCGTGTATTGGCTATCAAGAAGTTTTTTCTACCATTGGAAAGCTATGTGTATGCATACGGCATTGGTCTCATCCAACAGGGGGCAGAGGTTGGCAATTTAACAACACTTGCGTATGCCAGGATTGATGGGGAGGAATATGGGGTGAGGCTGGACTTACTCTTCGACGTTCGTAGTCTGTCGTTTGAACCCTCGCCTCGGAGTTCTACGGTTCGATTTGAACTGTATCCTAATCCGGCTTCCGCTGCAACCTATCTATCCTTCATCCTGGGGAGTCCCAGCCGTGTAACGATAAAGGTCGTCGACGTGGCCGGTCGTGTCGTGACCGTGCCGCTCAAGGGTAGCTATCTGGGCGATGGAAAGCACCAGATTGCCCTGGATGCCTCGTCGGTTGTTTCGGGCGTATACGTTGTCAGCTTGCAATTCGACGGCAAGAACGCCGCCAGTGCTAAGCTCGTCGTCGTCAGGTAAGCAGCTTACAGAGATCTCGTAAGTTTGTTGATTCCCTTCATTCCTCATACACATCACTACTATCATGAACGGTAACAGTTTTACTCGTGAGCAGTCCGTGATTCTAGTCAG
>CBDUBU010000374.1:0-3786 GCA_965365465.1 uncultured Rhodothermaceae bacterium
CAAAAGACATCCTTGATCGTGCGTCCCATTACGTGGTGGATGCCGGGGCGGCCGTTGGCCGTGGGAGGGCCTTCATAAAAGCTGAAGCCGGGCGCTCCTTCCCGCTGCGTGATGCTTTTTTCAAATATTTCCTGCTCTTTCCACCAGGAAAGGATCTCCTCCTCCAGGGCAGGATGGTCGAAACGTTTTACTTCTCTGAACTTATCCATGTATACCATTTACGCTGTTGGCGACGCAAAAACGTTAAGTCTGATAAGATACGGAAAATTCGTATCGCATGAGAAAAAGCGTTTCCGCGAAGGGGCAAGCGGCGCGTCCGGCAAGATCGCACCCCTCTCTCCTTCAGGCTTGCAGCCTCTCAGAAAAGGGGGTTGCCGAAAAAAGAAGTGACGTTGCTGAAAAGCGCCTGTACTGCCTCCACGCCGCCAGATCTGCAGCAATGAAGCGGCGCTCTGCCGGACGCATCTCTTTCAGTCGATACCGAGGTTGAACTGTTGCCGGAGTTCCTGCACGTGAAGGGCAAGGGCATTCCGGGCTTCGTAGATGCGCTCGTACAGCTTTCGGTAGGTTTCCGGTTCGAAATACGGAGCGTTTTTCATTTCCTGCATCAACTGGAGGGCCACATTGCCGGCAGCAAGTCCCCGTTTGGAGCAGGCGATGTTGCCGCCTATCATTTCCTGCTCATAGCCCATGCGATGCCCCTCGGCAATATGCGAGGCCATCTGCATCACGCTTGAGCAGAAATGCACAAGCGTGCTGTCCTTCACGTCTCCCGGCAACGAGTTGGCCCATTCCAGCACGTCATTTCCCAGATCAATGACGGACTGGTAGACCGGCATATCGGCAAGGCTATGGAAGTCCTCTTGCACATCGTCTGCGTCCAGATCCTCGAACAGGGGCGGCTCAGAGGGCGGCCCTATGCCGCCCGCATCTATCTCTTCTCCCTCCTCACCCGTCTCGTCCATCGAAAAATCGACGTGCCGCCACCCGCGTGAGAAAAGATAAGCCCGAAGCTCCGCGATCCAGGATTTCAGCAGATCCGGGTCCCGGTTGTGCGGGCGCGGATTGCTGCGCAGAAACTCATAGAGGTCTGCTGTATACCTGTCCAGGCGCCGGTCGTTCTCCCGCAGGAAAGCTTCCCATTTGTTTTCGTCCCAGACTTCGTCGCCATACATAAGACGTTTATATCCTCTATGCTGTAGTCCGTACTCACGCACACCGGAGGCAAGCTATTCGGCGGCGGCTTCCTGCCCAACCATCTCGACCATTCCTTTGAGAAGCGCCGTCAGTTCAGGCTCGGCTTCCGAAGCTGCGGCAAGCACCTCCTCTATGGAAACTGGTTTGAGCGCATCCGGAAAACACTCGTCGGTTATGACTGAGATTGCCAGAACGCGAAGGTTCATGTGCCTTGCCGCAATCACCTCCGGAACGGTGCTCATGCCGACCGCGTCGCCCCCGATCATCCGTAGAAAACGATACTCGGCTCTAGTCTCAAGGTTCGGCCCCGGCACGGCCACGTAAACACCTTGTTGGAGTTTGATCCCGTGCTTCAGGGCTTCCCGCTCGGCCAGGTCACGCAAACGAACGTCATACGGCTCGCTCATGTCCGGAAAGCGGGGTCCCCAGGCAGCGATGTTGGTCCCGATGAGCGGGTTCTGTCCCAGAAGGTTGATATGGTCGGTTATGAGCATCAGGTCGCCCCGGCGAAAGTGCGGGTTCATGCCGCCTGCCGCGTTCGAGATGAGCAGGGTGTCTACGCCGAGCGTGGCCATGACGCGCACCGGATAGGTTACCTGCTGGGCCGAATATCCCTCGTAGAGGTGGAATCGGCCTTGCATTGCAATAACGGGTGTCTCCCCCAGCCGCCCAATGATCAGCCGCCCGTGATGCGATTCTACCGTCGAGATCGGGAAATTGGGAATCTCCTCATACGAGATGCTTGCCTCTATCTCTATCTCGTCGGCGAGTGCGCCCAGCCCTGTCCCCAGAATGATGCCAACGGACGCTGTGACATTGGCCCGCTCCTTGATGGTTTCCGCTGCTGCCTTTACCTCCAGCAGGTGCGCCGCAGCGTCAAATAACAAGTGTCTGTCTCTGTTCAACATAAAAAACGGATCTGTTGATGGCGATGGAAATACTGGCACGCTCCGGATTATCCCCACACCGCGCGTGCTGCTTTAATCAAGATCCTTGAGAATTCTGCGTATCCGCTCGATCTCTTGCGAAGAAGCCTCAGATGGTTCACTGCCGGACGCTTCCTGTTCAGAGGGTTCTCCGGATGCACGGGAAGAATGACCCTGTGAAGAAACAACCGGATGAACGGTCCACCGGGACCCTCCCGAACGCGCCGTTTTTTCCGCGTCGGACTCGCCTGCCTCTGCTTCTTCTACCTCTTCTTCCAGAGGCGCATCAGGTTTTCCCTGCACGCCGGAAAAGAACGCGGCATTGCCTGCGAAACCGGCCTGCCGTTGCGGTTCGGGTTCATTTCGAGACAAAGGGATGCTTTGCCGGTTGCCTTCCGTCCGGGCGCGCGCCGGTTCAGGCTGCGGCGCTGGACGCTGTCCTGTGCGGCCGGCGCTAAACGAGCTTGTTTCAGAGCGACCGCGCTGAAGCGCAGCGCCCTCAACAGGGACCGGCGCTTCGGCATCGGCGGGCATCTCCGCATCGTAATGCCCCAGCAATTCGATCTCGGAGGTCAGGAAGGCCCGCAGCCGCGCCGCGATTTCATCGCGCCGGCTCGTGAGGCTTGCCACCTCTTGCTTGATCCGGAGTTTTTCCCGTTCAGCCTCCTGCTTTATTGCTCCCGCACGCATTTCGGCCTCCGCAACGAGATTCTCCGCCTTCTGCCGCGCGTTTTCAAGCGCCTGCCGGGAACTCTCCCGCGCGGTTCGCAGCGCCTCCTGCAACGCCTCCTCTACTTTCGCGTAGTGCTCCAGCCGCGCCTCTACCTCCCGCACCTTTTGCTCCAGGCGCCGGTGCTCGCCCAGCATCTCATCCCACTGCGTCGAAACCATCTGCAGAAACGCCTGCACTTCGTCTACGTCAAAGCCCCGAAAGGTGCGTGCAAATTCCTGCTTTCTGATATCCAGCGGCGAAAGTTTCATGCCGACAACCCGAATTAACTTGATGTGCGGAAAAAGGCCGGAAACACTCCGGCATGGCTAAAGCGCAAGATACGGCATATTCCTACAACTTCACGCGCCTGCCTGCTCCTGCTCCTGCCCCTGTTCAACTATCGCGAGGTCCAAAAATGGCGCTTCCGATCCGGACATGGGTAGCGCCTTCCTCGATGGCTACCTCGAAATCATTGCTCATGCCCATCGAAAGGTGTTCCATTGCCAGATTCGTGCGTCCCTTTGCGTCGTATGTCTCAGAAAGCCTGCGCAGCAACCTGAACTGCCCTCGTACGTCTTCCGGATCTTCCACTGGCGCGGCCAGCGTCATGAGTCCGCTGATACGCAAATAGTCAAATGCGCTCACCGCATCCAGAAAGTCATGAACGGCGTCAGGGTCCAATCCGAACTTGCTTTCTTCGCCTGAGACGTTAACCTGCACAAGGCACGAGAAGGGCGCTCCTGCAAGCCCGGCGCGTCTGTCCAATTCCTGTGCAAGCCGCAGGCTGTCGAGCGCGTGAAGCATTTCGGCATGATCCAGCACGTCTTTCGCCTTGTTGCGCTGCAAGTGTCCTATCATGTGCCAGTGTACGTCGCCGGCCTGCCGCCGATCCGACAGCTTGCCGGCTTTCTCCACGAGTTCCTGCACCCGATTTTCGCCGCAATGCCTCAG
>CBDUBU010000375.1:0-3779 GCA_965365465.1 uncultured Rhodothermaceae bacterium
TTACACTATGGAACAGAAAAGGCTGGACCTCAGAACAATCCTCTTGATAGAAGATCATCCCCTCGTTCGTGAAGCGCTTCAGGAATTGCTCGAAGAGACCGGGTATCAGGTCGAGGTGGCGGTAAACGGAAGGGAAGGCATCGAACGGGCCTTCAACAACCCGCCGGATCTGATCCTGAGCAACTATGACCTGCCGGAAGCAACTGGCATAGAGGTGCTCGAAGCCATTCGAAAAACGCCTCAAACCGCCGCCACCCCATTTGTCCTTATGACCGGGATGCCTACCCCGGAACTCAGGGATCGGTCCCTGCGGTGCGGCGCAACCGCGTTTCTCGCAAAAGACACGGAGCCTCCCGTCTTTCTCGAAAAAGTCTGTTCAATCGTGGAAGAGGCAAACGTGGAACGCGCCGACCCTAGCGTGCGATAAGCCGTCGGGCTGCGCGTTCTTCAGATTTCTGCACGCCCTGTGAATTGTTGGTGAGACCGGAAGCCGGGAGCATATCAAGACGTTCTTAAATGCTACCGTAACGGCGCAGCGTCGTAAAATTGACAGCGACGGGCCGTAAACGGTATATTTATCAGTCTTTGTAAAATTTCCCGGAGGGATGGCAGAATATGGCAGACACCAGCGATTTCAGAAATGGACTCGCCCTGATCTGGAACGGCGGCATCTGGACGATTACCGAGTTCATGCACGTCAAACCCGGCAAGGGCGGTGCCTTCGTGCGCACCAAACTCAAGAACGTGCGGGATGGCAGGGTCGTGGACAACACGTTCCGGGCCGGTGAGAAGGTCGAGACGGCGCGTGTTGAACGCCGCCCGCACCAGTTCCTGTACGAGGACGACATGGGCCTGCACTTCATGAACACCGAGACGTACGAGCAGTTTTCCCTGCCGGCCGACCAGGTCGAAGGGCGTGAGTACGTCAAGGAAGGCGGCGTCATCGACATCCTGTTTCACGGCGAGACGGAGCAGCCGCTCACCACGGAAATCCCGAAAAGCGTGGAATTGAAAGTGGTTCAGACCGACCCCGGCGTGCGCGGCGACACGGCCACCGGCGCCACCAAACCAGCGACCCTCGAAAGCGGCGCTGTCGTCAACGTGCCGCTATTTATCAACGAAGGCGACGTGTTGCGCGTAAATACGGAGACGGGGCAGTACCTTACCCGTGTCGCCACGGCGTAACAGACCGCTGAACTGTCGCCGCCCAACGCATCCCTAAAAGGCTACATCATGGATCTGTCACAACTGCGAGAACTGCTCAAGATCGTCGCCGAGAGCGATGTTGCGGAGGTCGAGATCGAGGAAGACGGGTTGAAAGTGGTGGTGCGCAAGAGTGGGCCTTCCCTGCTGGTGCAGCCTCCGCCGTTTTTCCCCTCCTACGGGATGGGTTACCCGCCGATGGGCTACCCGGCGCCCGCGCCGCAAGCAGGCCCGGCTCCACTTTCTGCGCCGCCGGCTGCGGCCAACGGCAATGGCGCCCCGACCCCGCAAGCGCCGGCAGCGGAGGAGAAAAAGCCGGGCAGCCATGAAGTCATCATCCGGGCGCCCATTGTGGGCACGTTCTACCGGGCCTCCAGCCCGGAGTCTGCATCCTTTGTAGAAGTGGGAGACACCGTCAACCCCGGCGATGTGCTCTGCATCATCGAAGCGATGAAGCTGATGAACGAGATCGAGTGCGAGGAAGGGGGCACGATCCGGCAGATCCTCGTGCAAAACGCCGAAGCCGTCGAGTACGATCAGCCCTTGTTCGTGCTGGAAAAGGCTCATTGATCCGCAGAAGCCGGAGCGCTGCCGCGCCTCTTTTAACCCCTAGCCTGGCCTCCTTCTCTTGATCCAGAAAGTACTCATTGCCAATCGGGGAGAAATTGCCCTCCGCATCATCCGGACCTGCCGGGAGATGGGGCTGAAGACCGTCGCGGTTTTCTCGACGGCGGATCGGGGGTCGCTGCACGTGCGGTTCGCCGACGAAGCGGTGTGCATCGGGCCGCCTCCCTCCCGCGAGAGCTACCTCCGGATAGACCGCATCATTGCCGCCGCCGAGGTCACCGGCGCCGATGCGATTCATCCGGGCTACGGCTTCCTGGCGGAGAACGCTGACTTCAGCGCGATCTGCGAGGATCACGGCATGAAGTTCATCGGCCCCTCCCCGGACACCATCCGGCTGATGGGCGACAAGAGCCTTGCCAAAGACACGATGCGGGCCGCAGGGGTGCCCGTCGTGCCGGGTTCGGACGGCATCATCGAAACGGCGGAGGAAGGAAAACGGCTGGCCGCCGGGATCGGCTATCCCGTCATGGTGAAGGCCCGCTCCGGCGGCGGCGGGCGCGGGATGCGACTCGTCCACCGGGAGGAGGACTTCGAAAAGCACTTCAATGCCGCCCGCGCCGAAGCGGAAGCCGGCTTCGGCGACCCCGGGGTGTACCTTGAAAAGTTTATCTCTCGCCCTCGTCACATCGAGATTCAGGTGATGGGCGACAGCCACGGCACGGTGGTCCACTTCGGCGAGCGCGAGTGCTCGATCCAGCGCCGCCACCAGAAACTGCTCGAAGAATCGCCCTCTCCGTTCGTAGACGAGGCGCTGCGCCGCCGGATGGGCGAGGCCGCTATTCTCGGCGCCGAAGCGGTGCATTACGAGGGGGCGGGCACCATTGAGTTTCTCGTGGACGCGCAGCGCAACTTCTATTTCATGGAGATGAACACCCGCATCCAGGTGGAGCATCCCGTGACCGAGGAAGTCACCGACCGCGACCTGATCGAGCAGCAGATTCTGGTGGCGATGGGAGCGCGCATTGCCTCCGGAGAGACGACCCTTACCGGCCATGCCATTGAATGCCGGATCAATGCCGAGAACCCGTTCAAACGGTTCAGCCCGTCGCCGGGGACCATTACCACTTTCCACCCGCCCGGAGGGAAAGGCATCCGGGTCGATACCCACGCTTATTCGGGCTATGTCATTCCGTCGCACTATGACTCGATGATCGCCAAACTGATCGCGCACGCCCGAACCCGCGAGCAGGCCATCGACAAAATGCGCCGCGCCCTTGATGAGTTCATCATCGAAGGCGTGAAAACGACCATTCCTTTTCACCAGCAACTGCTGGCGCATCCATGTTTCCGCAAAGGTGAATTTGATACGCACTTTCTGGAAACATTCGAACTGCAACCGGAAGCGTTGTAGTTTGCAGCCGCACTCTTTAACCTGAAACGGCCTCCAGGGCCAAGCTGCCATGCAATTTCCAAGCGACCTGCGCTATACAAAAGACCACGAGTGGATTCGTATCGAAGCCGACGGCAAGACGGCCGTTGTAGGCATTACCGAGTTTGCGCAGCGCGAACTCGGCGACATTGTCTTCATTGAACTGGAAACAGAAGGAACGCCGCTCGTGCGGGAAGGACTGTTCGGGACCGTAGAGGCCGTAAAGACGGTTTCCGAACTTTACATGCCGGTCACCGGCTCCATTGCCGAGCGCAACGCCGACCTGGAAGCCAACCCGGAACTGGTCAACACCGACCCCTACGGCGCGGGCTGGATGGTGAAGGTGGAAATGACCAACCCCCTGGAGATAAACGACCTTCTGACGGCAGACGCCTACGGCGACCTCGTCGGCGTCTGAGCGGAATCGCCTATTCGATGCGGAAGGCGCGCCTTCCCCTTTACCCTTACAGGGCATGCACGAGCGGATCATCATCCTGGATTTCGGATCGCAGTACACGCAGCTCATCGCGCGTCGCATCCGGGAAGCCGGGGTTTATTCGGAAATTTACCCCTGCACGGT
>CBDUBU010000376.1:0-3750 GCA_965365465.1 uncultured Rhodothermaceae bacterium
GCGAGGGCAACTTCCGCCGCTGTTTCCGGCACGGCCAGCGCCCCGTCCGGGTCGTACGGGGCCAAGTCACGGGCGAGGCGCCGGGCGCGTCCGGTGTTGCGGGCGGCAATCGTCAGCCGCTCCGGGTGAAAAGGGTTCAGAAGGGCATACACGACGGCACGGGCGGCGCCGCCCGCGCCGAAGACCACCGCGCGCGCACCCGCCAGCCGCTCTGTGAAAGGCCGCAGGGGTTCGAGGAAGCCAGCCACGTCCGTATTGTCTCCGAACAAGACCGTGCGCCCGGCACCCGGCTCCCGGCGGCACACGACAGTGTTTACCGCTCCGACCGCGCGGGCCTGCGGCGAGAGCTGGTCCATCAGCGGCAGAATGGCCTCCTTGTGGGGGATGGTGACGTTGGCTCCGAGAAAACCGAGGGCGCGGATCCCCTCCACCGCTGCCGGCAGGTCCGCCGGCGGCACTGGAAAGGCGGCGTACACGCTGTCTATCTCCCGGCTTCGGAAGGCGGTGTTATGAATGAGCGGCGAAAGCGAGTGTTTTATCGGAAATCCGAGCAGCGCCGCCACGCGCGTGCCTGCATTGACAGGAATCATGGGAGAGTCTGGTTAAAAGAGAGAGGACGCTTGCGCCGACTGAAACGGCGTGCCCGCCCTACGGTTCAGGTGCAGGGGATACGGTTTGCTGCCCTGCCGCCTCCACAGATTGACCTTTCGTCAACAGGGGCGTGCCATTCATCCACCGAGGCGTGCAGCTCGTGCTGCAGGCTGCATCCCGAAGCCGGTTTTCGGGTATTCCGGGCAAGAGACGGCAGGCGTCTTCCTTGTTGGCCCTCGGACTTGCCTGCCGAAGCACGGGGTGGACCTGATGGGTTCGCCCTGTGCTTTCTCTCTTTTTGTTTGCAGGGCGCTTCTTATTTTCAGGCGTAGAAGGACTATTCACCTTTTCTCAACTGTTGAGGAACCTATGAACCTCTCCCGCAAGCTGTTTACCGCGTTTACCCTTGCCGTGCTCACCGCCTGTGGGGATGCGCAAACCCCAGCTCCTGCCGAACCCGCCGCGGTGGAAGAAAGCGCCCCCGCAGCCTCCCTGCAAGCCAGGTTCAACCTGAATACGGCCACGGAAGCAGAACTGCTCACTATCCCGGAAGTCGGCGAGCGCATGGTGGGCGAGTTCCTGGAGTATCGCCCATACGCGAGCATCGGGGAGTTTCGGGAAGAGATCGGCAAGTACGTGAGCGAGGAACAGGTGGCGGCTTATGAGCGGTACGTCTACGTTCCGGTAGATCCGAACCGGAGCGATGCCGAGACGCTGCAGCAGCTTCCGGGGCTTGACGAAACAGAGGCCGCCGAGCTGATAGCAGGCCGCCCCTATGCGTCGAACGGAGCGTTTCTCGAAAAGCTGGCGAGCTACGTCGGGAGCGACGAACTGGGCGCCGCCGGAAGCTACCTGACCGCCGAGTGACAGGCCAGGTGTCTCACTGCTTGCGCCTGAGATTCTGGTGCTTGCCTCAGCCGCCATGCATCGCCATCCTGCGCTTGCGGCCCTGCAAACGGTAAACATGGCCTGCTGCCGAGAAGGAGGGCAGGCCGCCGGTTTGAGCGTATGCCCTCCCTGCACAATCGTATTGACAGGTCGTGTAATTCATATCAAAAGGTCATTAAGCTGTCGCATTAAATGGATGCGACTACTTTGCAGGCCCTGTTTGGCCGCCGTGTGCGCTCACTGCGCAAGCTACGAGATCAAACGCAGGAAGAACTGGCTGAGGCCACGCAACTATCTGCTGAATACATCAGCCGGGTAGAGCGCGGCCTTGCCGCCAACACCTATCACAATGGACACCCGGATATAATTCCGGCAGGCAAGTTTCCCAACGATTGGGTGCAGTATGCAACGGAAGGCATCGAGGTGAAGGGGTCGCGCTATGAAAGCGGCTGGCAGGGACACAACCCGGAAGCCGTGTGGCTTATCGTATTCTCTTTTGATAACAACTCCAGTTCAGCGCCCCTGGACCCAGCCATCCCATTTCGTTTCAAAGGCGTCTATGCGGCCAAGCTGCAATATGAGGACTGGAATTATTCAGGGCGTTCTGAAACCAGCCGCCGCACGATCACTGCGAGCGTGAACAGGCACGGCATGGCAAAGATGCGCGAAAACTGGATCTACATTGATTCAGGTGAGCGATAGATCAAGCTGGGACTCTGAGAGACTCACAGCGGCCAATCGAGGGACGGCCTTTTTTGCCAGTTCAAAATATTGCACATGCCGTTCGACGCCGATACAAGGCAGCCCTAGCGCTTCTGCAGCGGCCACCGTCGAACCTGATCCCATAAAGGGATCACAAAGAACTCCTTCACCAAGAGGAAGCGCCGCATAGACGATCTGGCGCAGGAAAGACTGCGGTTTCAGGCTGGGATGGTTAGCAATGGCCCTCTCCCGTTTCGGTGTGCGTTCGTTCGTAATGATATCCTCGAAGGGGTTGCCATCCGGTTTGCGGAGCAGTCCGCCTGTCTGATACTCCCGCAGACAGTCGCTTACTTTCAGATTGGCGGGCAGGGGCTTGCGCAGCAGCCCCCAAGGTTCGTAACAGCCTCGTGGCAGCGAGCAGACATCGGAAAACTCCTCTTCTGCGTTCTTGGGACGGTCGCCGCCGCGAAGGGTGCGGACTTGCCGGATAATCATTCCCCGATATTCCAAGCCCCCCTCAACGAGGGCCGTAAAGACTAGCTGGGAAAGGAACGTATTGGCAGCAATAAAGACATGTCCCCCCGGCCTGAGTGCGTGCGTTGCGGCCCTGCCCCATTCCACGAAGAAGCGAAGTATTGCCAGCCGTTCTTTGTCGTTCAGGGCGGTAAAGCGAGGCAGTGGGGAGCGGGTATTGCCATCGAAGGCGGGAGGAATGCGCCAGATACCGCCATTTCCGTTCTCTCTTTTTTCCAGTTGGTCAAAATCGTATTCCTTTATCCCATAAGGCGGGTCAGTGACGATAGCATGGAGGCTGTTTTCCGGTATCCGGCCAAGCCATTCAAAGCAGTCAGCGTGAAGGATCAGAGATTGTTTGAAGGCGCATGACTGATAATCGAGCGCCAGCGTTGAAAGTGGCTGGTGCATGGCTTCGTTAACAGGTTTCGTTTCAGTTGTTTCTTCGTTTCTCGACAGCCGCTGCCTTGCCCTCTTCTACGCAACCAGCCAGTCCAGATTCCGGCCTATCAGCAGTTCCCGTTTCCGGCTGTGGTGCGTGTTCTTCATAGAGACGGGGCGCTGCTCGAAACCGCGATGCGCCGCGATGCGCCGCACCTCTTCCGTGTCGTCGTAGGTGAGCAGCACGTCGCCGCACAGCCGCGCCGACAGGTCGAACAGCGCTTCGTGGTCAAGCTCTGAATGTCGGTAAAGCCGCCGCCCGGCGACCGCATAGGGCGGGTCGATAAAATAGACGGCGTCGGCGCGGCCAGCGTGAGCCTCGCAGACCTCGAAGGCATCGCCCTCGATGAAGCATATTCTATGTCGCACGGCGGCTATGGCGAGGATGCGCTTTTTCATCGTTTCAGGATACCACCGCGATTGTATGCCTTTTCCGTTCTCGCCCTGCCGGATAAAGCCGGCCCCCTCTGCCAGAATGCCGCCCCGGTTTACCCGGTTCCTGATGATTGTGGCGAAGGCCCGCATCTCCAGCGAGTCCCCCGCGTGGTTGATGGCTTCCCACGCCGTTTCTTTGGTCAACACGAAATCGGTGATCCGGTCGGCCAGTCCCTGCGC
>CBDUBU010000377.1:0-3745 GCA_965365465.1 uncultured Rhodothermaceae bacterium
GCAAACGTTCTGTGGGATGCCGTTGGAATCCCGTGGTTCTCCATGAATGCCTTTGCGAACGCCTTACTGCCTTCCAAACGGGCGGCGGCAGCCGTCGGGCCTACGACCAGGACGCCCAGCGCCTCCAGCGCATCGACCACACCCGCCACCAGGGGTTGTTCCGGACCTACCACAACCAGACCAATCCCGGAGGAACGCACGAAGTCAACTACTGCTGCCACATCCGTTGCTTGAACCGGTATGTTGCGCCCCAGGGCAGCCGTACCAGCGTTTCCGGGCGCAATGAAAAGTTCGGGGCGCTCCGGACTCCGGGACAAGGCCCATGCAAGAGCGTGCTCACGCCCTCCACTTCCGAGAACAAGAATTCGCATACTCGGTTTGTTGTAATGGTGTACAGATTTTCGTTG
Organism: uncultured Rhodothermaceae bacterium; assembly: GCA_965365465.1. Classification (GTDB taxonomy): domain Bacteria; phylum Bacteroidota; class Rhodothermia; order Rhodothermales; family DASSAV01; genus CBDUBU01. The sequence continues at coordinate 408 of CBDUBU010000377.1, forward strand.
CGCACTAAGATAAGACACACAGAGGAACGGATTCGCTCCAGGCCGGACAATGCTTTTCCGGCAAGCGCTTTGACGACCCGATGTCCCTTTTCGGCGCTGCCTCGCCTTTCATCCTATCCGCGACAAAACAGAGCCTGATTGAAACGCACTACCTGACTATGCACCTCTGCCTGCTTTTGATCTCCGGGTTCTTCCTTGCGCCCTTATTCCAACAACATGCCGGCAGCCAGAGGGATGCCCGCGCCTCCGTCCAGGCAATCGACGATTCAACAGCCTTATCCAGCGTGGAGGTTGGATTCAAGTTTTATCCTTTTTCCGTCTGGACATCCAGGCAAGGCTTTGGCATCGGCGCGGGCGTGGAAATCCGGAATCTTATCTATCCGGCGTCGCGCCTGCTTGCCACCGCGACGCCGGGTGTGCATCGCGGCGTGTATACCCTCTCGTTTGCCGGCTCCGATCCTGAAACTGCACCATCCTTCTGGATTCTGAACAACTACTACGAAGCAGCCGGGCGTCACTGGTTCTCCGGTTTAGGCCCCGCATCCAGCCGCAGCGACAGAATAAGGGTAGAGCGAAAAAGCTATATTGCCTCTACCCGCTTCGGACTTCGCTTGTTTGAACATATCCTGCTGCAACCTGTGTTCTCGTTTTCCCATCACACGACACCGCGATTTCAGAGCGAGACAATCGGCGCCTTCGACAATCTGGATGAGGCTTCCCGCCAACACATACAGTACATCACGAGCGAAGGGGGAAACCAGCAAACGGCAATCTCGGCAGGCATCGACGCGGCTGTTGCATCAGGAGGCCAGGCCGCCCTGCCGAATCGAGCCTTGCTCTTGCAGGGTGGTGTTCAGCGATATTTTCCACTCAATGGTTCAGAAGTGAAATTCGACCGCATACACGCCAGCCTCTCCTGGCTGGCGCCGCTTTCTTCACGCGGTCATGCGATAGCCTTTCGAGCCATCGGAAAGCACACGCGTGACTACGGGCGCACACCTGCGCCGTTCTATCTGCTGCCAACGCTGGATCTCAGATTAGCGCCGGGATTTCCCTACTACCGTTTTACCGGACAGGATCTGCTGCTGATAGGCGCTGAGTATCGCCACCCCGTCTTTGCGCTTCTCAACTGGGTGCGGATTGACGCCTCCCTCACGGCCAGCCTGGCCAGTGTGTATGACGACCTTTTCCGGCAATTCAAACCGGCTGTGACCTTTGAAAAAGACCTTCCGGACGGGCTGAATCGCTATCCGCTGCGTCCTGTTGCCGGGATTGGGATACGATTTGTTTCTCTCTATGACAACCGGCTCTATTTCAGCGGGGTCGTCGGCTTCAGCGCTGAGGGTCTGACAACGGCATCTTTTCAGTTTACAACGTACATCCACCGTTTTCTACCGCCATCATGGTAGCTGCAAGCCCTCCGGGCTCCTGCATCAGAACTACATGCCTCAGAGAACGTAGACGCTTTTTTTCAATCTAAAGAAGGTTGCTGCTTGACGCATTCAGGGAAATACACGGTTCTGAGGGCAGCGCTGGCTATTGCTTTGCTTGGCTATCTCATCTACCTGATAGATATAGACCAGATCGCAAACGCAGCAGCTACGGCAGACATAAGATGGATCCTGCTTGCCCTGTTTCTACTGCCGGTCAACGTTTTGCTCGAAGGAGTCCTGTGGCGCCGGATGGTTCTGACGGTAGCGCCACAGACAAATCTGGGGCGCTCTCTGGGATCCCTACTTTGCGGCTTTGCGCTGGGCATTTTCACACCCGGCCGAGCGGGCGAGTTTGCGGGTCGCGCCTTTTACCTGCGGCATCCGGACAAGTGGGAACTCGGCACGCTTGTCCTGACTCAAAGGATGCTAGACTTTGTGGCTGCGGTGAATACCGGCATGGCGGTTTTCCTTGTGTATCTGCTTCTGCACGCGGAGGCGACTTCCACCCTCTGGTGGATTCTGGCTTTCGTTGGAGGAGGAACGGTGCTTTTCCTTACGCCGCTTGCGTTGTTGCCTCAACTTACGCATAAGCTCCTCAGCAAGATTCTACGCAAGCCAGGCTTCCGCCGCCGGATTGCATTTCTGAAAAAGCAAACATCCCGGAGCATGGCCAGCCTGCTTGCGCTTGCTTTCGTCCGGTATCTCGTCTACTGCACGCAGTTCGTGCTGCTGGCTCTTGCCTTCGGCTCCAGCATTCGCTGGCATCTGAATTACGCGGCGGTCGCACTCGTATTCCTCGTCAAGTTTCTGATCCCATCGATTACACTCACAGATCTCGGGGTCCGGGAAGGAGCAGCAGTGTTTTTCTTCGGGCAGTTCGGCGTGGGCGAAGCCGTTGCATTCAATGCTGCCTTTGCCCTTTATTGCATCAATTTGCTGCTCCCGGCTCTCGCCGGGGTTCCTTTTGTGACACAGATGCGTTTCAGACAAAGCGCCGATGAAAAAGCCTCGTCTGAATCCGCCGCCGACTTCTCCGCGACCTGATCCGATTTTTCGGTCCTTTGCATGGCTTTTGCATACACCGTGCTGCTGCTGGCCCTCGGCAGCTACTACGCAGTCCTTATGATATTTTTCGCGTGGGGGCTGCGCCGTGTGTTCCGGCAAAAAGTCCGGCAGCAACCTCCAACGCACGCTCCCAGCGACGAAAAAGAGCCGAAACCCCCTTTCGTGTCGGTCATTGTTCCGGCTCGCAATGAGAAGCACACCATTGCAGCCTGCGTCCAGACTATCTTGAAGAATGATTATCCTGCAGACCGGTTCGAGGTCATCGTGGTGGATGATCTCTCCACCGACAACACCCGGCGCGTAGTGGAGCAGATGCAAGCCGTATGGAATAAACAACCCGTTGCAGCGGTAGGAGGAGAATACGAGGAGGGAGAGCAGGACCAGTATCCGCGCCTTGCCTTGCTCTCGATGCGAGAGAACGAAGGACGCATCACCGGCCACAAAAAGTATGCGATTGAAAAAGGAATCGACCATGCCGCAGGATCTATCATTATGACTACGGATGCAGACTGCATCGTTTCGCCGCGATGGATCCGGACCATGACCAGATCGCTGGATCATGACGTTGGCTTTGTGTCGGGTCCGGTGTTATACAAAACAGGATCGACTACATTTTCGAGGATTCAGGCGCTGGAGTTTCTGGGGCTGGTCGCGGTCGGCGCCGGGGCCATCGGAGCGGGACGGCCCATCCTTTGCAACGGCGCGAACATCGCCTACCGCCGCGAAGCCTTCGTACAGGCAGGAGGGTATGCCGGGTTGCGCCATCTGGCTTCGGGCGATGATGAGTTGCTGATGCAGAAAATTGCATCGGAAACACCGTGGAGCGTAGTTTTCTGCCCG
>CBDUBU010000378.1:0-3743 GCA_965365465.1 uncultured Rhodothermaceae bacterium
CCGCCGGTTCTTGCGGCATCCGCACCTGCAACGGCGCCAGCGCTTCGCTCATCCAGGGGCGGTAGGGAACGGCGCGGGTGGTTTCGGAATAGGTTTTTTCCTCGCCGAGCGTGTTCCAGCCGTAGAGTCGGGCGCGGAGCATAAGCCCGTCGCCGTAGGCCGCGTTATCCGTCAGGAAGGAAGCCCACAGCGGAACGTCCACCGTCTCGCCGGCCTTCGCATCGCGGCTGAGGCCGCCGCCGGTGGCTATATAGAGCGGCGCGTGCAGGTCCTGGAGGGACATGCCCTCAACCAGTTCACCCATACCGGTTTCTTTCTCGCTCCGGTCGAAACGCCAGTACCCGTTCCACTCGTTGATCACGTCGTGGTGTTCGGTGTAGAGCCAGCCCGCGATTTTGGGGTTGCGGCGGAAGGCATTGATCGCCTGGTGGTAATCCCAACTGTAATCTACATCGCCGGTTGAGCCTTCATAGCCCCAGACGTTGCCGAATTCGCTGTTGATGTTGGGCTGTCGTCCCTGCTTGAAACGTTTCTCGAAGTTCCACGCAGCGCCGGGTTCCGTGTTTTCGGAGATCTCGGCAAGCGACGTTTCCCATTCATACCCCGGCAGGTAGCTGTGCCACGAGTTGATGTCGGTTTCGGTGTGGCCGATGCCGCAGCAGACGGAGTTGTCTTCCACGAGGCGCGTGGGGTCGAGGCTTTTGGCAAGCCGGTACATGGAGACGACCCAGTCCTGTGTTTCCGGTGTGTAGGCGCGCTGGTTGCCCTCGCCGGTGAAAAGCCCCCACGTTTCGTTGAACGTGATCCAGGAGAAGATCGACGGGTGGTTGAAGTCGCGCCGGATCATCTGGCGCAGGGCGTACTCGCTCTCCTTCCGCATATCCGGTGTCGGCTCGCCCCAGGAGTTGGGCACATCGGCCATGATGAGCATACCGAGGCGGTCAGCCCAGTACAGCTTGCGGGGCAACCCGATCTTGACGTGAACCCGGAGGCCGTTCAGTCCGATCTGACGCGCCCGCAGCACTTCATCCCGCGTGAAGGCGTCGCTCGGAAATGTATAAAAACCCTCCGGATGGTAAGCCTGGTCGAGCGCAAGCTGGAGGTAAACCGGCTTGCCGTTGAGGGCGATGTAGGGGATCGACGTACCGGGCAGATCTACGACCGAGATGCTGCGCATCCCGAAGTAGGTCTGAAGCTGATCCTCCTGCACGCCCGGTGCGCTAACGGTTGCCTCGACTTCGTAGAGGAACGGATCTTCCAGCGACCACAGACGGGGCGACGGGATGGGGACCTCAAAACGTACGTGTGTGGAGTCGCGCGGAATGGTCTGCGAAACGTCCGGAACGTCGCCGGTGGTGAACTGGAGGCGCAAGGTCGTGTTCTCGGAAGCCGGTTCGGCCAGCCAGGCATCCACAACCGCGACGTTCTTTGCGAGGTCCGGGGAGAAGTGGAGGGTTTGCAGCGGCAAATCACCTCGCGCCTCGAGGTAAGGCGTCTGCCAGAGGCCGCGGGCCGCGCCGTAGCCCTGCTTGCCTTCGAGCTTGAACGGGTGGGGCGAGTCATCGACGCGGAGGACGAGGCGCTGCGCCTTGCCCGGTTGCAGCGCTTCCGTCAGTTCAAACTCGAAGGGTGTGTACCCGCCCTGATGGGCGCCCAGTTCCTTGCCGTCCAGCCAGGCCGTCGTGCGCCAGTCGGAAGCGCCGATTACGAGAAAGACGCGCTTGCCCTGCCAGTCGGCAGGCACCTCGATGGTGCGGGCGTACCAGCCGATGTCGGCGCTGTCTGGCACGCCCGAAAGCTCAGATCCCCAAGGAAAGGGCACCGTGATGGGACGCGAGGTTGTAAAGGGGCTGTTCTGCCACCCCTCCTGCATCCCGGTGTCATTCGGGTCGAAGCGAAACTGCCAGGTTCCGTTGAGATTGCGCCACTCCTGACGCACGAGATCAGGTCGTGGATGTTCGGGAAGCGGAATCTGCGCCTCCGCAAGGTCTTGCGCTTCCACAGGCGCAGCCGCCAGCAGGGCAGCGATGAGAAAGAGGTTTCTGAGACGAGCAAAAACAGACATGGCGGGCTTTCGGTTGGATGGAAAAAGAAACAGCATTCTAAATGTAACGCCCGTAAGGTTACCGGAGCAACCTCTTCGCTTCGGCGCGAAGGACTCCGGCATTATTCGCGGCGGCTTAACCTGAAAACCGGCGTTCAGATCTCCTTTCAGAGAGGTCCGGCAGGTTGTGAAAGCAGCTTCAACAGCTTATCCATCGCAGCTTCGTTTCCTGGAAGCCCATGAATCGTTTTGCGGTTTTTGCGGATTAATCCGGCTTTTATTGCGGTTTTTCGTTCGGGCAAAATGGCCCTGGCGGGGTCGAAAAGGGCGTTTTGCGGTTTTTGCGGTCCAAAACGCAGTTTTGCTTCTCACACCGCAATTTGATCTTTTTTCTTACCACTGCTGTTCCAGGTGGTTTGTTTTGAGAGGAATATAAAGCCTGGCCTGCAGGCAGAACAGGTTATTTTGTTAACCTGTCAGGGTTTAGGGAGCCTTGTCAGGAAATGGTATAGAAACCAGAAAGGCCGCCCCCGGTTGGGAGCGGCCCTGGCCTCCTGTGGGTGGGTGAGAGCAGCCAGGTCTATACTTCGGCAGGCATCAGTTCGTCCTGCGGAACGTAGTCGGTGAGAAATTCGGGATAAGCCCGGTTGTCGTGTTCGTGCAGGTCCAGTCCCGTCCGCTCGAAGTCGCCGTTGACGCGCAGGCCAATGGTCTTTTTCAGGATGGTAAAGAGCAGGAAGCTCGTCGGGAACACCCAGAGAAAGGCAGCGCCGATGCCGAGGGCCTGTACGCCGACGGTTTGGAGGCTGAAGCCGTTCATATCGAACAGCCCGGCAGCGAGCGTCCCCCAGGCCCCGTTGACGCCATGCACGGCAATCGCGCCCACGGGATCATCCACGAACTTCTCGATGATCTCCGAAGCGAAGACGACCAGCACGCCGCCTACCGCGCCGATCAGGATGGCGTAGGCAGGAATCACATTGGCGCAGGGGGCCGTAATGGCGACCAGACCGGCCAGCACGCCGTTGAGGGTCATCGGGGCATCCGGCTTGCCGTTCTTGAACCACGTCAGCATCATGGAAGCCGTGGCGCCGGCTCCGGCGGCGAGGAACGTGTTGGCGGCAATCATGGCAATGCTGGTGTCGCCTACCGTGGTCGAACCGGCGTTGAAGCCGAACCAGCCGAACCACAGGATGAACACGCCGAGCGCGGCAAGCGGCAGGCTGTGGCCGGGAATGTGACGCGGGCGGCCCATCGCATCGTACTTGTCGGCGCGGGGGCCAATCACGATGGCGCCGGCCAGCGCCGCCCAGCCGCCTACCGAATGAACCACCGTAGAGCCGGCAAAGTCGATGAAGCCAAGCTGTTCGAGCCAGCCCGAACCGTTGAACAGTCCGCCCCAGGCCCAGGAACCGAAGATCGGATAGATCAGGCCCGAAATGACCAGAGAGAAGATGATGTAGCCGGTGAACTTCGTTCGTTCCGCCAGCGCCCCGGAAACGATGGTGGCGGCGGTGGCTGCGAAAACAGCCTGGAAGAAGAAAAAGGCGTAGATCCAGCTTTGATCCTGGCCGGTGATTCCGGTCAGGAAGAATCCGTCCGTGCCGATCCAGCCGCTTGGGGAGGCGCCGAACATCAAGCCGAAGCCGACGGCGAAAAAGACCAGGCAGCCCGCGCAGCAGTCCATCACGTTTTTCAT
>CBDUBU010000379.1:0-3743 GCA_965365465.1 uncultured Rhodothermaceae bacterium
GAACTGGGGCCGCCCGTCGATCAGGACGAGAACCTGGGTGTTCGGGTCGCCGCCGACCCCGCGCACCGTGATTTTTCCGGCGGAGCCTTCGGCCACGCCGAAGCCGGTCATCCCCCGCTCCGTTACGAAAACCCCCGGAATCCGGCTGCTCAGAATAGGAAGCAGGTTCGACTCGCCGCTTTGCAGGATCTCCTCCTCCGACACGGTGGAAACCGTCATCGGAACATTGGCCCGCGCCACTTCGACGCGGGTGCCCGTCACGACGATCTGGCCTAAGGGAATGACCCTGGAAGTGTCTTCCGGCGCCTTTTGCGCGTAAACCGGCGCTCCGCAAAGGGCGAGCAGCAACAGGCACAGGATTGGTGTTTTCAGCATGAGACGGTAGGGCGCTGGCGTGTATGGGTTGGACATGAACCGGGAGCTTTACAAGTAGAAGCCTTACAAGAAAGCGGCGGCGGAGCAATTGTTTCTGTGAGTAGTGTGCTGCGGGAAGCCTGTTTCGTGCATTCGTTGCGGGCGGGGTCTTCTTTCTTGAATGGCGCTGGGTCCCGACCGGGCATTGCAGGCCAGAAGCTGTTATATTGCGTGTTGCCGCACGGTGAAGCAAACTTGCAGGAATGCCCAGAACGAAGCCGCTCCATGATGCATCGCTGTTCCACCTCCGCCGGACTCATCGGCCTTTTTCTCGGATTCATACTGGGGGGCGCGTCTTCCCTGAATGCGCAGCAATCCCCCGCCGATCTGGTGAATCCGTTCATTGGATCTTCCAACTCGCGCTGGATGCATTTTCCCGGCCCGGCCATGCCCTTCGGCATGGTAAAGCTGAGTCCGGACAACCAGGCAAACGTCTGGAATGGGGGGTACGAGTATACCATCGCTTCCGTGGCGGGCTTCAGTCACATCCATAGCTGGGCCATGAGCGGGCTTAGTGTGATGCCCACCACCGGAGACGTACGCACCTTTCCCGGCCCCGCCGACGGGCCTTTTGACCGTATGTGGACGGCCGGGTACCGCTCTCGCATCGACAAACAGACCGAGCAGGCCCGCCTCGGCTATTACGGCGTCGTGCTCTACGACTATGACATCAAAGCAGAATTGACGACCACCACCCGGTGTGGTTACTTGCGGTTCACTTACCCCGAAGCGCAGGACGCCAACATCCTTTTCAACTTCAACTTCGAAGCTGAAGAAAACAGCCCTGCCATGCTGGGCGCCTACGTAGAGCGCGTCAGCGACACCGAGATCGCAGGCTCCATACGCCAGCGCAGTTCGTTTGCCGATGAATACACCGTCCACTTCGTGGCGCGTTTCAGCAAGCCGATGCGCGCCTGGCAAACCTGGCAGGCCGAACCTTTTTCAGGCGCCAACCTCTATGGAACCGATTGGCAAGCCAGGCCCGACTTCAGCGATGCCGACAGTCGGAGCTTGCAGGGGCGCAGTGGGGCCGCCGCTCGCTTCAGCACGCAGGCCGGAGACGTGATCGAAGTGCAGACCGCCATCTCCCTGGTAAGCATCGAGCAGGCCCGGCTCAATCTGACAACAGAGATGCAACCGTTCGGCTGGGATTTCCAGGCCGTGGCGGCCCACCATGTCGCCGCGTGGGAGGAGTTGCTCGGCAGGGTGCAGATCAAGGGCGGTGCGGCGGCGCACCGCGAGCAATTCTATACCAGCCTGTACCGCGCCTATGCCGGGCGAACCATCTGGAACGATGTCAACGGGCGGTACATGGATATGTGCGAAAACGAGCAGGCCCTTCCGCCCGATACCCCCTATATCTTCGGCAGCGATGCCCTGTGGGGCGCGCACTGGAACCTGTTTCCGCTATGGACCCTCCTCACGCCGCAAGTCGCCAACGATTGGGTCAACTCTTTGCTGGAAATGGCCGACCGGGGCGGCTGGCTGCCGCAGGGACCGGAAGGAATAGAGTACTGCGAAGTGATGGTGGCGGCCCATCAAATCCTGCTCATCGTGAGCGCTTATCAGAAAGGCATTCGCCAGTTTGATGTGCAAAAAGCGTATGAGGCCATCCTGAAAATACAGACCACCCCCGGTCGTCCGCATGAATGCGGCGGCTGGGTAGGTCACAAAAATCTGGATTCCTACCTGAAAAACGGCTTCGTGGCAAATGAGGACGGCCCGGTATCCAATACCCTTGAGATCGCCTTCGACGATTGGGCAGCCGCGCAGCTTGCCCTGGCGCTCGGCAAACGGCAGGATTATGAGATGCTGATGGCCCGCAGCCGGAACTATCGCAACATCTTCGACTCCGGGACCGGCTATATGCGCCAGAAACACGCCGATGGCCGCTGGGTGGAAGACTGGGACCCGTTGTACAACCACGGCACGTGGTACGGGGCGGGATACGTGGAGGGCACGGCCTGGCACTATTCCTTTTACGTCCCTCACGATCTGCCCGGTCTGGCCGAAATGGCAGGCCGCGAGCGCCTCGTCGAGCGGCTGGAGGAAGGATTCCGCAAGCAGTATATCGACATCGGCAACCAGCCTAATATGCAGGCTCCCTTTCTGTTCAACCACCTGGGAGCGCCCTGGCTGACGCAGCGGTATGCCCGCGAGGTGCTTACCCGGCAGTTCGACGACAGTCCGTTGCGCGGCTATCCCGGAGAGGAAGACCAGGGCCAACTGAGCGCCTGGTTTGCGCTCGCCGCCTTGGGCCTCTTTCAGATGGACGGCGGAGCCGGCGCCGAAAGCTACTACGATCTGACCACTCCCCTGTTTGAGGAAATCACCCTCCAACTGGACGAAAGCTACTACGGCGGCAACCGCCTGACGATACGCTCGCTCAATCACAGCCCGGAGAACGTGTACATACAGGAGGCTCGCTGGAACGGAAAGCCCTTGCGCGAAGCCCGCATCGCCCACCATGACCTCGTGCAGGGCGGAGAGTTGGTCTTTGAGCTGGGGCCGCAACCAAACAAGCAGTGGGAAACGTGGCAGTAAGAGCCGACTAACAGCGCAATAGTGTACGGTTACGCCCATGATACCGCCTTCCTCGTCTGAGAGGTCAACCCTGCCGGGTGTGGCGCTCATCGGCGCCGGCGCCCTGGGCGCGGCGCTGGGACTTCGGCTTCTGGAAGCCGGGTATCCGGTGCAGGCCGTCCTCAGCCGCTCGCAGAGCGGAGCGCAGAAGCTGGCAGACTGCCTCGGCGCCCCGGTCGCTTCGGCTGACCCGGCTGATCTGCCGCCCGACGTACAGGTTGTATTCTGCTGCGTGCCGGATGAGGCCGTTGGCGTTATCGCCGCCCGCCTCGCCGGACTTTCCCTGCGCTGGGAAGGAAAAATCGTTGCCCACACATCCGGGGCGCTGACGGCGGCGACGCTCGCTCCGCTTGCCGGGCGCGGAGCGCTGACGCTCAGTTTCCACCCCCTGCAAACGTTTCCCCGCAACGCCGGCCCGGAAGCCTTTCAGGGGATTTACATAGGGCTTGAAGGAAACCCCGAAGCAGTCGCTTTCGGGTGGGCGCTGGCCCTGCGGCTGGGCGGGCAGCCCGTGGAGATCCGAAGCGAGGCCAAAGAACGCTATCATCTGGCCGCCTGCATCGCCTCAAATTTCTTCGTCACCCTGATGGCGATAGCGGAGGAAGTGCTTGCCACGACAGGAATAGACCCCACGGCGCGTAAAACCTTGCTCCGCCCACTGGTAGAAGCTACCTGGCGCAACCTGGCAAACCGACGCCCGGAGGAGGCGCTGACCGGGCCTGTGGCTCGCGGAGACGGTGAAACCG
>CBDUBU010000380.1:0-3723 GCA_965365465.1 uncultured Rhodothermaceae bacterium
GCTGCCGGGTGTCCGTCTCGTCAACGGCTACGGCCCTACCGAAAGCACGACGTTCACGACCTGTTTCCAGGTTCCCCGCACACTCCCGGAAGACGCGCAAGCCGTGCCGATAGGCGTTCCCATCGGCAACACACAGATGTATGTACTGGACGCGCACCTGAACCCCGTCCCGGAAGGCTGCACGGGCGAACTTTACATCGGCGGCGACGGGCTGGCGCGGGGCTACCTTAACCGGCCCGACCTGACCGCCGAGCGGTTCATCCCCAACCCGTTCCGCCCGGACAGGCGCCTCTACCGAACCGGCGACATCGTGCGCCGCCTCCCTGACGGCAACCTTACCTTCATAGAGCGCCGCGACGGGCAGGTAAAGATTCGCGGGTTCCGCATCGAAACCGGCGAGGTCGAAGCTGCCCTGAAGGCAATCCCCTCGGTGCAGGAAGCCGCCGTGCTTGTTCAGGAGAACGTCACAGGCAAGCGCCTGATTGCCTGCATCGTGCCCCACGGCGGCAGCAACCCCGCGCCCGGCGAGCTGCGCGCCCTGCTATCCGCCCGTCTGCCTGCCTACATGGTCCCTGCTGCGTTCATCCTGCTGGACCGGTTGCCGCTTACGCCCAACGGCAAACTCGACCGCCGCGCCCTTCCGGTCGCCGGGGTTGCCGCCGGGCCCACCCCTGACGCCGCGCCACGCACTCCGGAGGAGCGCACGCTCCTCGAACGCTGCGCCGCCCTGCTCGGATTTGCCTCCCTGGGAGTCCACGACAACTTGTTCGATGCCGGGATGAACTCGTTACAGGTGGTCCACCTCAGCGTTGAGGCCAACAGGGCGGGGCTGCCCCTGACGCCGCGCGACTTCTTCGAGAACCAGACCATCGCCGCCCTGGCTGCCGCCGCTCGCGATGCAGCGGCAAAACGCGAGCAGGAAAGGCTGGCAACGAACGGCAGCGCCTCGCTGCTCCGCCCGGCGCCATCGGAGGGTTCCTCGATTGTCGCCATCCGATCCGGCAGTAGTAAACCACCGTTCTTCTGCTTCGGCGTGTTTCTTTTCCGCAAACTGGCCCCTTACCTGGACCCTGACCGGCCCTTTTACGGCCTGCTGCGGCAGTCGCTCACTCCCGAGCGCCTATCGACGCAGAGCGTTGAAGAGATGGCGGCCGGATATGTGGCTGAAATCCGCGCCGTGCAACCCTCGGGCCCTTACCATCTGGGCGGATTCTGCTTCGGGGGCATCGTAGCCTACGAGATGGCGCGGCAATTCCACGCGCTGGGCGAGAGCGTGGCGCTGCTGGCCCTGATCGACGCAAGTCGCCCCCGGCGCGTCCGCATCCGGCAAACGCCGATGACGCTGGAGGAGAAGGCCCGCCGGCATAGCCGCAACATCCTCCTGCAGGGGCCGCGTTACTTGCTTGCCTGGGCCCGGCAGCGTGCGGCGTATGAAAGTGGAAGGGCAGAGCGCTCCGTCAAGAAATGGATGGGCCGCCTGCACCTGCTGGCCGGCAGGTCCCTGCCCGAAAGCCTCGAAGGCGCCTTCACGATGGAAGCCGATGCCGCCGCGCTGCGTAAGTATGTCCTCCACCCCTATCCGGGCGCGCTGACCCTGTTCCGGGGCGAACCCGCACCCGACCTGCTCGGACGGCGAACCCGTCCCGAAGCGGGCGCAGGCATCTGGGATGAACTGGCAGGCGAGGTGAACATCGTCGAGGCGCCGGGCCGGCACGGCAAGATGTTTGAGGAGCCGCACGTCCGCGTGCTGGCTGCCCGGCTCAATGCCTGCCTGGATGCAGCAGACCCGGCGGCGCCCTCCAACACCTGACGGGTTTTCTCTCCCCTTCTGCCTCCTTGTCCTCCTGATGGGCGCGAAGGAGCTATGTTTCATGGCTTGCAGGTGCTTGCAAAGGGCGCTCCCGACAGTCCTCAACCACGGATCCCGGCGAGCAAACACCGCCGCCTGCCCGCTCTGCGCTGCCTCCACGCGAGAGAGGATCCCCAGGCCCAGGAATGCCGGAACGGCCGAGACTTGCGGAACCTCGCCTCCGAGTCCCCGAAACGAGCGCAGCGACGAACGGCAGTAAACGAACAGAGGGCGCTCCGGAGCGCCCTCTGTTCATCATCCAACAAAACCCGGTTTACCTGCTCTACTTACCGCTGCATCGGCCAGAAGGGTTCGGTCAGAACCGGGGAGGCCGGGCGATACACCAGGGTAGCAGGACCTTCAAAAATCACATTCCCCATCGCCGTTACGTTGCCGTACAGGGTGGTGTTTTCCTTGAAAGAAACGTTGCCATCGGCGAAAAGCTGCGCGGAGAGCCGTGTTCCTTCGGCATCCAGCTTGACGTCGCCGTTGGCGTAGAGGCCCAGCGTCGTTTCCGTGGACAGCAAGCCGTTCCACACGGTGTGCTTGAGCTCAATGTTGCCTTTCGTGTAGATGACGCCATACCCGGAGAAGTAAACCATTCCTTCCGTTTTCACGTTGCCGTCTACATACCAGATTGCCGGGTTCTCGCGTGTGCCCAGTGTGTAGTAGCCTTTCAGCTTGAGGTCGCCTTTGAAGGTTTTCGTGGCGATGCTCTTGAAGTTCTCGGCTTTAAACTCCGGGATCTCGATTTTAGCCGTTTTCTGCAACGGAGACAGCCCGGAAGGATTGTAGCGAGGCGCAAGCACACGGCTGGCCTGGTTGGCGCCGCTGATCCCACCCGCATAGTAACCGAAGCCTTCGATCCGGTCGGAGGTGGTCTTGAACTCCAGCTTGCTGTTGGTAAAGACGCTGGCGTTGATAGCCTGATTTCCCTCTGCCATCATCTTTACGTTTCCTTTTTCAAACTTCAGGTCGCCGTCGCTGGCGACGACGTAGCTGAAGAAGGGGGGCGTTTTCATCTCGCTCACGCCGCCGTCCTTGCCCACATACACCGTCTTGTCGGTCGTGCCCGAAGGGACGCTCGTAACGGTGCTGCGCCCGCTGGCAACCAGCGCCTCGCGTACCTGCGACGGTGAGGCGTTCGGGTTCTGCGACAGGAACAAGGCTGCCGCGCCTGCCACGTGCGCCGCCGCCATCGACGTGCCGCTGTTCAGCATCCGCACCGACGTGTTGCTCATCACGCCCATCGAAGGAATATCGACGCCCGGCGCCAGGATGTCCACGACGGAACCCCGGTTCGAGAACGCGGCGAACTGGTTGTTCACGTCGTACGCGCCTACGGTGACGGCCTCGGCCACGTGCGCCGGGGTAAAGGTGGCTGCATCCGCGCCGGCGTTTCCTGCCGACAGCACGCACGTTACGCCCGTACCGATGACGCTCTGGATCGCCAGGTCGAGCGCGCCGTATTCCGTCGAACCGGCGTCGGCCCCCAGGCTCAGGTTGACCACGATCGGCAGGTTCGGGTTCGCCAGCTTTTTCGCCGCCACGTAATCGAGCGCGGCAATGGCATCCGCTGACTGCGCGTACCCTTCTTCGTTGAAGATCTTCAGGCTATGCACGCGCACGCCGGGCGCGACACCCACGAAGAAGTCGCCGTCGTCCTTACCGGCTGCCGTGGCCGCGACGTGAAAGCCGTGCCCGTCCTGGTCTTCTACGACCGCGCCGGCGAAGTTTTTCATTTCCGAGGAGCCGATGCTGTTGAGCAGCAAACAGCCGCGCGGAAAATGCGTTCTGAAGAGCTCGACGTCGCGGCGATAGACGGGCTCGCCGCCCACGCGGACCGCTCGGCGCTCCAGCGCGTGCTGACGAAC
>CBDUBU010000381.1:0-3717 GCA_965365465.1 uncultured Rhodothermaceae bacterium
AGAGCCTGGAAGCGACGCCGGCGAACTGCTCGTCCGGCGCTCCGGCGTCTACCGATTGGCCCTGAGCAATGGGGAGGAGCGCACCGTAGAGGTGGGCGGCCTTGGGCGGGATCGGGAAATCGGAGGTCCCTGGGAAGTGCGCTTTCCACACGGCTACGGGGCGCCGGTCTCCATTCAATGGCCGTCGCTCATTTCCTGGACCGACGCACAGGAGGAGGGCATCCGGTATTTCTCCGGCGTGGCCGCCTACCACACCACCTTCAGCCTTTCCGCCGAAGACCTGGGCGGCAACCGCCGGGTTCTGCTGGACCTGGGCGACGTGCGGGAAGTGGCTGATGTTTACCTCAACGGCCATCATCCCGGCATTGTCTGGCATCCACCCTACACGCTCGACGTGACGGAGGCCGTGCAGCCCGGCGTGAATGTGCTGGTCGTGGAGGTCGCCAACGTGCTGAACAACCGGCTGGTCGGTGATGCCCGGCTTCCGGAGCCGTATCGGACGACCCGCTCGAACATTGTAAGGCTGCCCAACGCCTGGTCGACGCCCATGGCCGACGCGCCGCTGAAAACCTCCGGGCTGCTCGGGCCGGTTCGACTGACTTTTGCCGCGCGGATCGCATTTGATTGATCCCGGTGTGGAAGTATCATTTTACTGTTTTTTGGGAAATCTATGAAGACACGGATTGCAGCAATCGCACTTGCGCTAATGGCTTTCCCGGCAACGGCGCCCGTTTCGCACGGACAGCAGGCAGAGCACCCCAACATTCTGCTGGTCATGACGGACGACCAGGGTTGGGGCGACATTCGCGGTCACGGAAATCCGATTATCGACACGCCGGTCATGGACCGGCTGGCCCGCGGGGGGGCGTGGTTCGAGCGGTTCTATGTGAGTCCTGTCTGTGCGCCGACCCGCGCCAGTCTGCTTACGGGCCGGTACAGCCTCCGGACGGGCACGCAGGGGGTGACGTTCGGCCTCGAAACGATGCGGTCTGATGAGATCACGCTGGCCGAAGCGTTCCGCAGCGCAGGCTACACGACGGGCCTCTTCGGCAAGTGGCACAACGGACGGCACTTCCCTTCGGATCCGCTCGGACAGGGTTTCGATGCCTTTTTCGGTTTCTCCGCAGGGCACTGGAACAACTACTTCAATACACGGCTCGCATCCGGAAGCCGGATGGTGGAAACGGAAGGGTTCATCACGGATGTCCTGACCGACTCGGCGCTGGCGTTCATCGAACGCGCAAGGGAGCGCCCGTTCCTGGCCTACGTGCCCTATAACGCGCCGCACAGCCCCTTCCAGGTTCCCGACCGGTATTTCGAGAAGTATAAGGCACGGGGGCTGGACGATGAGACGGCTGCGGCGTACGCCATGGTAGAGAACGTGGACGACAACCTCGGACGGCTGCTCGACGCGCTGGACCGCCACGGGCTTGCGGAGCGCACCATCGTCCTTTTTCTGACGGACAATGGCCCGAACGGCGACCGCTACAACGGGCATATGCGCGGCAGAAAGGGCAGCGTGCATGAGGGCGGCACGCGGGTTCCGCTGTTCGTCCGCTGGCCGGGCCGCATAGAGGCCGGGACCGCCGTTCGCACCCTTGCCGCCCATATCGATCTGCTGCCGACCCTCGCAGAACTCGCCGGAGTTCCGCTGCCCGATGGGCCGCCGCTGGACGGAACGAGTCTGGCGAGCGCCCTTCTGGGCAAAGCCGACTTTCCGGCAGATCGGATGCTCTTCACGCATCATCTGCGCGGCAAAGGGCTGGAGGCCTATCCGGGCGCCGTCCGCACCGACCGATGGCGGCTCGTCCGGGAAGGGGATGCCTGGCAGCTTTACGATATGTACGCTGACCCCGGCGAGGAAGTGGACGTGAGCGCACACTACCCGGAACGGGTCGCCCGGATGGCTGCTGCCTATGATGATTGGTTCGCGGAGGTGTCGAAGGGACAGGACGGCGAACGCCGGATTCCGGCAGGCTACCCGGAAGCGCCGGTGACGGCCCTCCCGGCGGTTGAAAGCCAATTCGCGGGCAACGTGCATTTTGCAGGCGGGCAGGGGTGGGCCAACGACTGGCTCACCGGCTGGTCAGCGCCTTCCGACCGTGCTTCATGGCTGCTCGACGTGGCCGAAGCGGGCCTCTACCGCATCTCGGTGGATTATACGGCGCGGGAGGCGGGGGCCAGGCTCCGGGCATCCGCAGGAGATCAGCGTACGGAAGGCATCGTTTCGCGCATCCATGATCCTGCGCCCCTGCCGAGTCCCGACCGCATCCCACGCAAGGAGGTGTATGAAAAAGCGTGGGCGCGTCTCGACCTCGGCGCGCTGCGTCTCGATGGCGGCCCGGTCACGCTGTCCGTCGAGCTGATCGACGCGCCCGGCGAGGGGGCGCTTGAACTGCACACCGTGTATCTGGAACGGGTGCGGTAGATCGCTTCCCATGCCTGACGACGCTGAAAAAATGGGCAAGTCGGCGTTTATGATTACCTCGTTTGCCGGCAGGTTTGTTTACAGCAATAGCCGACCAGACTGATCCATGCTATCCCTCCGCAAAAAAGCCGCCCAACTCCTGTTTCCGCGCATCGGATCGAACATGCCGCCGCCGGTGGCCGTGGAAGCGGACATGGAAAGGGCTGCGGCGCTGCTGGAACGCTGCCCGGTAGGAGGGCTGGTGTTGTTCAACGGCAGGCTCCCGGCGCTGCCGGAGCATCTCGCCCGGCTTCAGGCGCTCAGTCCGCACCCGCTTCTGATTGCGTCGGACATCGAGCGTGGCGCCGGGCAGCAGGTGCAGGGCACCACGGTATTCCCGCACGCAATGGCCTACGCCGCAGCCGGAGACGAGGGGGATCGACTGCTTGAATCCTCGGCTCGTGCCACGGCGCGGGAAGCCCTGGCCTGCGGCCTGCACATTGCGTTTGCCCCCGTCGCCGACGTAAACCGGGACCCCCGCAACCCGATCATCGCCACCCGCGCCTTTGGGACTGATCCGGAAACGGCAGCGCGTCTTGTCCGTGCTTACATCCGGGGCTGCCGCGCCGAAGGGCTGTTGACGACAGCCAAGCATTTCCCTGGTCACGGCAACACCAGCGACGATTCCCATGCTACGCTGCCCGTCGTCCGGAGCGACCGGGCGGAATGGGAGCGCACCGACCGCCTGCCGTTTCAGGCAGCCATCGAGGAGGGCGTAGATCTAGTGATGACGGCCCACGTCGCCTATCCGGCGCTGGATGGAAGCGGGGTTCCGGCTACGCGCTCGCGCCCCATCCTGCACGACCTGCTCCGGGGCGAGATGGGCTTTCAGGGCGCGGTCGTCACGGACAGCCTGCTGATGGGCGCGATCCGGACGGGACCGGCGCAGGCCGGAAAGGAAGCAGCGGCGCTGCTCCGCGCAGGCGTAGACCTCCTGCTGGACGTTTCCGATCCGGAGGCCGTACTGGAAGGTCTCGTTCAGGGCGCCGAGCGGGACGAACAGGCAGCCCTGGACATAGAACGCGCCTACGGGCGTGTGTGTGTGCTCAGACAGGGAATGCTCGACCGGTTTGGCCCCGATTTCTTCCGGGATCCGGGCGGTGGGATCGTTTCCGGAACGCAGGCGCGGGCGTTGTCGCTGCAAATAGCTCGCCGGGCAGTTCGGGTAATGGAGGCGCAGGATGGGATGCTGCCGCTGGACCCGGAAGTTGCAGCGCAGGGAGGGATGCTGGCGGTGCTCCTGTCGCCGC
>CBDUBU010000382.1:0-3713 GCA_965365465.1 uncultured Rhodothermaceae bacterium
GAACGCCTGCAATAGTGGCGGTCATAAGGTTTGCCAGCGTACCTGCCAGCAAAGCCCGAAGGCCCAGTTGGGCCAGTTCAGAGATCCGTTCCGGTGCAAGAGGGCCGATGCCGCCGATTTGAATGGCGACGGATGAAAAATTGGCAAACCCGCAGAGTGCAAAGGTTGCCATCGTGACTGCCTTCTGGGAGAGGGCAGCAGCCTCGATGCTGTCTGCAAGGCCGAGAAAGGCTACGAACTCATTCAGCACAATCTTCGTCCCCAGCAGGGAGCCAAAAGTTACGGCATCGCTCCACGGAACGCCGACAAGCCATGAAAGGGGCGCCAGCGCCCATCCGAAAAGTTGTTGCAGAGACAGGCTAGCGCCGAAAAGGCCTGCTGCCCAACCGAGAATATAATTGCACATGGCGATCAAGGCGATAAAGGCAATTAGCATGGCGCCAACGTTGAGCGCGAGTTTCAGGCCATCGGCTGCTCCCCGCGCAGCCGCATCGATCACGTTCTGCTCCTCCCGTTCTATAGCTACCGTGACGCTGCTTTCGGTTGCTGCCTTTTGCGTCTCAGGGACGATCATTTTAGCCAGCACAAGAGCGGCGGGTGCGGCCATGACACTCGCTCCCAGGAGTCGTTCGGCAAATAGAAGCCGGGCCGTATCCAGCGGAAGACCTTGCGCCTGTGCAAACGAATCGCCCAGCATGGCGATGTAGGCGGCCATGACCCCACCCGCGATGGTTGCCATGCCGCCCGTCATCACCGCCATCAATTCTGAATGCGTCATGGAGGACAGGAAAGGTCGTACCACGAGAGGGGCTTCGGTCTGGCCGACAAAAATATTGGCAGTCACGGACAGCGACTCAGCGCCGCTGGTTCCCAGCATCCGGCTCACCAGCCACGCCATCCCCTGCACGACCCTTTGCATGATGCCCAGGTAGTAGAGAATGGACATGAGAGAGCCGAAGAAGATGATGGTAGGGAGCACCTGAAATGCAAATATTACTCCCAGGCTCCCGTCATTACCTGGCCCCAGCGCCAGGTTGCCGAAGATGAATCGAGCGCCTTCTGTTGTGAAATTGAGGACGATCACGAAAAAAGAGCTGACCCAGGAAAAGAAAGCTTTCGGCCATCCCAGAGGCGCAAAAACGCTGCCCATAGCCGTTCCTTTCAGGATGAAAACGGCAAGGATGATCTGGAGAAGCAGACCTGACCCTACGGTTCGCCAGTTAATGCTGCGGCGGGCATTGGATGTCAGAAAGGCGATAGCCAGTATAACTGCAAGACCAAGAGTGCCCCGTAGAAGAGATGCAAATATCATAAGACAGGCGCTTTCAGGAATAACACTGGAAGAAGCGCGCAATATATGAACGTTCCCCGGCAGTTGCGGTCTCCATGCAGAATTCGACTGTTCGCGTGTGCTTGCAGCGTGTCGGCAGAAGTATGCAGCGGGGAAGGATTTACGGTTGGGTTGGCTCAACCGTAGAAGTCGGGTCCTTATCCAGGCGCCAGGTATTATTGGTGCGATCCGTATCGGGCAGAAGGCCGTCCTGGTCAATGGTCACGCCGGCGACATTGTTTCCCGGAACAAGGAGCTCAAAGACTTCTCCTCTCGACCATGCTTCTACAGGGATTTCGTACTGTTCGTGGGCGCCGTTTGCGCGTGTAATATGCAGGGCTACAGGCATTACCAGTTCACCCCTGTTAGCGACCATAATCATCGTCTGTTTGCCGCGAATTGCTACCCCTTGAATGGCTTGATCCAGGGTATGTGTCGTATTGAACCATCCATTCCAGAACCAATCAAGATCCTCTCCAGCCACATCATTCATCGTGCGAAAGAAATCGGCAGGTTGGGGGTGCTTGAAGGCCCACCGGGCAATATAGGCGCGGAGCGCGGAATCGAAACGCTCCGGTCCCAGGACAACTTCTCTCAGCATGACAAGTCCTTTTGCCGGCTTGCGATAGACCAGGAAGCCAAGTCCGTTGTCGCCAATATAGTCGGGTGCTGTTTCGATGGGCTGATTTGCCACTGGCGAGCGCATCAGGCCGGCTATGAAGTCGGAGGCAAGGTCGCTGTTTCGGGCGGCATCATCGCCATAATAGGCTATGCCGGAGTAGTAGTTTATAAAGGTGTCGAAACCCTCATCCATCCACGCATGGCGGCGCTCGTTGCTGCCGACGATCATGGGAAACCAGCTATGACCGAATTCGTGATCGGTGACGCCGAAAAGCGAAGTTCCTCGCGCCCTGACACTGCAGAAAACGATCTGTGGATATTCCATACCGCCCACAATGCCTGCTACGTTGATAGCAACCGGGTATGGGTACTGATGCCATTGTTCGGAATAGTGCTGGATTGTGTGCCGAGCAAACTGCGTGGACATTTCCCAGCCGGGGGCGTTGCTTGAGAGTGAAGCCCCCAATCCTTCTTCCGGGTAGGCAGACATAATCAGTACGGATTCCCAGCTTGCCGCATCCCATATAAAAGCCTGCGACGCGGCCCATGCGAAATCACGCACGTTTTCCGCCCTGAACTTCCATGTTAGCGGTCCATTCCCGGTGGGACGCGCCTCCGGTTTGCCTACTTCGTCTTGTCCGATAATTACCACTGTTTCATCGCTGTGTCTGGCTCGTTCCAGGCGCGAACGCTGATCGGCTGTAAGCACTTCATCCGGGTTGAGCAGATCGCCGGGACCCATTACGATAAATTCACGGGGAACGGTCAGTTCAACATTGAACGTTCCATACTCAAGATAAAACTCGCCCTGCCCCAGGTAGGGCAAGGGATCCCACCCACGGATATCGTCATACACGTACATACGTGGGTGCCACTGCGCGACTTCATATACGACGCCATGCTTAACGGAGAGGCGACCCATTCGATCGGCGCCATACTCCGGAACGTTGAAGGCAAAATCCACGATGATGTCTATCTGTGAGCCGTTGGGCGGCATCGGCTCATCAAGCGCGATGCGCATACGTGTATCGTCGATGAGATAAGAAGCCTCTCTGTGTTCCCCATTCTGGACGATCTCGACGCGGCTGATGTCAAAGCCGCCCTCCTCAAAAGATCCCCGCCAGCGCGACAGGGGGGCTTGCAGGGTTGCGCCGCGACTATCCGGACGAAAAAGGTTCTGATCCAGTTGAACCCACAGGTATTTCAGGGACTGAGGAGCATTGTTGGTATAAGTAATGGTCTCTGTACCCGTAACCTGGTGTGTGTCGGCATCCAGTGTGGCCTGAATATGGTAATCGGCGCGTTGCTGCCAGTAGGCAGGACCGGGTTCACCCGAAGCCGATCTGTAAACGCTGGGTGCAGGCAGATCGAGAGGATAGAACTGTGTAGAGAGATGCGGGGGATTCCTGGGGGATGCGGACTGCCCCATTGAGAGCGGCGTCGGAATTCCTGCAAGAAGCAGAACACAGAGCAAACGTATAAATGAATACTTCATAGGATCCGCTGCGGCGTAATAACTGGTGAAACTGCCTGAACGAGCGCCGGGCAGGGCGCTTCTTGTATATTCGTCACCGGGAGTAGTTTCTGGATGGGCCTGATCCTAATCGTGTAATCATAGCATCCTCGCAGCCCTTGATACGTTTTTCACGAACTGTGTGATTAGGGAGGTTCGTAGTGCCTATCTTTTGGGCGTTCACGGGAAGCTCTCATCTTGTTGCTCCGCGTGAGAACGAACAGCCGGCTATCCATTCAGTGTTTCTAG
>CBDUBU010000383.1:0-3711 GCA_965365465.1 uncultured Rhodothermaceae bacterium
TTCGGATGAGGTGCGCGATGTATAAGCGTTAGCGAGGCCGCCGCGAGCGGCAGCATAAAACCGAACCAGGTATGATCTCCGAGAAAGGCTGGATCAACAAGATGCGGTCGCTGCCGCCGGAACGCCGGCAAGCCGTGATCGATTTCATCGAGTTTTTATCCTTGCGCGAACAGCAATCGGCTCCGGAAGCGGCGCCTAACCAGCCTATGCGCGGTTTGTGGAGCGACCTGAACATCCAGATCGACGCGGACGCCATCGATGAGGCGCGCCGCCAGATGTGGAGCAATTTTCCGCACAGGGATCTGCCGTAAGATGAGCGTCGTCCTCGATACTCATGCAGCCATCTGGTACGCCCTGGACTCGGATCGACTTTCTGAGGCAGCGCGCACACACATTGATGCGGCATACCGGGAAGGCCGGTTGTATCTCGCGTCCATCACGGTCGTCGAAGTGATCTACCTTGTCGAGAAGGGACGCCTTCCGGAACTTGCCTTGCAACGCCTGCTGGATCTGCTTCGCCTACCCGGCGCTCGTATCTCCGTCGTTCCACTTGATCTGGACGTAGCAGAAGCATTGCGACAGGTCGAGCGCACCGTCATACCTGACATGCCTGATCGCATCATTGCCGCGACTGCCCGGCGCCTGGGTCTTCCGCTCGTCACAAGAGATTTTGCCATCCAGTCGAGCGACATCGAAACCATCTGGTGACCCTTTCATGCCCTCTCGTTCCTGAGACGGGTTCACTTGCGACAGGAGAACCGAGCGGCAGACTTTCGCTTCCACCGAAACCTACAAAACGCCGACATCGGCGGTTGTTCGAATATCGGAGAAGCGCCGACATCGGCGGAAGCGCAGCCTATAACAAAGAACCAGTAAGGAAGAACAAATAATCAAAACCACAACAACCAGCCGGCCTCCGGTGTAAAAACGGGAGGGTCGGGTTGGTTGGGAAAAGGAAAGGCTGGGGCAAAGGGTTCGGGGAAGGGTTTGAAAGCGAATAAATGCAAAAACGCCCCCGGCATTGCGTCGAAGGCGTTTTTACAGGAGCCAATGGGCGGACTCGAACCGCCGACCTGCTCATTACGAGTGAGCTGCTCTACCAACTGAGCTACATTGGCGCTTCCATCAAAGGCTTGTCAAAATACACACGCTTTCACGCCCTGTCAAGGCGCATGATCCTGCACCCGCCGAACCCGTGCTTTCCCTCTGTTTTCCTCTCAGGATCTTCATACACAGCCGCGCCGGGAGGTTACAGCGAGAACCCTCGCCCTTATCCTGCGAAAGGCGCCTTCCTCTCAAGCTGCAAGAACCTGTTCGGTAAGGTTGCAAGGTCGTTTTCGCCGGGTGCGCCGCCCCCGTGGGTCTGCCGAACCGCTGCGGGGCCTGCCCCTCACCATGCCTCCAGACGCCCCGCCCTGCAAGCCGGGCAGGTTGCAGGAATAACCTGTTCCGCCTGAGAACCAGGCCCTATCTTCTGAAACGGCTGCCGCCTCGAAGGCAGGAACAGGCAAACCCTGAACGCCTGCCGTACTACGTCACGAAAAACCGCAGCAGACCGCAAAACAACCCCTGACAGTTTCTCAAGCCTGCCCGAAAAGCGCAGACCCGAACCGGAAAGACCTCGAACCCCGGATGCCAGCCATGAAACCAACCTCTTTCCGATCCATTCTACACCCTGCTTCGCCTGCCGGAGCGTTCGGCTTTTGTTGCATTGCTGGTTGCGCAGCCGGCCTGTTTTTCATCGCCTGCTGCCTCACCCTGCAAACTGCCCGGAAAACCCCGTGTGTTATGATCGCGCTCGAACACGTTTCCAAAACCTACGGCAGCACCCAGGCGCTGCGCCCCCTCTCCCTTGCCGCCGAAGCCGGGAAAACCACCGTCCTTATCGGCCCGAGCGGGTGCGGCAAGTCGACGGTGCTGCGCCTGATGAACGGGCTTATCCTGCCCGATGCAGGGACGGTGCGGTTTGACGGCGAGGCGCTTACGCCACGAAACGTCCGGCAGGCCCGCCTGCGCATGGGTTATGTCATTCAGGATGGCGGCCTTTTTCCGCACCTTACGGCCCGGCAAAACGTATTGCTCATGGCCCGTCACCTGCACTGGAGCAAGAAGCAGCAGGACGAGCGCCTCCGCGAGCTTGCCGACCTGACCCGCCTTCCGGTCGACCGGCTCGGCAGCTTTCCGGCGCAGCTTTCCGGCGGCCAGCGCCAGCGCGTGAGCCTCATGCGGGCGCTCGCGCTCGACCCCGATCTGTTGCTGCTCGATGAACCGCTCGGCGCCCTCGACCCGATGATCCGCGCTTCGCTGCAGCAGGACCTCCGGGAGATCTTCCGCCGCCTCGGCAAAACGGTGGTGATGGTGACGCATGACCTCGGAGAGGCCGCCTATTTCGCAGATGCTATCCTGCTCATGCGCGACGGGCGCATCGTCCAGCAAGGAACGCTCCGGTCTATGTTGCAGGAGCCTGCCGAACCTTTCGTCGCGGCGTTCATCAACGCGCAGCGCAGCCCCCTGGAAACCTTTTCGGCAGAGGCATCATCGTGAGCGCTTTTGCTTTCCGCTGCCTCTTGCTGCTCGTTTTGATGCAGGCTGCCATCCTCCCGGCTCTGCCTGTCGCCGCACAGGAAAGCGGCGCCCCGGTGGTTGTCGGTTCAAAGAAGTTCACGGAGTCCGTCATCCTCGCGGAAACCGTGACGCAGCTTCTCCAGGCGGAAGGCTTTGCGGCCTCGCACCGAGACCAGCTCGGCGGCACGCGGTTCCTCTGGAACGCGCTGCGCTCCGGCGAGATCGACGTATATCCGGAGTACACCGGAACGCTGATTCAGGAGATCTTCGTCCGGGAAAGCCTCCGCACGCCGGAGCAGTTGCGCCTCGCGCTCGCAGAGGCAGGCATCCGCATGACCGCTCCCCTCGGCTTCAACAACACGTATGCCCTCGGCATGAAAGAAGCCCGCGCCGCTGAGCTTGGCATCCGGTCGATTTCAGACCTGCGCCGCCACCCGGCTCTCCGGTTTGGTTTCAGCAACGAGTTCATGGACCGGCAGGATGGCTGGCCGGGGCTGCGCGACCGGTACGGCCTGCCGCAGCAAAACGTCCGGGGCCTCGACCATGACCTTGCTTACCGGGGCCTCGAAACCGGCGCGATCGACCTGACGGACCTCTATTCGACGGATGCGGAGATCGCCTATTATGGATTGAGGGTTCTGGAGGATAATGCCGGCTATTTCCCGCCCTACGAAGCCGTGCTGCTGTACCGGGCCGATCTGGCCGAACGGGCGACCGGTGCGGAGCAGGTCCTGAAAAGACTGGAGGATGCCGTTTCAGGAAAGGAAATGGTGCAGATGAACGCGCAGGCCAAAATCGACCATATTCCGGAAGGGCAGGTCGCCGCGCATTTTATCAACGGCGCTTTCGGCCTGGATCTCGATACCGACGGGCAGCAGACATCCCGCGCCGGACGCCTGTGGACGTACACGCGCGAGCATCTTTACCTGGTCCTGCTCTCCCTTTCCGCCGCCATCCTGCTCGCCATTCCCCTCGGCATCGCAGCGGCGAAACGCCCCCGGTTCGGGCAGTTCATCCTGGGCGCCGTGGGCGTCATCTACACCATTCCGTCGCTGGCCCTGCTGGTGTTCATGATTCCCCTGCTCGGCATCGGAGGCCCTCCTGCGCTGGTCGCGCTATTTCTCTACAGCCTCCTCCCCATCGTCC
>CBDUBU010000384.1:0-3709 GCA_965365465.1 uncultured Rhodothermaceae bacterium
GCGCCAGCCGGGCATCGTTCTCGAGGCGGAGCGGGAGCCGCAGTTCCGATGCCGCCCACTCCGCCAGGTCCAACTCGGGCGCATCGGCATACTTGCGATTCGTTGATAGCACCCGTCCCTGGCCGGCATCGACGAGGCCCGGAAAACCGAAGGCGATGCCCGCGCAGGTGTCGAGCGGAACCCGGGCCTCCGCCGCGAGGTCCCGCAGCGTCTCCGCAATCGGGCCGAGCGCCCGCCGAAGCCCGTCCGCGCCGGAGAGTGCAATCGACCGCTCGCCAAGCACAGCGCCGTCGTCCACGACGGCGCAGGCGGCGTGACTGCCGCCAAGGTCTACCGCGAGCACCCTCATGGCGCAGGGATTACCTCCACCCGCCGGAAGCTCGTTGTGGTCTCTGCTCCCTTCGGCTTAGCCGTCGCCATCACCCGGTACGAACCGGGCACGGGCGGCAGTATGAGATCCATCAGATACGTCATTTGTCCGAGCGCCGGAACGGAAAACAGTCGCTCCACAGTATGCACAACCTCCCCATCGGCCCGCTCGATCACCAGCGACAGCGAACCTTCCATCGTTTCCTGATGATCGTTCACAATCATCACCGGCGCCTGGTTGGGACCGTACGTGCGCGGCAGCTCGACCGTCTGCGTGAGGATCGGGAACAGCCCGACCGAGTCGGCGCGAACGGCGGGCTGCCACAGGTTCAGGTACACACCGAGCGGCTTGAACGCCTCTGACACATATTTTTCAAATGGCTCGTGCAGTTCCAGGCGGCGGACGTCCCGGAAGTGGTCGGCAGTAAATGCATCGGGGTGATCGCTCGTCAGGTAGACGAAGTGCAGGACGCCGGCTGCGTTCCGGTGCGACCGCCACATCTCTGTCTCGGCGGCAAGCAGATAGGCATTTCGCTCGATCTTCTCCGGCCCGGACATTTCCTCCGGATAAATGCCGCGGTTGGCGGTCAGCCGCGTGGGCGCGCCGTCGCGGTGTACCCACAGCCAGCCATATTCGTTAATGATGACCGGGTGTGCGCTCGGGTGCGGGGCGTTGACGCTCTTGGGGGCCGTCAGCGCCTCCATGAAACCGTACCGGCCGTTCCCGATCACCTCACTGACGCCATAGCCGTAGGGGTGGTCCTCCACGATGTCGTTCGGCCCGACAGGCAGGTTGTAGCCGTTGTCCCACGGCCGATCCGAAAGGTCAAGGTCCCGCACTGCGGGAATGATTCGGTCGAAGAGTTCCGGGTCAGTTGTTTCATTGTTGGCATCCCAGATCGCAACGCTCGGGTGGTTCCAGTTATCCTCCATCCAGTCAGCGTACTGGCGGACGAGGTCGGCGGCATCCCATTCGGGGCGCGTGAACCATATGAAAAACTCGTTCTGGATGAGCAGTCCGGCCTCGTCGGCCGCGTCGAGCCACCGCTGCGGGACGGGGCCGATGCAGAAGCGAAACGCATTCCAGTGCATACGGTCGGGAAGGTCCACGAGCAGCTTTCGGATCCAAGCGTCATCCCACGCATACGGCCCGAGTGCGGGATCCTCAAAGAAGCGGTGCAGCGTAATGTTGCTGCCCCGCAAAAAGATCGGCTTGCCGTTCAGGTAGGCACGCTTTGTGGCTGTGTCGGTGCGGAACTCGCGCATACCAAACCGGGTCGCGGCGCTGTCGGCGCCTGTGCTCGTCGCCAGCACGTAGAGGAAGGGGTCTTCGGGGCTCCAGAGGCGGGCGTTCCGAAGCGAGATCGTCTGCGTCACCGTCTGCTCTTCACCGGGAGTGAGCGTGAGGCGTTCCGAAACCTCCGGCGAGGCCTCCTGTCCGCCTTTCCAGGTGTAAACGCGCTGCGTGAGGGCAAACGTTCGCGGCTCCCCACCCCGATTTTTGATTCGCGTCTGAACGAGGACCTCCGACTCCCCTATCCGGGGGGCTGCCTGGACCGATTCTACCGTCACGTCGTCCGACAAAAGCAACGACACATCGTCGTAGATGCCCGCAGTCCAGTGGATCTTTTCCGTGTCCGTGCCGCAGGCGACTTCCAGGGGCAGCATCCCCGGATGAGCGCCGACGCGCACGACAAGCGTGTTCTCACCGCTCCAGTCGATCGCGTCACTGAGGTCGAACTTGCCGGGGGTGAAGCAGTGGAGGTGCTCGCCGACCTTCTTGCCGTTGAGCCACACGGCGACGCCAAACTGCGCCTTGTTCACTACGAGCCGCGCGACGGTGTATTCATCCGGAGTGCGGAAATTTGTCCGGTACCAGTAGTAGTCCCGATCCTGGAGGGAAATTCCTGCAGTTCCTGCGAGACCGCTGGTATCGATCTTGACGTTGACGTGGCCGTTTCGGAGGTGCTCCCGGCTCAGGAAGGCATCCACATCCTCGAAGGCAGGCGAGGCGAGGCGCACCAGGCCGGGGACCGGCGCGGTATGGGGGTAGTCGTCAGGCGCCCGGTCGGACGAAACGCTTTCGGCGACCTCCCATGTACCGTTCAGGGACATCGTGACGCGCTGCTGCGCACCGGCAACGCGCGGCGCGACGGTCATACACAAAGACATACCCAGCAACAACAACGTACCGTAGCAGATAAATGGCGGTCTTGTTGCAGGAACAGACATATTCACTTCGTTTGGTTGGAAGCCTCCGGCGCTCGATCCGTTCACGGAAAGAGATCCGGTGGGGCCAGTTTGAGGAGGGGTTCCAGGGGTTATCGGCCCGACGCTGACGCGCGGTCCACGACCTTCGGCGCATCGTCCACTTCGACCACCACCTGACGGAAGTTCTTTTCGGCAATCGGCGCGTAGTCGTGCCCGGCATCGGCGGGATAGATCCCGAGGTAAACGAGCGGCACGTTTCCCGTGTTGATGGTGCGGTGGGCGGCGTATCCCGGCACATAGGCAGCGCTGCCCGCCTTCAGCGGCGTCAGCCAGCTCTTGCCAGTACGCTCGTCTTCGAGCAGAATCAATCCCTCACCTTCAAGGCCGACGTACAACTCGGCGGCTTCGCGGCGCTCATGCAAATGGCCCCTGGTAAGAAAGTACTCGTTGCCCACTTTTCCCGGATTGATGCGTCCGAGTCCGTAGTGCAACTGACCGTCGCCGTCGGCAGGGGCAACCGAGGAGACCGAATACACCACCGGGTCGTTCGCATCCAGCGCGGCCCGGTAGGCATCATCGTCCATAAAACAGCCGGCGAGGTCACTCAGACGCCGCTCCACCGGCTCGACACCCACGATGATCCCAGCGGCGGCGTCAAATGAGACAAACTCAGGAAGGTCGGTATGCATGTAGTAGGGCTGTTAAAGTTGGATTCCGTTAAAAATACGCCCGGCGCCCATCCCATACAAGCCGCCCCTGGGTAAGCCCTACGAGGAAGCAACTGTCTGAACACGCGGCGTTTCCTTTTGCGCTCCCGGTGAGAACACTTCACCATGATTACCGGAAGCGGCAACCTGACCGGTTGCCGAGTCAGCAAGGTCAGGCGCCCGTACCCAAAGGCCATCCTCGCCAGCGCACAGACCCGCAACCCACTCACCTTCTCCCGCACACGCGGGGGTGAAACGGTAGGGTCTGGTTACGTTTTTTGACAAAGCACCCGAATTCAGCATCCGCCGAGAACGGTTCGCAAAAAGTAAAAGCGCCCCTTACGGTATCGTGAGGGGCGCTTTCAGAGCGTGCCCGGGAGGATTTGAACCCCCGACCTTCTGATCCGTAGTCAGACGCTCTA
>CBDUBU010000385.1:0-3681 GCA_965365465.1 uncultured Rhodothermaceae bacterium
GTTGAGGTCTATGACAGCACGGCGATTGGCGACGGCTACATCTACCTTTCCGTTTCCAGCGAGGTCGAGGGCGTCGGGTATTACCTCATGGTGCTCAACAACGACGGCTCGCCGCTTTTTGCCCGCGAACTGGAACACGACTATGCCTATGACTTCAAGTTGCAGCCGAACGGGCTGTTGAGCTACGCGCACTTTTTCGAGCACCATTCCTATACGGGAGGCGGCAACGTCGTCCACAAGATCATGGACCGCAGCGTCACGGTAATTGACAGCGTACAGATGGGAAACGGATACGTTGCGGAGGCCCATGACTTCCAGATGCTCCCGAACGGCCATTACCTGCTGTTCGGCTACTACCTGACCCCGGTTGACATGAGCGTTATTGCGCCGGGGGGAAGGCCCGACGCGCTGGTATCGGGCGGCGTCGTGCAAGAACTGGATGCCGAAAAGAACGTCGTCTTTCAGTGGCGCTCCTGGGATCATTATTCGTTCGAGGACTGGCCGTTTACCGACCGGCAGGCCACGAGCCAGGTCATCAGTTTGTTTCACCTGAATGCCATCAGCCAGGATGACGACGGCCATATCCTGCTGGGCACGCCGCAGTGGGCCAAGAAAATAAACCGCCAGACCGGAGAAGTCATGTGGAACCTCGGCGGTGAGGACAACGAGTTTTCCTTTATCGGTGTGGACAGCACAGAGGGCGTTGGCATGGTGGGGGGGCACACCTTTTACCGGCTTCCCAATGGCAACGTGCTGCTCTACGACAACGGCAACCGGCAGGGGACCCGTTCCTCACGGGTGAATGAGTTCAGGCTGGACGAGGAAAACCGCACCGCCGAGCTGGTCTGGACCTATGTACCGGATACGCTGGTGGCCGGGTGGCATCGGGGCAGCGCGCAACGCCTGCCGAACGGGAACACGGTTATCGGGTGGGGCGGGAGCAGCGGAAAACCGAGTCCTGCCTTTACGGAAGTGAATGCCGCCGGGGAGAAGGTGTACGAGCTTTCGTTCGTGCCCCCGGATGTCGAAAGCTATCGCGCGTTCCGTTTGCCCTTCACCAGCACGGAGCCTGCCTCCGAGGTCGTGATCACCGAAGTGGCTCCCGGAAACAGCTATGTGTTTGCCGGAGAGAAGGATACCGGAGTCACGGTTGAGATCAACACCCTGGAAGGGGACGGGTACAATGAACTCAGCGTGGCTGCTTACAACTACGCGCCCCTTTATCCTGAATTTCCCGGCAAGGCGCCGCGTGTCATGCCGGCGCGTATGGTGCTGGGCAACTTTGCCATCAACGGCATCGACGCGGACGTGTCGTTCGACGTAGGCCGGTGGCGCATCAAAGACCCGGAGAACACGCTCGTTTACCACCGCGAGTTCGAGGGGAAAGGGTTGTTCGTTCCGCTGGCAACCACCTATAATCCGGCGACGCAAAAGCTGGTCGCCAACACCAGAAAGTTCGGCGAATTCATCCTCGCAACCCCGGACTTTGCCTCGGTGGTGTTCACTCCTCAACCTTTTGCCCCGGTTCATCCGGGAAGCGTGAACCAGGCAAAGCCTGTCGCCTTGCGCTGGACGCCTGTAGGCTATGTGACATCCTATGCGTTGCAGGTGTCACATGACTCGCTCTTCTCGGAACTGGTCGTTGACGAGGCCTTTCTGACCGAAGCCCTGTATACGCTGGAGAATGTGGAGGAAAATGCGGCCTATTACTGGCGCGTCAAAGCTTCCAATGACGCGGGAGTGAGCGACTGGTCGCCTGTGCAGCGCTTCGTTACCGCATTGCCCTTTGTTTCGCTCAGTGCGCCGGGGGCGGGCGCAGCATGGCAGCGCGGGCTGAAATACTACATTCGCTGGGCCGACAACCTCGAAGAGGATGTCGTTCTGGAACTGTACCGGAATGGGGATCTGGTAGACACCCTGGCTGTCACCGAGAGCGACGGCGCTTTTGAATGGGAGGTGGGGTTGGACCTGCCATTGGGGACCGGATACACCATCCAGATCAGGAGCAGCCTAGACGAGACGATTGCTGACAGGAGCGCACAGCCGTTCACGATCATGGATGCGACAGGCGTATCCGTAGAAGCGCAGGGAGAGGTGATTCGGGAATACGCGCTGCATCAGAACTACCCGAACCCGTTCAATCCGGCGACTACCATCCGCTTCGATCTGCCGGTGGATAGCGAGGTGCGGCTAACGGTATACGATGCGGTCGGGCGCGAGGTCATCACGCTGGTTGACGGACGCCGGAGCGCCGGCGCCCATGCCGTCGTGTTTGATGCATCACAGCTGCCGAGCGGCCTTTACGTCTACCGGCTGCGTACGTCCTCCTTCACAAGGACGCAAAAAATGATGCTGGTGAAGTAAAAAAAGCGGGCAGGAGGCCCTTCCTTTTACAGGAAAGCCTCCTGCCCGCTTGAACTGTATTTGCGAGATAAGCGCCGCGATGCCGGTTGCCGGAGCCGGAGGATCAATATTCGCGCTTCACCTTGATGCCCGGTTCAGGAACCGGATACCGCCCCTGCGCATCGGCAGTCAGAGGGGCGGGAGAGCCTTCCGTGAGGGTATCCAGTCCCGGCGCAAATTCGTGATCGGAGTTGAGGATCTCATCATAGGTGACCACTTGGCCCGTGTGGGCGGCCATGCGTCCCATCGAGGTGATGAGGCTGGCCTGGACGCCGCGTTTGACCTCATTGTAAGGCTCATCCTTGCGGATCGCCTCCATCAGGTCTACCCATTCCATTTTGTAGGGGTTCGGCTCCGGCTGCGGAAAGGCCCAGACAGGAGTTGCCTGCGCGAGGTCCTGGCTTTTGAAGATGCGAACCTGCCCCGGCGTGTGCCCATTGGTCGAGATGATAGCCGATCCCCAGGCGCCGTGGGCATAACTTGCCATTTCGCGGTACGCCCCCTCCATTGTCCGTCCGTAGAGAAACAGCTTCGTTCCATCATCGAAGGTATACTCGACGGAGTAATTGTCGAAGTTCTGATCGATGGCATTGCCCCGGTAGTGGCGGCCGCCCGTGGCCTGCGCCTTGACCGGCCAGGCGTTTTTCATCCAGCAGCACTCGTCGATCTGATGGATGTAAAAATCGCTGTAGAGGCCGCCGCTTGCCCACAGGAAACTGTGAAAGCGCTGGATCTGGTACATCAGGTCGCTCATGTCTGCCGGTTTCGGCGGAGAAAAGGCGTAGCCGACCGGCTCGTGCATCCGGTAGGCTCGCATGGTCACGATGTCGCCGATCTGCCCGGACCAGAGGCGGTCGCAGAGTTCCTGGCGGCCCCGGCAATGCCGCACCATCAGGCCGACGCCCACCTTGAGATTTTTTTTCTCTGACTCCTCGGCCAGTTCGAGCATACGCCGGGAGGTGGGGCCATCCACCGTGACGGGTTTTTCCATGAACACGTTGAGGCCCTTGTCGATGGCATACCTGAAATGCACCCATCGGAAACCGGGCGGAGTGGCAAGAATGACCACATCGCCGGGACGCAGCGCATCCATCGCATCCTTGTAGGCATTCAGCCCGATAAACTTTCTTTCTTCGGGCACATCTACGCCTTTTTCATTCTCGGCCTTCAGCGCTTCATAGCTGGCCTTGAGGCGCGACTCGAAAACATCCGCCATCGCCACCAGCTTGACGGGACCGCTCTGGGTAGAGAGCGCGTCCACCACAGCCCCTGATCCAC
>CBDUBU010000386.1:0-3672 GCA_965365465.1 uncultured Rhodothermaceae bacterium
CCCGTGCAGGGGTGGCCTGGCAGGCAGTAGGCTGTGCAATGGGCGCCTATGAGCATTCGCTCAGGTATGCACGCGAACGAAAACAGTTTGGGCGGCCTATCGGTGGCTTTCAGCTTATTCAGGATAAGCTGGTCCATATGTTGGGCAATGTCACAGCCATGCAGACCATGTGCCTGCGCCTTTCCCAGTTGCAGGACGGAGGCCGGATGCGGGATGAGCACGCCTCGCTTGCAAAGGTGTTCACGGCAGCACGCTGCCGCGAAACCGTCGCTCTCGCCCGCGATCTGCATGGCGGCAACGGGATTCTGCTCGAGCACAATGTGGCCCGGTATTTCTCTGATACGGAAGCGATTTACTCCTATGAAGGAACGAACGAGATAAACTCGCTGGTGGTAGGGCGCGCCATCACCGGGTTGAGCGCTTTCGTGTAGATGCGGGCCTGCCTCCGGAGGGGCAGGCGACGCTCCTCACCCTTCCATATGACAAATAGATATTCTGTAGATAACCTTTCAATGGAAACAACAAAGATCGATTCTCACACGCAGCAGCCGGCTTCTTCCAGTACAGGAGAAACGCAAATTCCTGATTACGTTGCCTGGCGGCCATTTAGAACGGCAGCGGTGCTGGGAGCCGGCACGATGGGCGCGCAGATTGCAGCTCATCTCGCCAATGCGGGCCTTCAGGTTTACCTGCTGGACATGGCCCCGCCGGAAGAAGGCAATCCGGATGCGCTGGTAGAAAAAGGTCTTAAACAAGCCCGGAAGTCGAAGCCCGATCCGTTTTTCTCAAAGGATGCGTTTCAGCGTATACTGCCGGGGAACTTCGATGATGATTTCGCGCAGGTAGGCGCTGTGGACTGGGTCATCGAAGCTGTTGTCGAGCGTATGGACATCAAACGCGCGATGATGGAGCGTATCGAGAAAACCGCTCGGCCCGATGCCGTGATTTCCACCAACACCAGCGGGCTTCCCATTTCAGAGATTGCGGAAGGACGTTCGGAGAGCTTCAAGCGCCGGTTTCTAGGCACGCATTTTTTCAACCCGCCCCGTTACCTCAAACTGCTCGAACTCATTCCTACCGGGGACACAGATCCGGATGTGGTTAGCAGGGTCGCAGCGTTCGGCAGGATTCATCTCGGAAAGGGAATCGTCGTTGCGAAAGACCGTCCTTATTTCATCGGGAACCGCATAGGCGTGTATGCTCTGATGAAAGCCGTTCAGGCTTTTACAGAGGGCGATTATACCATAGAAGAGATTGATACCCTGACGGGGCCTCTGGTGGGCAGGCCGAAATCCGCTACTTTCCGTACGGCCGACCTGGTGGGGCTGGACGTGATGATGCACGTAGCCCGGAATCTGTATGAGAAGACGCCGGAGGACGAAAGCCGTGAAGCATTTCGCGCGCCGGCCCTTCTGGAGCAACTCGTACGGAATGGAGCACTCGGTGAAAAAACGGGGGCCGGCTTTTACCGGAAGGAGCAAGGAGAGATCAAGTCGATCAATCCGCACACGGGTGAATATGAAACTTCCCGAGAGCAAAAGCTGGGCGATCTGGCGAGCATCTGGAAAGCGGATGGGTTGGAGGGGCGCCTGAAGGCGCTCTATGGACAGGATGGCCGCGCCGGAGCGTTTTTCCGAACCACTACGCTGGACGTGCTGGCGTATGCGGCGCGTCGTATTCCGGAGATCACGGATAACCCCGCCGATGTTGACCGCGCTATCCGGTGGGGATTTGGTTGGGATAAAGGGCCTTTTGAGATCTGGGATGCGCTGGGTGTGGATGTCGTGCTGAAAGACATGGAGAAGCAAGGCATCGAGGCGCCTGATTGGGTCTACGCAATGCGCCGGAAAGGAGCAACGCATTTTTACCGTGAGGATGGAGGCGTACGAGAAGTTTACGCGCCGGGCGCCGGCTACCAGACCGATTCGCGCCCGGATGATGAACTCAGCCTGGCGCACATAAAGGATGGCCGCACTTCGGTTCTCTGGGAGAACGAGGAAGCAGTGCTGCTGGACCTGGGAGAAGGCGTGGCGCTCTACGAGTTTCGCTCGAAGGCCAACACCCTCGGACAAAAGGTGATTCAGGGCTTGATGGAAGTGATAGAGCAGGTCGAGAATGACCGAAACCTGCGCGGGCTGGTGATCGGAAATGAGGGTAAGAACTTTTCGGTCGGCGCCAATCTGGGCGAAGTAGCAATGGCTGCTGCCCAGGGCCAGTTTGAAAGGATAGAACGGTTCGTTGCGGGGTTTCAGCAAGCCATACAGCGAGTCCGGTACGCCCTCAAACCGGTTGTGGTCGCAGCGCACCAGCGCGTGCTGGGCGGCGGATGCGAAATGCTGATGGCGTGCCCCCACCCGGTCGCCGCAGCGGAAAGTTACATTGGACTGGTGGAACTTGGAGTTGGACTGATCCCGGCGGGAACAGGCACAATGCGTCTTGCCGCCGCCGCCGCCGATCAGTCGGCGCATGGTTTTCCGAGCGAGATCCAGCCGTATGTCCAGAAATACTTTGAAAATGTGGCTATGGCGAAGGTAGCAACCAGCGCGCACGAAGCGCAGGAAATGGGCTACCTCTCCGGGCAAGCACGGGTCGTCATGAACGCAGATCGCCGGATATATGCGGCAAGGGCAGAAGTCATTCGTCTTTCCAACGAAGGCTATCTCCCGCCCCCGGTGATGACTCACATTCGTGTGCTGGGGCGCCCGACCAGAGCAGCCATGAAGGTAGCGCTGGACCAGTATCGTTTCGGCAACTTCATCAGCGAATACGACGGACATCTGGCGGCGCAACTGGCCTACGTCATTACCGGAGGCGACCTGACGGCCCCCCAGGAGGTGCATGAGGATTATCTCATCGATCTGGAGCGCGAGGTGTTTATGAGCCTGCTGGGAGACAGGCGGACGCAGGAACGCATTACACATATGCTCATGAATGGAAAGCCTCTCCGAAATTAAAGCGTGACCGGCACATGGCAGGAGAGACGTACTTCCGTTTTTCCTTTCGACAAACAAGCTGTTTTTACCAGTAGCGTTATGGAAATTAAAGACAAGAGTACCCTTTTGAACGACGCCTATATCGTAAGCAGTGTGCGTACGGCCGTAGGTAAGGCAGATCGCGGCACGCTGAAGCACTTCCGCCCGGAAGAGATGGGCGCCGTTGCGGTAAAAGAAGCTGTGAACCGTGTCAAGGGACTGGAGCCGGAGCAACTGGATGACGTGCTCATCGGATGCGCCTTCCCCGAAGGGCCGCAAGGGATGAATCTGGGCAGGATCATCGCGCAGAAAGCAGGGCTTCCCGATGCCATACCCGGCGCCACAATAAACCGTTTCTGTTCCTCCGGGCTACAGACGATTGCGATGGCGACCCAGGCCATTGCTACCGGATACGCGGAGGTGATCGTTGCCGGCGGCGTCGAATCCATGAGCATGGTTCCGATGAGTGGTTTTTTCTTTCAACCTGATCCGCAAACCGTCCAGAACGATCCTGAAGTTTACGTATCCATGGGCATCACGGCAGAGAACGTCGCCGCCAGATACGATATATCACGGGAGGAGCAGGATCGGTTTGCGCTCCAGTCGCACCAGCGGGCTGTGGCTGCTATTTCGGAAGGCCGCTTTGAGGAAGAGATTGTCCCTCTGGACGTGGAAGAGGTGCTGTACGAAAACGGGAAGG
>CBDUBU010000387.1:0-3663 GCA_965365465.1 uncultured Rhodothermaceae bacterium
GTCGGCTCGGGGCAGGCGAGCGCGCCGCCCGGCGGGATGAAGGTGCGCGTGGCGGCGCTCACCCCGCCGCGCACGTGCCGGCCCGCCTCCGTGACGCTCAACCCCAGCACGCTCCCCGGCTCGCGGACGCGCGCGAGCGCCACCACGGGCGGCGGCGTCTCCACGGGCTCGGGCACGACGACGGGGGTCACCCCGAGCTGAACGATCGGCGCATTGTAGAAGTGCGCACGGCCGGTGGTCACGGTCGCGGAGTTGAGGTCTCCGACTGTGTCGACGACACTCGGGGCCGCCTCGATCCGGAGGGCATCGTGCAGACGGCCTACTACGAAGTCGAAGGCCAGAGCGAACTGCGTCCGGGGCTGGACACACGGGGCGGCCCCATCGAGGACTGGAACGGCACCTACACGGGCTACTACACCCGGAAATTCCTTGATGAAAACGTGAATCATCAGTTCGATATGCAGGAAAAACCCTGGTACCTGCTGCGCTATGCCGAGGCGCTGCTGAACTATGCCGAGGCGTCCGCCGCGCTCGGAGACGAGGGCGAAGCACGCAGGACCCTCAACCTGATCCGGCAGCGCGCCGGTATGCCCGATGTCAACGACACGGGAACGGCCTTGATGGAGCGGATTCGCAATGAACGGCGCATCGAACTGGCCTTCGAGGATCATCGCTACTTCGATGTACGGCGC
This sequence comes from uncultured Rhodothermaceae bacterium, assembly GCA_965365465.1. Classification (GTDB taxonomy): domain Bacteria; phylum Bacteroidota; class Rhodothermia; order Rhodothermales; family DASSAV01; genus CBDUBU01. The sequence continues at coordinate 693 of CBDUBU010000387.1, forward strand.
TGGATGATTGCGCCGCAAGTGTACGGGAACGGCCGGGGCATTCAAATCACGGGAAAGCTTCAGGGAAACGGTTCGTACGCTTATGATTACGAGGTCGTCACGGTGGACGAGCGAGCCTGGAACGACCGCGCTTATTTCCTTCCCATCGACCGGATCGAGATGAACCGCAACAGTATGCTCGTTCAGAATCCCGGTTACAACTAGCAGATTTCAGGGATCGTGAAACGCACGCGGCCCTTCCTCATGCGCCGCGTGCCGCTTTGGGTGAAGTGTAAGGAGAAAAAAAGGCAACAGGGCGCTGCGTCCGCCGGCGGACGCAGCGCCCTGTGCTGCTCTCCGGTTGAATACAGGAGAGAATGCATGACCGGTCAGGATCCTGCGGTCAGGGTTGCTTCCATCAAGAGCCAGTCGTTCGGGTCGAGCGTCACCGAACGTGGAGGCGCGGCGAGGGGAAAGCTAAAGGTCTGGTGCTCCTCCCCGATGTTCATCACTTCCAGACGGGTCGCAGCGCCGGTGTCTATGGCAACCTCAACGGGCATCCTGAAAAGCCTGCCGCCCGGCTGTGTCTGTTTCAGCGTGATGGTAAGGCGCTTGCCGGTTGCGTCGTACCGCCAGGCCCCGCTGAGTCGAGGATAGCCGGATTCGTATACCCATTGCCTGAAAAACCAGTCCAGATCCTGCCCCGAAACTTCCTCCGCGACGCGCTGAAAATCTTCGGTTAGTGCGTTGCCGTTCCGGTAGGCACGGTAGAACGCCTGCACGCTCTGCCGGAAAGCCTCGTCGCCGAGCGCGTAGCGGAGCATATGCAAGACCCACGCGCCTTTCTTGTAGGTGTTGGCGTTGAGCAGTTCGTTCGGATCAGTGACCGTCGTATCGACGAGAGGCGCCGCCGGGTTCCAACGCTGGAAGGCAAGCGCGAGGTCGCGGGCCTGATCCATCTCCGCTTGAAGCCGGCCCCGGCCGTAAACGGATTCCAGATAAAGACTGGCAAAATACGTGGCAAATCCCTCACTCAGCCAGAGGTGGCGCCAGTCGGCCTCGGTAACGGCGTCTCCGAACCATTGATGCGCAATCTCATGGGCAAGAAGGGATTCGTTGTTCCCTGTCCCGTCGATGGCATCTTCCTGGTAGAAGATGGCGCCGGCGTTTTCCATGCCTCCATAACGGGTCGTAGACTGCACGTTTGCCAGTTTCTCAAAGGAATAAGGCCCGATCCACGAAGCAAAAAAGCCGAGAATGTCGTCCGCCACGGCAAAATCGTGGAAGCCGGGGATGCTGTCCTGTGGGTATACCCAGCTTTCCACCGGAATGCCTCCCTGCATTTCTTCCTGCCGGATGGCAAACCGGGCTGCGCCGATCACCATGACTTTGGTGGGCAGGGGCGTGGCGGCGCTCCAGTGCGTGAGGCGGAGCTCATCCGGCAACGCGATCTCTTCCACACGTTCCCCATTGCTGACCACCCGGTAATGATCCGGCGCCGTGACCACAAACTCGACGGTGGCTTTGTCGGAGGGATGATCGACCACGGGAAGCCAGAAATGAGCGCGATCCGGCCAGTTGTCGCCAAAGAAGGTGCGGTCTCCAAACTTGTTCTTCGAGATGATAAGCCCGTCCTGCGGAACCCCGTGGTAGGCAACCGTGAAGGTGCGTTCTTCCTGCGCACGCGCAGGCGAGGCCATGCGGATCAGCAACCGGTCGTCTTCGTGCCGGTAAGCTACCGGCTTGCCCTCCCGGCTGACCGACGTTACCGTCATGCCGAAAGCATCGCCGCGCCGCGCTTTGCCGGCGAGATCCAGGCTGAAAGATAGCACACCCTCCGACGCAAATCGCACGGTGATCGCCGCCTCGCCTTTGATCTCGTCATTTGCATCGTTCAGATGTAGCTTGAAGGCGTAATGCACCACGTCGATGTTAGGATCGCGCGGACGCGAACCAGCAGGGTCAGGACGGCACGACCACGCGAACAGCGCGAGCAACAAAAAGACTGAACCTTTCATAGCAACTGGTTATTTTCTGCCTGCTTTCCCTTCCGGGAAAACCGCTTCGCAACGGAAGATCCCGCACAACAGCCCGGCGTGCTTTCCTTATGACAGAATTAATCGTTCGTGTTGTCGATGTCTACCCCTACCGGATGGAGCCGGACGGCGCGGTTTCCTTTCTCCTGTTCCACCGCGCTCCGGAGACTGTCTACGCCGGGCAGTGGCGCATGGCAGGCGGCAAGATCCAGCCGGGCGAAACCCCGTGGCAGGCGGCGCGGCGCGAGATGCAGGAGGAAACCGGGCGCGGTCCCGTCTGCCTGTGGAGCGTCCCGTCCGTGAATATGTTCTACGAATGGCAACACGACCGGGTAAACGTCATCCCCGCCTTCGCCGCCGAGATGGACGCCGATCCGGACCTGAACCACGAGCACGACCGGTGTGCGTGGCTTTCCCCGGAAGAAGCCGTGAAACGCCTCCTGTGGCCCGAGCAGCAGCGGCTGGCCCGGCTGGTCGAGCAGGTGATACGGCAAGGCATCCCGCCTGAACTTTTCATCGAAGCCTGATGATTCTCTGGTGAGGTACGCTGACATATCTTCCTGGTGAACGACTCCGGTAGATTTTCCATTATACAGCCGCGCCTGCGCACCGCAACCGGGAACATTGCCCGGCCACAAACCGGAGAGGTTGTCACAATAACCTGTTCTGCCTGAGTCTCAATGCCTATCTTCTGAAATGGTTTTCGACGTTGAAAGCAGGGCCCGAACAGGCAAGCCCTGAGCGCCTGCTATCCTGTTGGCATAGAGGCTCCCCTACGTTCAGCATGACACAACGGGAAAGGATGCAATAAAACCTGCTCGAAGGGCAAGCGGTCCAGTAAGAAGAAAAAGAGGCGTTTGCGTTGCAACGACAAGGCTATGATCTGGCAGGAAAAAAGAATAAATAAAGCGGCGTGGGGCGCGAAACCTCGTTTTGGGCCGCAAAAACCGCAAAAC
>CBDUBU010000388.1:0-3659 GCA_965365465.1 uncultured Rhodothermaceae bacterium
GCGGGCTGGCCGATAAACTGAAAGAGGGCGGCATCAGCGTTCACTGGGGCGGCAACGGCGGACAACTTGCCACGTGGATCGACTTCGGCAACTACCGTCCGGACGGCCTGGCGGCGCAGATGCTCAACGGCCTGCTCTACTACGCGCTTTCCGATGCGGAGATCGTCGCCAACGGTCGCCTGCTGCTGCAAGCGCAGTCGCCCAGTCCAAAGGGGGAAGCGGCAAAAGGGGTCACCGTATACCAGGGCGTCGGCGATGCCGGCGGCGGCTACCAACCCGCCTTTCTGATGGACGACGAGACAGGCGGCGACGGCGCGGCGCCCACCCTCGAAGGTTTCATTTGCGGGGAGAACATCACCCTCACCGATGGCAGCGCGGTCGGCTTTCTCGACCCGATCACGCTGGCGACGATGTTCGACGGAGACCGCACCCGGCTCGCCCGGTGCTCCGGGGACCGGCTGCGCCGCTTCATCTCGCTTTTCAACAAGCTGGGAGCCAAGTTCGACCTGATTACGGCAAGCACCCGCGTGCCCGATGACGACGCCACGATTACCCGGATCGTGGAGAAGGCGCAGGACCGGTATGTCCAGATGCAGGACCGCAAGGAAGCGGATCGCTCCGTGGAGCCGGTCTTTATCACCGAAGTCCGCGAACTCATAGGATTCGTCACCTCGGCCAGCCGTTAACGATGAACACTGCCTTCCGCATCGGCATCGACCTCGGCACCACCTTTTCGTGTGTGGCTGCGCTCGACGAGCGGGGCCACCCCGTCATCGTGACCAACGAACTGGGGCAGCAGACCACCCCGTCCGTGCTGTGGTTTGACGGATATGAAGCGGTCGTCGGCCAGGAGGCCTATGCACGCGAGATCGAGCAGCCGGGTTTTCTTGCCGCCTTCATGAAGCGCAACACCGGCAAGCCCGCCCGGATTCCGCCCGAACTGTATGACCGCAGCGACGCGCCTGAAACGGCTCCCTATGCCCGCGCCGGGTATGACTGGGGCGTCGAAGGAATGCAGGCGCTTCTCCTGCGCCAGTTGCGCACCGACGCGCTCGCGCATTTTCGGAGAACCGGTCGTCTGCGCGAGGATATCGGGGACGATGAGGTGCGGCTGAGCGCCGTGGTGACCGTGCCGGCCTACTTCCGCGACATAGAGCGCGAACAGACCCGGCGGGCGGCAGAAGCCGCCGGGCTTCACCTGCTCGGCATCATCAATGAGCCGACGGCGGCGGCGCTTGCCTACCGCCTCGTCTCACATGGAAAGAAAAGCGTGTTTGTCTTCGACCTCGGCGGCGGCACCTTCGATGTGACGCTCATCGACCTGCACGCCGACGGACGCGCCGATGTGCTGGCTTCCGAGGGCAACCCCCGGCTTGGCGGCAAAGACTGGGACGATCTCATCTACCGCTACTTCCATGAGGAGATCATTCTGGAATCCGGAGAGGAGCCGGACAAGGCAGCCGAACTCGAACTCCATCTTCTCGCCACCCAGGCAAAAATCGCGCTCTCCAGAGCGGAATGCGTCGAGGTGCAGCTTCCGCTGCCCGGCGGCAGGATGCATTCTGCCGTGCTTTATCGCGCGCCCGCGCCCGGCTATAACCCTGTCTTCGACGTGGAGGACGACCGGTTCTACTTTGAAACCAAATCGACGGACCTGCTCACGCAGATCCGGTCGATCTGCAAGATGGCGCTCGATGCCGCAGGCGTGACGACCGCCGGAGGCGTGCAGCCCTGGGCCTTCATCGACGAGGTAGTGATGGTCGGCGGGTCCTGCCGGATGCCCATGATCCCTGCGCTGCTGGAAGAAATGTCAGGGGGGCGCCACCGGATCGAACGGCATCCGCGCGGCTTCGACTTCGATACGGCAGTCGCTACGGGGGCCGCGCTCTACGCCCTGCAACCCGAAAGGGTTCGGGATGTCTCCCCCGGAACCTACGGCATCAAGCTCAAGAGCCGGAAAGACGACCGGTACGTGGTGCATCCGCTCATCCACAAGAACGCGCGGCTCCCCGTAACGGTGGAACGCGAGTTCGAGGCCGGAGCCAACGCGGTGCTGGAACTCTACCAGGGCGAGTCGGCTGTTGTAGCCGAATGCGTGCGGCGCGGACGCCTCGAACTCGGCAATCCTGAAGGCATCGTCCGCGTGATCCTCCACATGGATGCCGAAGGCACGCTTTCGGTTGCCTGTGTGCTTCCGAACCGCGAGCGCCGCACGGTTGCCATTCGCAATGAGTTTTTCGATGAGCGGACAGCGGAACTGGCCGGGCGCGTTCGCGCCGTTGCCCTCGTTTCCCCGACCCGCCGCAACGATTCCGCCTTTGCCCTCGATGCAGTTGGAAAGGTAGCGGAATGCGCAACCCCGCAAGGCCATGAGTGATTTCTTTCTTGCCCCAGATCCTCCCGAAGAGAAAAGCAGCCTCCGCGACCGGATCGCACGGGTGACGCGCGAGGGAGGGTTCGAGCGCAGCCTGCCGCCTACCTACGACGCGCCCGGTGAGGATTGGAAGTCCGTCTGCTCGCACGACCCCTTCGAGCGGCTTTTTCTCGACTGGCGGCAGGCCGGCTCGATCTCGGAACAGACCGTCCGGAAGCACGGCATCCTCATCGCGCGTTTCTGGGAAGGCAAGGCCAGACAGGTCGAAAGCGGCGCCGGGGCCTGGAACACCATTGCCCAGACCTATGGCGACCGCGCGCGCCTTCGCGCCTACGAACGCCAGGCTCACGACGACGCAGAAGCCCTCGCCACCCCGGAAAAGCGCATGGCCGCCGCCGAGGCGCGCCTCGACGCCATCCGCACGCAGGTGCTTGCCCGTTTTGAAGACTTCGTCCTCGGCGACCACACGTTGTCTCCTGAAGAATCCGGACGGCTGCTGTCGCAGGCGGAGGCCGAAGGATGGACCAGAGAGGCGGCTGCCGCCTTTCTGCTCGCCGAGCTGGACCGGCGCGGCTTCCGCAACGGCTCCGGCGCGCAACCTGACGCCGGGAACGGTCGCGCCGGGGAGACGCTTCTGTCCTCCGCCTGGCGTCCCGGCAGCCAGATCCAGGAATTGCGACCCGAGAACGTGATCGGGCAGTCTCTTGCAACCGCCCTGCAAAGCGGTTCGCTGGAGGCTGCGCAAATCCGGACCCTGCTCGCTGCAGCAGTGGAAGCCGGTATAGGCCGGGAGGCCGCCGCCGAGTTCATAGCCGCCCGGCTCGGCGTGTTCGAAAACGGATGGCGTCCGGCTCCGGGCGAGGTTTCGGTAGAGGGGTCGCTGGCCGACGCACTCGCCTCCGTCCGGTGGCTTTCTCCCGCACGTTACTCGGAAGCGCTAAGAAACATCACGGAAGAACGCCGCCGCAACCTGGAGACGGCAATCGCCCAGGCGCTTGAGGGCGGCGCGCTCACGGTTTCATCTGCGAAAAACCTCCTCGCGGCTTCGCTGCTCGATCAGGAGGAAGCCGCGCAGATCATGCTGAACGAACTGAAACGGCGCGGCTTCCAGCCCGGGCACGGCCGCGCGCCCTCCGGGGATACGCCCCTGACACGGCTTCTGTCCGCGAACTGGACGGTCCTGCCTGCTCTCAAAACGGAGATCAGGCATACCGCTCCTTCCCGCTGGCTGCTCGCCGGTGGGCTTGGCGTGGCTGTTCTTGCCGCTGTGTTTCTGTTTGCGAGG
>CBDUBU010000389.1:0-3644 GCA_965365465.1 uncultured Rhodothermaceae bacterium
GCGCCCAGTCCGGCACCGACTGGTCGTAGGCCTCGGAGTTGCGCTCGTCCGGCGGCAGGCGGAAGTAGAACCAGCTCGGCACGAGCTGGTACAGCGAGAACAGCGCCACGCCGACGATCAGCGCGACGCGCCAGTACCAGGACCGTTCCATCTACTTCTTCGCCTCCAGCTTGGCCGGCGTGGACTCGACCTGCTTCCACTGACCGGCGACCTGGGCCTTGAGCACCCGGACCTTCGTCCCGGAGCCCACGTCGATCGTGACCGTCCGGTCCTCGACGAGGACCACCGTCCCGATGAGCCCACCCTGCGTGACGACCTCGTCACCCTTCTTCAGCGCAGTCAGGAACGACTGGTGCTACGACGACAGATGACGGAAGCGCTCCAACAACTCATTGCGCTGTGCACAGCGAACGCGGATGTGGACGGCGCACTCGCGGCGAGCACGCGACTCGTTGCGCTCGAACCGCTCAACGAAGCGGCACATCGAACGATCATGGAATTGCATGCACGCCGCAATGCGTATGCCTGTCGAAGGCAACGACCTGGGGATAGACGGCGCAGAGCGTATCCGGATCGGATAACAACGCCGCCGCTTCCGCGCCTGCCGCAAGGCCGTCCACGAGGAAGTCGTCTTCGTCGCAGTACTGAAGGAAGGACGTCCGGACCCGTTGCATCCCGTGATACCGGGCAAGGCCCGGCCCTTCGTTCCGCTCGCTTGCGTATACCTCCGCCGGAGGCGCGCTTTCCTGAAGGAGTTGCCGCAAGCGTTGCGTCTGCTCCTGCCCCACGCCGTCGCCAAACAGCAGCAGGCGTTGCCCCTTCCACAGCCCCTCACGGCGGTAAAGCTCGAAATACGCCGTAGACGCATGGAACGGGATGACGGTCGTGACCTCCTGATGCAGGCCGGACCCCATTCCGACGGTTGTGCGCGCTGCGCTGTGCAAAGCCATGCCCTCTACCTTCCATGAAGTGAGAAGCGTCAGGCCGGACGGACTGCCCGCCGGTCCTGCGTCCCGTGGGGCGTGTTTGCAAAAGCCTTGCCTGTTTGGATTTGACGGAAAGAGAGGGCAGGGAAGCGGCGTCGCACGCCTTCAACGGCAGGGCCGGGGGCGGCCCTGCGCGTGAGGCTATTGCTTAAGTAAGTCTATATTAAAGAACTGCGCCAGCGCCTGGTACACTTCCGGATGCATACGCCGCAGGGCTTCCGGGCGCTCGAAAAAGTTTTCCACGGCTACGGAAAAAAATTCGGCAGGGTTGGTGCTCGCATACCGGCGCAGCAGGGATTTTCCCAGGCGCACCCGCTGCATTTCCCTGCTTACGAGCCGGCCCCAGGCTCTCGCAGAAGCAGGGTCCATGAGCGCAGGAGCGCCGTCGGCGTAGGCATTCTGGAAATCGAAGAGATGCGCCAGTTCGTGCAGCACCACATTGTTTCCGTCCTCGGGGTGCGCCCATCCCTGCTCCACGGCAGGCTTTGACAGAATGACGGGACCGTGCAGGTGCGCCATGCCCTCAAAGTCTGCGTAATCGCTGTTGTAGTAATCCTCATCGAATGCGGCGGGGTAGAAGAGAATCGTCTGCCGGGGGGCAAGCTCCCAATCCGGTCGTCCGTGAAGCAGCAGGGCGGCCCCGGCGGTCACGCCGAGCCGGAGGCTGTCGTACACGTCCACGCCGGCCACGCCCTCAAAGGTCCATTCCTCCAGCAGGATCTGAACGTCGCGTTCAAAACGCCGCTTCTCCCCGGCTTCCAGCCGTGCATAGAACGGGAGGTGCGCTTCGAGCCACGCCCGCCTGTCGGACGAGAGCGGCGTCCGGGTCGCCTGCCAGCGCCGCAGCGGACGCCGCAACCCGAACCACATGACCGCCAGAAAAGGGATCAGGCCCAGCCAGGCTCCATACGGCATGACATTAAACCCGATGACGGCTATGCCGCCGCCGAGTACGACTGCCATGACAGCCTGATAGACCAGACCGGATATGCGCACAACCTGCATGTTGTCTATGTGTTTTCCGGGGCGCTCAGGAAGACAAAGTGAGTCAGGGTTGCCATGTTGCGAGCAAACGGCCAATCCCTACGCTCGTCATCTCGGCTTCTATTTGCCGAACCGTCTTTCACCTATGGCAAAATATGCCTGTCTTTTCGGAAAAAAAGTGTCCATTTCCATCAAGGACCGATGGATTCATCCTGAAACAGCAAGAAATACCGATTGGCAGGGGGTTTGTGTCCCGACGCAGGGAAGACTGTGCATCCGGCAGAAATCCTTCGCCTGAACTTCCGGATCCACAGTCCCTTACAACCACGCTATTTCCTATGCTGCTACGACTACAGAATGCCTACGCCTCCATGACGGAGATGATGCGCCGGCAGGAGCAGAGCGCCAACAACCTGGCGAATGCCGGCACGGTGGGCTACAAACGCGACCGCACCTTTACCGAGGCGCTCAACGAACGCCTGGATGAGGAGTTCGCGCCGCGCAGCGAACGCGCCGCCACGCAGTGGGCCGAACTGGCGCCCGGCTCGCTCGAATCCACGGGCAACCCCCTGGACGTGGCGCTCGGCGGCGACGGCTTTTTCGCGCTGCTCGATGAAGCCTCCGGCGCTTCCCGCTATACACGCGCGGGCCGCTTTACGCTCGACAGCGATGGGATGCTCCGCGATCCGATGGGCTTTGCCGTGGAAGGCGAGAACGGTCCCATACAAATTCCGCCGGGCAGCGGCGACATCAAAATCAGCAAGAACGGCGACATCCAGGCCGGGCAGCAGCTCGTCGGACGGCTGCGCATCGTCCGGTTTGAGAACCCGCTGCAACTGAGCCGCCTCGACGGAGCCGCCTTCGATGCCGGAAACATGGAACCGCTGAACGTGGATAGCAGCCCGGTCGTCAGGCAGGGCTTCGTCGAAACCAGCAACGTGGACCCCGTGCGCGAGATGACGGACATGATCGCCCATTTCCGCCTGTTCGAGTCCCAGCAGAAGTCGTTGCAGGCAACCGACCAGGTGCTCGGCAACATCACCCGCGACCTGGGCAAGTTCTAGCGCCGGTTTCCGGCCTTGCCGATCAACCAGAAAACAGAAAACTATGCTTCGCGCCCTCCACACCGCCGCCCTCGGCATGAGCGCCCAACAGACGGGCGTTGACAACATCGCCAACAACCTCTCGAACGCGAACACGACCGGGTACAAACGCTCTACTGTCGTTTTTCAGGACCTGCTCTACCAGACGATCCAGGCGGCGGGGCAGAACGAGTCGTCCGGCACGGCCAGGCCGGCTTCGCTCCAGTTGGGGCACGGCGCCGCCGCCATTGCCACCGTGCGCAATTTCACGCAGGGCGGCTTTGTCGAAACGGGCAACTCGCTGGACCTTGCGATCAACGGGGACGGCTTCCTGCAAGTGCGCCGCCCGGACGGAACGGTCGCGTACACCCGCGACGGGGCGCTCACGGTCAGTCCGGAAGGCGCGCTCGTCACGCAGACGGGCATTGCGCTGGAACCGGACGTGACGATCCCGCCCGATGCCATCGAGATTCACATCAGCCAGGACGGGCTGGTGAAGGCGCGGCTACAGGGCGAGCCGGAGGCCGTGGAGATCGGGCAGCTCGAACTGGCGCGTTTCGCCAACCCGGCGGGCCTGAACGCCCTCGGCGGC
>CBDUBU010000390.1:0-3638 GCA_965365465.1 uncultured Rhodothermaceae bacterium
GCATCCGGATCTCGCCCGCCTCCAGCGTGAGCGTGTCCTGCACGGCTTCGTAGCCGACGAAAGAGACGCGCAGCGCGTACCGCCCCGCCGGCAGCCGGGTAATGGTGAAAAAGCCGTCCGCATCCGTCACCGCGCCGGAGAGGTTTCCGGAGGGGTTCGTGAGGACCACATTTACTCCCTGCAACGGCTGCCCGTCGGAGCGATCCGTGGCAAAGCCGCGCACGGTAGCCGCCGGGGCCTGCGCCGCAACCTGAGGCGCCGCGCCGGAGCGCAGCGCGAGCAGCAGCAAGAAAGAAAAGAAGCCGGACAGCAGAAGGCGCATCACGAATCAGGAAGGGCAGGCGACTGCTCAAGATAGCCGCGCCGGAGCTAAGGCTCAAGCGCCTTCCCGGTCATAATGCGCGCCCTGTTTTATGTCTTGCAGCGGCTCGGTAAGAAGCGAGCGCCTGCCGGTCTGTGGGCGGAGATGCTTCCCTGTGTCGGCGTGACACAGCCTTGCAGGGTTGCCGCAACCTGTTCGCAGTGTCATCCTGACGAGCAAGCGCCGCTGCCTGCCCGCTTTGCGCTGCGTCCACACGAGGAAGGATCCCCCACCTTCAAAAATGCCGGAACGTAGTTCGTCGGCGGTTTCTTAGGGCGGAGGGCCGTATTTCATGGTTATCAATTGGTTTATAAAGCACTTATGAAGAATTCATGCAAAGTCCTTGACGCAATTAGTTGAACCTCGGATCTGTTTTTGTTTTATTTTCTAATCTATACAGGTTCGGGCTGTTTGCGGGGAGATGGGGTGTTGGGAAGAAGCGCTTCCGTTTTCACATTTATCTATAGGTAGGCTTACACGCCTTTCCTCCTGGAATCCTTTTCAGAGACCATCCCTGCTCCATACACCCAACCGTCACCCTGGGAAAACCCTCAAAGTCGATAACACTATGAACAGCAAATCCCTTATCCGGCAAACCGGCCTTGGTTCGCGCGGTATGGTCTTGACTGCTGCGCTCGGACTGGCGCTGGCTACAACATCCTGCGCACAGGAGGAAGATCCGGGCTATGCCCCTGCCGATGAAGCGGTGGAAATGCAGACCCCTCCGAATACCCTCACTTCGGCTGAACAGGAAGAAGGCTGGAAGCTGCTCTTCGACGGCCAGAGCTTTGACGGATGGCGCGGCCTCGGGCAGGAAAGCGTGCCGCAGGAGCACTGGGTCATCGAAGACGGGACGCTCCACAAGAAGGCCAGCGGCGACGTGCCCGTAGCTGCCGACGGACAGCCTGCAGCAGGCGGCGACCTGATGACGGAAGACACCTTCGGGGACTTTGAACTGGCGTTCGACTGGAAGATCAGTCCCAACGGCAACAGCGGCGTCAAATACAACGTCTCGGAGGAGATGTCTACATCGCACGCGCCCAAAACCGCCGCGCTGGGCTTTGAATATCAGGTCCTCGACGACGAGGGCCACCCCGATGCAAAGGCAGGCGTAGACGGAAACCGCACCTCGGCAGGGCTTTACGACCTGATCGCTCCTGCCGCCGGGAAGCCCCTCAACCCTGTCGGTGAGTGGAACGAGGGCCGCATCGTGTTCCGGGGAAACCACGGCGAACACTGGCTCAACGGGATCAAAGTGGTCGAGTATGACCTGGATACGCCGCGCTTTGATTCGCTGCTGGCCGCCAGCAAGTACGCCTCGATTGAGGGATTTGCAGACCGGCGCACCGGGCACATCGTCCTTCAGGATCACAACGACGATGCCTGGTACCGGAACATCAAGATCCGCGAACTCCCGGCTCAGTAATCAAGACGCAGCGGCGCCTGGAAAGGCGCTCTGGGGTTGTTCTCTACCAGAGGTAAAAAGTAATGTCAAACACACGCAGGAATTTTCTCAAAGCGGCCGCGGTGGCAGCCGGAGCTGCTATCGGATCTCCCGTGGCCGGCTATGCCGCCGGACGGTCAGGCGCCGGATTCGACAGGAATACGCCGGTAAAACTCGGCGTCGCAACCTACTCGCTTCGCAACTTCAGCCGCGACGAGATGATTGCGATGGTCAAACAGATCGGAACGCCGTATGTGTGCCTCAAGTCGATGCATATGCCGTATGAAAGCACGCCGGAGGAGTTCAAAAAGGCTATCCAGGAGATTCAGGCAGCGGGATTGCAGATCATAGGCGGCGGCAACAACAATATCCGCGAAGACACCGATGAGGCCGTGCGACCGTTTTTCGAGTACGCAAAGCACGCCGGAATGCCGCTGCTCGTCATCGCGCCGACCCCCGAAGTCATGCCGCGCATCGAAAAGTTCGTCAAGCAGTATGACATCAAGGTAGCGATCCACAACCACGGGCCGGAAGACGAATACTTTCCCGCCCCCAAGGATGCCTTGAAAGTCATCGAGGGCATGGACCCGCGCGTCGGCCTCTGCATCGATGTCGGGCACACGACCCGCACCGGCGCCGACGTAGTAGCAGCCATCGCCGAGGCAGGCCCGCGCTTGCTGGACATGCATATCAAGGACCTGGCTGATCTGATGGTCAAGGAAAGCCAGGTGGCCGTAGGGCGCGGCGAGATGCCGATTGCCGCCATCTTCGAGCAGTTGAAAGACATGAACTACCAGGGCTACGTCAATCTCGAATACGAGATCAATGGAGACGACCCCCTGCCGGGCATGATCGAGTCCTTTGCTTATATGCGCGGCGTGCTGGCTGGAATGGAGCTTGCATAAGGTAGCCACGGCAGGTTCAGCCTGTGGCTCAGGCAGGGGAACAGGCTGCTCATCGCGTTTTGATCGGGAGAGCGGCCTGTTTTCTGCGCCGGGTCGAACCAGGGTTTGTCTCAAATGAAAGAATAGAATGTCCAACCAATTGAACACGCGCCGTCAGTTTGTCAAGTCTGTGGCAGTGGGGATGGGAGCGGCGTTGAGTATGCCGGCAGCGAGCTACGCCCGGGTGCTCGGCGCAAACGACCGGGTAGCTGTGGGCATGATCGGCGTCGGCCGCCAGTCTCGCGGGCACCTCGGCAACCTGCTCAACCGGCAGCCCGACGCCGAAGTGGTCGCCCTGTGCGAGGTTTACGCCCCCAACCTGCAATTCGCGGCCGCGATGGCTCCGAAGGCGAAAACGGTTTCCGACTTCCGCCGCATTCTCGATGACCAGGCGGTTGATGCTGTTTTCATCGGCACGCCCGACCACTGGCACGCCATCCAGACCGTGCAAGCCTGTGAAGCCGGCAAGGATGTTTACGTAGAGAAGCCGACTTCCGTACGCATCGAAGAAGGGCGCAGGATGGTAGAGGCGGCCCGCCAGCACAACCGTGTGGTACAGGTGGGCACGCAGCAGCGCTCGGCGGAGCACTTCCAGCAGGCCGTTGAGATCGTGCGCAGCGGAAAGCTGGGTCCCGTGACCTTCGTGCGCACCTGGAACTACGGCAATGAATACCCCGACGGGATCGGCAACCCGCCCGACACGGCGCCTCCGGCTGATCTGGATTGGGAAATGTGGCTGGGTCCCGCTCCCAAAGTTCCGTTCAACATCAACCGGTTCGGCGTGGTGCTCGACAATGACAAAGAATATATGCGGTGGTCGAGCTTCCGCTGGTTCTGGGATTATGCAGGCGGCTGGATGACCGATTGGGGCGTGCATCTGCTCGACATC
>CBDUBU010000391.1:0-3581 GCA_965365465.1 uncultured Rhodothermaceae bacterium
ACTTCTTTCGGATGAACAAAAACATCCCTCCACACAAGGGTCATCAGGCCCAACCAACAGAGAACGCTGCATGACCGCCGGCATTGTCTTGCGCGGCGCCTTCGACTGCTGGCAAGGCCCGGCGCCGCTGGACCGCTGCCGTGTGAATCATGCTTTTTAAATACATCAACCTACATGAGGAACACGAAATGAGAATCGCCAGAAACGACATTCCCGTCAGAATCGACGCGCCGGGCGCAGTAGCCAGGCAAAAGACAGAGTTTGGGGACGCCTCCGGATACGGCACAATCAGCGGTGAGTATTTCTCCCTCGGCGCGGGCACAGATTTCTCGCCGCTGCTCCGGGGCCTGGAGGATGACCTGTGCCAGGTCCCCCACTGGGGTTACCTCCTACAGGGTCGGCTTACCGTCACCTATGCAGACGGCGCCCATGAGACGATCAGCGGCGGCGACCTGTTCTACTGGCCCCCAGGCCACACGGTCAGCGTAGGCCAGGATGCCGAGGTCATAATGTTCAGCCCGCAGCACGAGCACAGTGAGGTTATAGATCATATACTCCACGTGATGAACGGCTAGACTTCACTTATACCTTTGAAGGCAGATCGGGAGGACATGGCAAGCTGATCGTCGTGCTGGAAAATGACGACCGGCGCCCGCCATGCCTCCCGTTTCTGCTGCTGTCCCGGTGCGTGTCATGGGCCTGCTGCCTCACCGTGTTCATCATCCCCTGCCCCCTTCCCGGCCTCTGCAATCTTCAACGTTTGACCACGCCATTGGCGGTGGAACGCCGGGGAAATTGCTCCTGTGGCGCTCTCCGTATTGATCCGGAAATGGTGGTCCGGGGCGGCTTCCGCGTGTTACCCTGAAGCAGCAGGAGTACCCCGCCGGGAGAATTCCGTTTTGACAATATGGACAGGGCGCCATGAGGCATACAGGGACAGCCATACCGCCCGCGAGAGCCGGAAGCTCTCTGTCCCCCCTGGTGCGCCCGCCGCCCGGCCTGGCTCCGTTCGCGTTTCGGGCGCTGCAACGTCAGGCCCCTTTTCCCCGCCTCACCGCCCATCTTCCAATCAGGGGCAGGACGCGCGCCCCCCCTTCTCCGGCGGTGCCCCGGCCTGTTGTCCCTTTCTCCCGTTGAACGCATTAACCTCCTGCCAACATGAAACGCACCCTGCTCTCTCTTTTGCTGCTGTGCTGCCTTGCGGCGCCTGCCCTTGCCCAGGAAACTTCCCAGAGCGACCCTCCCGCCTCCTACATCGTCAGCACCCACCGTTGCGCCGCGCCGGTTCTCGATTCGCTCATCGAAAGCGACCGCACGCGGGCAATGCCCATCATGCAGGCGCTCGTAAACGAAGGCAAACTGATCGAAGCCGGCGAGGCCGTCCACCTCTGGGGCGACGAGTATAACCTGCTCACCTGGGTTGCGGCGCCGGACATTCCGAAGGCGCTCGAAGGGTGGGCAGAGATGAACAAGCGCTATACCGAAGCCTACCCGGCAGACAGCCTTTTCTTTATCCAGACCTGCCCCGAACATCGGGACTATTTCTACACCCGCCGCGCCGGTACGCAGAATGACAACGCGCCCGCAACGACGGCGGAAAACACGCCTGTCCTGGCGATCAGCTACTACACCTGCGATTATACCAGCATGGGCGACCTCGTCCGGACGATGCGCGCGCAGGCAATCCCGATCGCGCAGGCCCTCGTCGATGAAGGCGTCATGGGCAGCCAGGGGATCTATACGCACGAATGGGGCGACGAATGGAACCTCCTCATCACGCGAACGGCTGCCGACCTGCCTGCCCTGCTCAATGCGCTCGATCAGTTCACCGAGCGCTACGCGGCCGCACATGGCAACGAAGGGTCTTCGCTCATGGGGCAGCACTGTTCTGCGCACAAGGATAACATCTATACCATCATGCTGGCAACCGACTGAAGCCGCACGCTCGGCTGCGGCGCTCCTCCGGCGCCGCGTCCTGAAACAGGGCCGGAACCTTATCCCCTGGAAAGCCGGTTGTACCGGGAACTGCTTCAGGACGGTGCTTCAGATGCAGGCAAGCCTGTTGTTGCAGCGCACGCTGCCGGAGAAGAATGGGGAATTGCCGAAGGCGCTCGAGCACAAGAACGGAGCCGGAATGACGGATCGGGCCGTCCTTGGGCTGGGAGCGCTGGCGACGGCGTTTGCCATACTGGGTTCGCTCACGCCCCTCGTGGAGTCGGCCAGCCTTGCGTTTCTGTTCACGTTTGCCGTCGTGTGCGGGCTTGCTTTCCGGGAGCGGACAGGAAGGCGGCTGGTCACGGGTGCGGGCGCACTGGCTGCTTCCGTGGCTCTTGTCGTTCACCTGGTGCAAACCGACCTCCTGGCGCTCTTTTTCCTCGGTGCGCTGGTTCTGCTGGCCGTATTTGGCCGCCCCGTCCTGCTCCGCCATGTCAAAACGGAAGACCACCGATAACATAACGAGGCTTGACGATCATGAAAAAGCGCTTTCTGCACAGGCGTCGGAACCTCTCCGGCGCGGCGGTCCTGCTCCTGCTGGCAAGCGCCTGCGGCAATCCCGAATCCGCCGAACAGACCGCGCCCGACGAGGCAGCTGTACAAAACGGGAGCCTCACGGATGTCCGGGATGCGTGCGAACTGCTCACGGGCGCCGAAGTCGAGGCCCTTGTCGGCGCATCGGTGCAGGTGCAGGACCTCGGACGCTCGCCGGTTGAAAACTGGAGCGCGTGCGGCTACCTGACCGAAGACGGTCAGGATGTCTACCTGGAGACGCAGGTTGCCTGGGCAGGGGGCCAGGAAAAGGCGCTGGAGGAGCTGGATGCGGCAGCGGCCACCGGGCGTCTTGTGCCCATCGAAGGCATCGCCGATGGCGCCTGGTTCAGCACGTATACCGGACAGCGCTCGCTGCTGCTCAAGGGCGACATCCTGGCCGAGTTTCACACGGCCCTGCTCCCCGGCGACGATGCCGGGCGGCGGGCGGCCTTTGAAGCCATTGCCCGCCATGCCGCGCCACGGCTATAGCCCCGCTCTTCCGGCCCGCGTTCCACCACGCTGACGGCCCGGCGGCGCTGCCTCCGGAACGAAAACGGCGCGGTGGCGCCCCCTTTCGTTGAGTCCGATCCTGCCGGGTGGTATCATCTACAGGCAGATTCCAGACCACCGGCAGGCAGCAATGAAAGCGTGGGACATCACCGATAAAGCCATCATCGTTACCGGCGCATCGAGCGGGATCGCGCGCAGGTCGAGACGCTCTCTCAGGCCCTGCAAGAGGTCACCGGAGAGACGGTGGAACTGGCCTGCGTCGATTTCGCCGTCTGGTGAAGGATTACGAGCGCCTGCCAGAGACGGTAGCAGGGCTGCACTTCCTCGCCTTTGTATGTCTGATGCTGCCCAAGGCCGTCACCGTCCTTACACCGAGTCCCTAACAGCCTCTAGTCGGACAGTCGTTTGAATCCGATTTCGTATCCCTCGTCACGTGAAGCATAGCGGTATTCGGAAGGCTTGCGCCGCCCGAACCCATCGGCCCGCCATAGACCGGGCAGGTTACAAGAATAACCTGTCCTGCCTGCCCGCCATACCCTACC
>CBDUBU010000392.1:0-3564 GCA_965365465.1 uncultured Rhodothermaceae bacterium
TAGGCTTTTCCTGCCAGGTCCCAGAGCGCCATCTCGACGGCGCAGACCCCGCCTGCCTGCCGGGCCTGACCGCCAAACTGCTTGATGCGCCGAAAAAGCATCTCCACGTTGCAGGGATTCTCACCAAGAATCCGGCTTTTCAGAATCAAGGCATAACGTGGGTCGGCGCCGTCGCGTACATCCCCGTGCCCCACGAGGTCCTGATTCGTATAGATCCGGATAATGGGGGTGTTGCCCATCCAGGCAACCCGCATATCGGTGATCTTCAGATCTGACGGGCTTGAGCGCCTGCTGACTTTCTGAGAGACATACGAAACCTGATCCTCAACCGGCTTGAATGCCAGTGCGCTCATACTGAGGCCCCCCAGGATGGCCGTTTTCAGGAATGAGCGCCGCCCGTTGCCCGGTTCTCCCGGCTCACGCACCAAACTGCTACTGTTGTCTTTCATGCCGTGTGGTCTTGTAGGTTAGAGATGGGTATGTAGGATGGGACCTTACGCTGTTCCCTGCGATGGATCATGTCACCAGGTACGCTCCTCCAGGATTTCCCGGATGCGCCGCTCCGGAACGGGAAGCGTGCTGATTTGCGCTTCGAGCCATCCAAAGAAATCCTCCTGAATCTCGTCCGTCCATTGCGTATCAATCTGGCCGGGCGTGTACTTTCCTTCCCGGAGCCGTGCGTGGCCGAACATATCCCGCAGCATGACAATTTCAGCCTTTTCCACAACCTCTTCGGCCAGATGCGCAGGAATGAAAATGACGCCCTCTCGTTTTGCCAGAACAACATCGCCCGGCAGCACCAGCGCTTCACCGATGCGGATCGGCACGTTTAGCCCTCCGAGCATCATGCCCTGTATGTAAGAAGGATGCCAGCCGCGTACAAAGGCATTGAACCCTTCGATCTCTGACAGCCCTCCCAGGTCGCGCACCGAGCCATCGAAGATGACGCCGTTGCCGCTTTTCGCATAGATGGCATTGCCCAGATTGTCTCCGATGAGGGTGCCGTCTACTATCTTACCCATACCGTCGGCTACGTAAACGTCGCCCGGTTGCAGGGCGTCGATAGGCCACGAATTCATGGCGCCGACCTGCCCTCTCTCCTGTCCTCTCTTCGTGATCCGATCTGCCAGTTCCGGGCGGCTCGGCAGATACATGGCCGTCAGCGCCCGTCCGACAACAGGCGCCTCTTCATGGATCATCTTCCACTCCCCGGCAAACTGGTTATGATAGTTGTGGTTGCGGAGCACCCCCCATGCCTCTTCTATGGACACATTCCGCATACGCTCCAGGATGTCGTCCGAAACATGAGGCCGTCCGTCGGGCATTCGCTCGCCATCCCATTCTGCCGTTAGAAAGATCAGTTCTTCACGCGGGATGAACTGCGCCTGGGCAGAAGAAGCGCTTCCCATCCATGCCAGCGCCCATAGGATCAAAAAAACGTGATTCCTTCGAGTAAGCATATGCTATTTGCCTTTTCGTCTGACAGATAAAAAGGGGTCCCGGGCAACCCCGACCGTTGCTTCTGCGTCCCTCCTACTCCTGCTCATGGAACGTAAGACCTCTGCTCCGGACCCGCAACAGGAGAAGCGCGAAAACAGATCAGATTCACCTGGCTGCCGGCGCCGAGATTGCACGCCTGTCGCAGAGCGTGAAAAACTTGATCGTCGTGGAACGCTGCCCCGGCGCTCTGGTATTTCTCGCAAGTAACCGTCACCCCTGATTTCCGATTTATGGCTCGCAGAGGAGCACTACAATGGCCGATTCCCAGGATCAGAACAAACAATCAAGGAAGAACCCTGCCGAGGCCGGTAAGGATGTCCCGATCAACCATCCAAGCCAGGCAGAGGGCGAGCGCCGTACAAATGACCCGGATGCCCTAACCGGCAAAGATCCGGGCGAGAGAAAGCGTCCGAGTCAGGCAGAAGGCGAGCGGTAACGCCTGTCCGTTCGAGATGCGCCGGCCTTACATCGTGCGTTCAGACAAAGCGATGTAAGGCCGGCGCCTTGTATTTCAATCCTTCACGGTAAACGGAATAACAAAAGCTGTTTTATCCCACTTCAACTGCAACTCTCCTCCCGCCTGTGTCTCTTCGACCTGGATGGTAAACACCTCAACGGTCTCAGGTAGCGTTGAAAGCTGCATCTTGACCCGCCCCAGATCGCGCTCCGGATCGTACGCAGTTCCTCCCTGCCCCGTCTGCCTGTTGATTATAAGCACTCCCCCCTCCGGTTCAGGGATGGTGAATAGCGTATACTCACCGGCAGGAATCTCAAACCCTTCCATCAACAAGGGCCGGTCGGTCTCGAAGTGGGTAGCCTGGTTGGCGCCGGTGCGCCAAACCTGCCCCCACGGCGCCAGCGAACCAAAAACATCGCGCCCTCTTTTCGCAGGCCGGCCATAGTCAACCCTGATGGTTGCCCCCTTGACCTGCGTTGTGACCTCTCCCCGACCCGAAAGTGGGCCAAACGTTTGTCCTGCTGCATCGCGCTCTGCAAAGCGTCTGGCGAGCGCGTGGATATCCACCTCCGGAACACGTTTGACCACCAGCTTCCGGGTACTGTTCGCAGCGTCCAGGCTCTGGAGTCGGCCTTCAGGGCTGACCAGCACCTCCATGGTTCCACGATAGGGATGGGTTACCGTCATCCTTCCCCTACCCCTGTTTGTTACGATAAAAGGCTGCACGCCCCGGCTGGTGAAAAGATCTTGTGTGAAGCTCTCCTGCCCGGATGACAGCGCCCGCATCAGCATCAATTCAAAGGGCCAATGAATCATATCGATGAACGGCAGCATATGCGTCGTAGCAGAGAAAGCTTGCCTCTCCGTTTTTCCATTTTCAGTAATCGCGACCTTTATGCTGTCGCCGAGCGGAACGTAGACCTCATGGCGAAGAGGCTGTGTATCCTCCGGCTGGTCAGGCTCCCGAACTATCACCTCATAGCGCCGGATGCCACCTGCTTCGTCCAGATCCAACGTATACCTGTGCATCGTCGTACGGGGTGTTCGCAGGACGACTTCCGCTTGCATACCTGTCGCCGTGTACTGGAACTGCTCTACAGCCAGTGTATCATCTCCCAGCATGGCGACAAAAGCCGCCTTTTCTTTTTTGATGCTTTGCGCCTCCGAGACGCTCGCCATCATTACGAGGGGCACAAACAGCAACAGGAAAAAGGCAGGCTTCATGGTGCGATTCCGCAGAAGAGTTTTTCAGAACGCCAGCTAGCAGGCAGGGACATTG
Source organism: uncultured Rhodothermaceae bacterium (assembly GCA_965365465.1). GTDB lineage: Bacteria > Bacteroidota > Rhodothermia > Rhodothermales > DASSAV01 > CBDUBU01. Next base: position 3,237 of record CBDUBU010000392.1, read on the forward strand.
CCTGAAAGAATGGTTATGCCACTACTGCTCAGAAATCGGTGTCCGGCTCTTCCAGATCAAGTTCCTGAATCCAGATGTTGCGGTATCGCACGTCATGCCCCTCCGCCTGTAGTTTGATGCCGCCCGGTGTGTCCGTGATGCCCCTGCCTTCATCGTTCCCGCCGTCGATTCCGGAATTCGGCCCCCCCCATACTTGTTGAATGGGCTGGTTTGTGTGGACCTTGACCCCGTTAAAATACATGGTCATCATTGCCGGTTCGGTGCGTTGCCCGTTTTCGAAGCGAGCGGCTCGAAACACGATGTCGTAAGCATTCCACCGGCCAACACC
>CBDUBU010000393.1:0-3564 GCA_965365465.1 uncultured Rhodothermaceae bacterium
AAAATATCTGGAGCGCGCCCCCGAGGGCTTGTATGCCAACGCCGTTCGCCGTCAGTTGGCCCACGTCGACGGGCGACCCGATGTTTCGCCATGACTCGAATCCTTGCCATCGAAAGCTCCTGTGACGACACAGCAGCCGCTGTGGTATCGGAGGGGCGCCTCCTTTCCAGTGTCGTGTCGTCGCAGCGCATACACGGCAATTACGGCGGGGTCGTGCCGGAACTGGCTTCCAGAGCACACCAGCAACTTATCGTTCCCATTGTGCAGGAAGCGCTCGAAGAAGCGGGCGTAACCAGACACGATCTCGATGCAGTTGCCGTAACGTATGGTCCCGGCCTGGCCGGCTCTTTGCTGGTCGGGCTCAGCTTTGCCAAAGCGCTCGCGCTCGGCCTGGGCATTCCGCTTGTAGGCGTGAATCATCTGGAAGGCCATATCTACTCGGTCTTTATTGAAGAACCCCATCCCCCTTTCCCCTTTCTTTGCCTGGTCGTTTCCGGAGGGCATACCCAGATCGTCCTGGTTGAAGATCACTTCCGGCATACCACGCTGGGTCGCACCCGCGACGATGCAGCAGGAGAAGCCTTTGACAAGGTTGCCAAATTATTCGGACTCGGTTACCCCGGAGGGCCTGTCGTAGACCGGCTGGCCCGGGAGGGCAATCCGGACTTTCTGCATTTTCCCAGATCCAGGCCCGGCGGCTACGACTTTTCCTTCAGCGGTATTAAAACTTCCGTTCTCTATTATCTGGGCAAGCTTGAAACAGAGAGGCGCAGCGCCCTGCTGGATAAACACCTGGCAGATCTCTGCGCCTCTTTTCAACAGGCTGTTGTAGACATGCTGCTAGACGGCTTGCATCGCGCCGTCCAGGAAACGAAAGTGAAGCATGTCGCTATAACAGGCGGCGTATCCGCCAACACGGCGCTCCGCAATGCAGCCGGGGCGCTCGCCCTGGAGGAGGGCTTTACCCTTTACGCACCCCCTGTGAAATACGGTATGGATAACGCAGCTATGATTGCTGTCACCGGTCATTTCAAGTTGATGACCGGGATTACAAGCCCGCTCACCCTCACCGCCGAGCCAGGCCTTATCCTGACGTAGCCGAATCCTTTTTGAATCCAGCTTATGCTCCCCGACGCCTTGCAATCTCTTATTTCTCTCTTTGAAACCGAGTTGCCTCCAACCCCGGATCAGCCTGCGCCCGAAGATATTGATCCGTGGCGCGAGCGTATTGATGCGCTCGATATGGCGATCTTGCATATGCTCAACGAGCGCGCCGTCTGTGCAAATGCCATCGGTCATATCAAACGGCAAATAGGGATGCCTGTTTACATCCCCAGCCGGGAGCAGGAAGTGCTGCGTAATGTGCTGGCTGCAAACAAAGGCCCTCTCCCGAATGAAGCCGTACTGCACCTTTTCGAGCGTGTTATCGACGAAACGCGCTCGCTGGAGCGCCACCTGTATCAGAAAGACTCCGAAACGTTATGATGCATGAGAGGGCTTGACCAGTAATGCATCACGCCCTTGCTGCTCATCTTCCGTCAGCAGGCTCTGCTGTTTTCTATCTGTGCGCAATCTGACTGCACCTTTTGCATATGAGAAGATCGATTATAATTGCCTTCCTGCTCCTCGTGGCGGTTGCCGCCATCGCAGGAGGAACAGGCTACTGGATCGTTTTCATGCCCAACACGGTAGGGTATGACGGCGCACGCGGCGTAAAAATACCACGCGGCGCAACCTTGGAGGAAGTTGCAGACTCGCTTGAAAGCAACGAAATCCTGCGGTCTCGCGCCACTTTCGAGATGGTTGCTTCCTGGACGGGATGGGGAGATCAGGTGAAAGCAGGGTATTATACGTTCGAGAGCGGCGCTTCCAACTACCGACTTCTGGATGTCATCCGAAAGGGCCTCCAGTCTCCGATTCAGCTTACCATTCCTCCGGGCACGCGCCCTGAAGTGGTCGCAGCCGTTGCCGGAAGCAGAATGGCCTTCTCTTCCGGGGAATTTGCGCAAGCCCTTCAGGACACCGCCCTAGCCGCCCGCCTGCAAACCGATGTAGCGCATCTGTTCGGCTACATGATGCCTGAAACGTATAACTTCTACTGGCTCAATGACGCGCCGACTGTCGTTTCAAAAGTCAAGCAGCAGTTTGATTCCTTCTACGAACGTGAGATCAGCGATAAAGCAGACAGTCTTGGCCTGAACAAGGAACAGGTGGCAGCGCTGGCTGCCATCGTGGAATGGGAAACCGGCATCAACGAAGAAAAGCCGCGTGTAGCCGGGGTTTATCTGAACCGCCTGCGCATCGGAATGGCGCTTCAGGCTGATCCGACGGTTCAGTATGCCGTGATGGAAAAAGAGGGGCAGAAGCGAAGACTGCTCTACGAAGACCTTCAAGTGGATCACCCATTCAACACGTACCGTCATGCAGGCTTGCCGCCCGGCCCCATTACCAACCCCTCTCCGTCCTCGATTCGCGCTGTCGTCAATCCGGAGCGCCACGACTACCTGTACTTCGTTGCAAAAGGGGATGGAAGCCACACCTTCAGCCGAACCCTGGCAGAACACAACCGGGCTGCGCAGCAGTACTACGAACTCATGCGCGAGCGCAGGCGCGAACAGGCCGGTGCGCAATAGCCCCCGTGTATAAAAAAAAGCAGGGCGTTCCATAGCTGCGGAACGCCCTGCCTTGCCTGTGCTGCAACCGACGTCTCAGAAGTAAAAGTGGATTCCCACCGACAAACGGTTGCGTATCACTTCCTCGTCAATGATCGGAGCGGGACCGTTGGCAACATCCGAATAAGGGAGGTACTGGTCGTCGAAACGTTCCTGCATCCAACCCAGATCAACCTGCAATTGCCGGGCAAAACGGTATCCCACTCCAGCGGAAAGGAACGTCTTGGAGCGGTCCAACTCCGTATTATCAGCCTGGCGGGCTCCTGATTTCCGGGGATCCGGGTATAGCGCAATCCCCCCTCGCAGTGCCAGATCACCAATCTGGTATTCAAGCCCGAACCTTGTGTTCACCACTGGCTGATAGCCATCCCGAATGTCGCTGTTAACCCCGTCGAAATAGCGCTCATCGGAGGAAGCTTCCAGACGCAACTGCGTCCAGTCTACGAACTCCGCGTCCAGGGAGGCTGTAAGCCCGTTGCCTATATACGCCAGCCCGCCTCCCAGACGCCACGGTGTGATGATCTGGTATTCAAAATCCCCGAACCCTGCATCATCATCTGACAGGTTGCCATATTCATACGAATCCCCGTTGTCGAAAAAGGTCGCCAGCGAAGTTCCGTAGTTTTCATTGACTGAGTAGTAACTCGGGGTTTCAAGCGTCAGGCCTGCGCGAAAGCCGGAAGCGAGCTCACCGGCAAACCCGCCGCGCACGTTCACGCCCACCAGATCCGACTCGAAAAACTCGGAGAAGCTCAACCGGTCGAAATCTGTTGTGCCCATGTTGCCGTCGTTGGCGTTTTGCAAGTCAGATTCGTCAAATGCCCGGTTGAAGTTATACCTGCCGAAAGCAACATTGGCGGACAGACCAAACATGACTCCTTTCATGGCCTCC
>CBDUBU010000394.1:0-3503 GCA_965365465.1 uncultured Rhodothermaceae bacterium
GGTCAAAAAGGGCGTTTTGCGGTTTTTGCGGCCTAAAACGCGGTTTCGCACTCCGCGCCGCAATTTTTTCCTTTCTTCCTCTCAGCTCAGAGCCTTGTCATTGGGCTGGAGCGCCCCTTTTTTCTTCTTTGCATAGCTGTATGGCCTGGTTCAGCGGACAAGGTAGGATTCGACTGGCCGGCAGAACAGGTTATTCTCATAACCCGCCATGTTTGTTGTGGGCCGACATGCATGGAGACATTGCGATGCGCAGAGGCTGATACAGAAGGGGAAGATCTACAGAGGAATACGTCACACGGCCTTGCCAGACAGTCCCTTACCCTTGCATATTGATTTCTGTCGCAGCTTCCTTTTTACCGGGCGGCCGTTCGTCCGAAACGCATCGGCATAGCGCCGCACGGGAGCCGGGAGAAGAGGTGTTGATGGCGTCTCAACAGTAGAGTAAGTCCCAAGTTATTGTCTGGCATATCCTTCATATTCACAATTACTTCCATCGTAAAAAAATTAGCGTATTTATATTTTTGCGTTTCTCCGTCTTCCTACTAACCCGGAGATTTGAAAAAGTATGCCGGCTCCCTACGCTTCTACTACTTTTGCTTCGCGTGCGCAGCACTGGCTGCTGCTCCTGTTGCTCTTATCAGGCGGCATCCAGACGGCGCGTGCGAGCACTATCGTGCCTGCCCGCGATCTGGGAGAGCTTGCCCTTATGAGCCAGGCCGTTGTTCTGGCGAAGGCCGTCGCTTCTGCCCCGCTGGTGCGCAGTTCCCTGGTCTACACGTCTACAAAGTTTGAGGTTCTTGAAATCGTCAGAGGAAATGTTCGTGCGGGAACAACTCTGTCGGTAGAAACCTATGGCGGCGCCACCGACAAGATCGGATGGATCGTCCCCGGAAGTCCTCAGTTTGAGGGCGACCGTGTTTATCTGCTGTTTCTCGAACACAATGCAGAGCATGACATCTGGCGTCCACGCTTGATGTCTTACGGCCTTCTGGAAAGCATTGTCGGGAACAACGGCGCCCTGCTGCTGACGCAGATGGATGATCGGCAACATCTCAATTTGCTGCCACGCTCCGACGGAGCATTTCCGGAAAGTATTGATACCTATTATCAGGCTTCCCTGCTGAAGCACCTGCGACAGGTAGCTGCGCACAAGGTCACATGGAACCGCGCTCTGGTCGCTGCACCTGCAAATCTTCTTCCTCTTCGGCTCGATGAACCGGCTTCCAAAACGAACACATACCAGGCTCCGTACCCTTGCGTTTTTATGGAATATCAGGATAGCCCGGTTCGTTGGGGGGCCTTTGATGCACGGGAGCCTGTTTCCATCTATGTGCAGGAGAACGGCGATTCTGAAGCTGCGGGCACGATCGCCTTTGACGCGGTGAGAGAGGGAATGGCTGCATGGAGCAATATCCCCGGCGTAAACATCAACTGGACGTATGCAGGGGCTGCTTCCTACACGCCCGACTGCACCGATGGAAGCGGGCTGCCCAACGACCTGGAGCCAAACCAGGGCCTCGTTCAGTACAATGATCCCTGTGAGGAGGTGCCGGACCTCTTCTCCTGCATAGGCACCCTGGCGGTCGGCGGCTCCTATTTCTATGTCGATACCCACCAGCACCGCGACCAGCCCTGGCGCACCAACGCGGTCGCCTACATCATCGTGAACAATGGCTCTGCCTCCTGCCTCTCTACCTCCTACTACCGGGAAATGATTACGCACGAACTCGGGCACACTCTCGGATTCGGGCATATTCCGCCTGCGAACGGCATCTCCAACATGAATCCTACGTGTTGCAGTGTGCTGACTAAAATCGACGAAACCTGTGCGCTGTTCGCCTACTCGAACGCGCAGATTCCTCTTCCGCCAGGGCCTGTTGTCCTGGTCTCCCCTGAAGACGGCGCAGCGACACAATTGGTGACTCCGGAACTGACATGGGAGGCAAAACCAGCAGCCCTGGAGTACGAGCTTCAGGTAAGCAAAGACAAGTACTTCTCTACGCTCGCCTACCAGGCATCTGCCCTGACTGGTACAAATGCAACCCCTTCGGCGCTGGCGGAAGGAACAATCTACTACTGGCGGGTGAGAGGGAAAAATGCGGTTGGAACCGGCCTATGGTCGCCTGTATGGTCCTTTAAGACACCCCAGACGATTCCTCTCCCGATTACGTTGCAAAAGCCAAAGCACGATGCAGCCGGTCAGCCCCGCGAACTTGAACTCGTCTGGAGCGCGGATCCTGTTGCCCTGAAATATCACGTGCAGGTGAGCAAAACCGAAACCTTCGAGACGCGCTTCTACGAAAACACTTCGCTCACAGAAACGAAACAACGCATAGGCTCCCTTGAGGAAGGCGAAGCCTACTTCTGGCGCGTCAGAGGGATCGGGCCTCGCGGGGCGGGCGACTGGTCTGAAGCCTATCGATTCGTAACCGCGACCCCGCCGCCCGGCGTCGTGACGCTTGCCGCGCCACTGCAGAATGCTGTCGATGTCGCCTTGCCTGTCGAACTGTCATGGGAAACAGATGCGCTTTCCAAAAAATACCAGGTCCAGGTGGGGCTGTCGAAAGATCTGTTTGTGATCGTATCGGACATTGATACCCTGACCGGCAATTCAGGAATCGACAACTCGCTTCGAAACGGGACAACCTATTTCTGGCGCGTGCGCGGAATCAATGTTGCCGGGACAGGAAAATGGTCGGCTGTTCACAAGTTTACGACTGCTGATCGTGCGCCCGAACTGGTGTCGCTCCTTTCCCCTGAAGACAATGCCCCTGACCAGCCGGCGCTGCCTTTCTTCTCATGGACGCCGGCAACCGGCTCCGGGCGCTACCAGTTGCAGATCAGCCCTGAATCTGAGTTCACGACGCCACTGGTCGATCTGGACAAAGTTCTCACCTCAACGGCCCAGCTTGCGGAGCCACTCGCTTACGGGGCCGTTTACTACTGGCGTGTGAGAGCCTTGAACAGCGGGGGCGCAGGCCCATGGTCGGCGGTGCGTCGGTTTTCGGTCGCTGTGGGCACAGGTACGACGCAGGATAGCGCTGACCTGCCCTCCGACTATGCACTGCACCAGAACTATCCTAATCCGTTCAACCCGACAACGACCATCCGATTTGATTTGCCTTCCGCAACGCATGTTGACGTGCGGATCTATGACGTGCAGGGCCGGGTTATCGCCACGCTCGTCTCCGGCAACCTGCCCGCAGGCCGCTTCACGATAACGTGGAATGCGCAGGACACGCCCAGCGGCGTTTATCTTTGCCGGCTTGAAACGGAAGCCTATAGCCGCTCTATTCAGGTGGTTTTGATGAAATAAGCCAAGGTCCTGCTCTGAAACAGCTTAATGGCTTCAGGGCAGGATTTTCCCTAACGCGCCTGCATCCCGCAATGTAGCGCCGATCCGGGCTACCTCGTCCGAAACGTCTCCGTCGTTATCTACATCGAGGAAGTCTAACAAGGAGCCGCGTTTCATGTCGGGGGCGTGATGTTCAACTTCTGCTCGC
>CBDUBU010000395.1:0-3496 GCA_965365465.1 uncultured Rhodothermaceae bacterium
GCTCAGGGCTTGCTTGTTCAACGCACCAGACCGTTTCCGAAGATAGGAATCGGCGCTCAGGCAGAACAGGTTATTCCGGCAACCTGCCCGGTTTGTGGGCGACCCACGCGCCCGGTCGGATTGCGATGCGCAGGGACTGCTACGGGAAGATCCACCGGGGCAACGCGCGGATCCGTTCTACCGCCTTACCAGACAGTTTCTCAAGCTATCCTACGCATTTGCCATTTCGTTCTTCTCCGTGCGGCTTCGGAGAGAGGCCGTCATAACGCGAACCGGGCGCAGGACATAGTAGAGCAGCGCCAGCCTTTCAGGCAAGGCTATAAACGATTCATCTTCCTCGTTCGGCTCAAAGACCAGCCGGAGAAGGTGCGCGTAGTAGGGAAGTCGGTCCCGAAACCGTTCTCTCATGTTGAGATGATAGGCCGCTTTCTCGGCCAGGGTGAAGGGATTCTTTTCCTCCAGGAAAAGATGGGTTCTGGTATTGTCTACCAGGGTTTTGATGGCGGAATCCTTGTAAAGCTGTGCCTGCACCGCGCCGGGCAGGGGCGCATCCAGCAGTTCGTGAGCCAGCGCAAGCCCCAGAAACAGGAAGCGTTCGGAGTGAAGTCGGGCGGCCCGATCCAGCAAGGCTTCCCAGTCCAGCGACGGACTGCAGTGAACCAGTTCCGCCACGTCGCAGATCCAGGACAGGCGCTCCCATAAGCTTTTGGTTCCGTGGGCGCAGAGGTAAAGGAGCAAGTCTTCCGGGGCCATGGCGCGGACCTCGACGCCTGCGAGTGATCGAACCACAGCGCGTTTCCAGACGCTTTCGGGGTCCAGGTCGAAAGCGTGAACCTTGTTGAGAAAAGCCCAGTGCAACTCCAGGACGATCTTCTTTTTGTCATGGATGAGTTCGTATCCCATCTGGGTTCTCAGAAAGGCGGCCTCCTGCTTCGGGTTCATCTCCCGGTAGGTGCGGAAGCCGTCCTCCAGGAGTAGTTTTTTTACCCGTTCGAAGTCCTCCCGGTGCAGCAGCAGGTCCAGGTCGAGAAAGGGGCGCAACGCCGGATCGCCGTAAACAAACGTGCCGAGCATGGGGCCTTTGAACGGAAGAGCGGCAATGCCTTCTTCGTCCAGCCTTTTCAGCAGACGCAGCAGTTCGCCGGTCTGAAAAAGGTTGCGCATGGCCTGTGCACGGTTTTGAAGGGCAAGACCACGCAGGATGTAGTCCGGAACAGCGTTGCGGGCTGTCGTCTCCAGGGAGCGTTGCAGCAGGGCCGTAACCCTGTGGCGCTGAGCGAGCGTAACCAGCGTTGTCCAGTTTACGCCTTCACGGATCTTTGCGGCAATGGCTTCCTGCGTAGCTGCATCAATGGTCGTACGGGCGCAGAGCGTCAGAAGGGCGGCTTCGGTGCTCGGGAAGGAAAGAGACGTATTCATAACGACAGCGTAAGCGCAGTTCTCAGACAGGCACACCATTGCCGTAGCGCATTTGCGCCGTCCAGGACTCGGCGTAACGACCTCCTGAAGCGACGAGTTCGTCATGCGTCCCGGATTCAATGACACGGCCTTCATCCATGACGTGGATAATATCTGCGCGCATGGCCGTTGTAAAGCGGTGGGTCACCACGACAGCCGTGCGTCCTTTTGCAAGTGCGCAGAAATCATCCAGCCAGGTTGTTTCGGCCCAGGAGTCCATGAAACTCGTAGGTTCGTCCAGGATGATAAGCGGCGCGTTGCGGTAGAAGGCGCGGGCCAGCGCCAGCCGTTGCCACTGGCCGCCGCTCAGCTCGGCTCCGCCCGCAAACATTTTGCTGAGAGGTGTATCAAAACCGTGCGGAAGACGGGCGACGAACTCCTGGGCGCTGCCTGCACGGGCTGCAATTTCCATCCGCTCCAGATCGCGCCCCGTTTCCAGATCGCCGATCAATATGTTTTCGGCAACGGTGCCTGCATAGTTGACGTGGCTCTGAAAGAGGACTGTGATCTTCCGGCGAAGCTCCTCGATCTTGTAGTTTCGTATATCGACTCCGTCCCATAGCACGGCGCCGGATTCCGGATCGTAAAAGCGGCACAGGAGCTTGATGAAGGTGCTCTTGCCTGAACCGTTTGGTCCCACGATGGCGACGATCTTGCCGGCGGGAATGGTCAGGCTGAAGTCCCGCAGGGCGAGAAAGTCGCTTCCGGGGTAACGGAAGCTCACGTCTTGCACTGTCAGTTCGCGCTGCACCGAGACAGGCGCGGCGGCGGGTTGCTCCGGGTCGATGACCTTCGGCTCCAGTTCCAGAAAAGTGAACAGGTGTTCGAGAAACAGGGAGTCGGTGTAGAGCTGTCCGAGGCTGCTCAACAGGGCGCGCATGAGGCCCTGCCCCTGGCTGAACGCCTGGTAGAACAGGGCAAGGTCGCCCAGGCTTGCGGCTTTGTTCAGGGTGCGGAGCAGCAGCCAGCTCATGGTGGCGGCGGTCACGACCAGGGCGGTGAGGCCCGCCCATACGTTGGCCTTGTTCTGGTCGCGCATCAGGTTGAGCGTGCCGGTTCGCAGCTTAACCCGGAGGCCGCCGTAGAGTCCCTGGAAATGCTTTTCGAGGCCGAAGAGCCTCACTTCGGGCGCCGTGGTGGGCAGCGTAAGGACGCGGTCATAGTAGTCCAGCCAGCGGCGGTCTTCCGTCGTTTGCTCCCACCAGCCGTGTTGCAGGCGGTTGTAGCGAATGGCAATCCAGAGGGCAGGCAAGGTGCTGATCAGGAGCACGAGCGGCAGCCAGAAGCTGTACGTCATCAGGACGACCGCAATGGAAAGCAGCGTGATCGTATTCTGAATCAGGGCTCCCAGGTTCTGAAGCAGCGAGAGGGCGCGACCACTGGCCTGTCCGTTGGCGCGGGCCATATGGTCGAAGTATTCCGGAGTGTCGTAGAACTCCAGATCGACCGTTGCCGCCTTCTGGTGGATCATTGTCTTGATGTGGTCCTGGATCAGTTCCGCCTGTGCGGCGCGGATCCAGCCCATGACTCCTGAAAGCACCTGTCCGGTGAGCAGGACGACGGCCATAAGCCCTGCCGGCAACAGGACCGGCTCCAGCGATTGCCAGGAGAACCCTGTGTTTGCCGCATGGGCTATGCTGTCAACCAGCAACTTGGTCAGGTATACGGTGACGGCAGGAAGCACGCCCTGAATGACCAGTACGACAGCGGAAGCAAACGTCCACTTTTTCGCGGCGGACAAAATCAGGCGCAGCGCTCCGGAAAGATAGGAAAAACGCCGCGCGGCGGTAAGCAGACGGGCGCGGGTCCGAGGGGCGCGCTGTTGACCATTGCTATTCATTCTGAAAAACTAGATCACGAAGGAAGACTGGAAAGGGAGAGAGATAAGGTATCGGCAAATATAGAGATAATAATAAGTCTCGACCTTATGAAAACTGTAGGGAGTCCATGCGCCAGGACGGCGGCGTAATTCCATGCCTGCCGCAGGCAAAAGCAGCGCAGCAGAGACCGGCCCGCGCCGGAGGAGCAGGCGGTCGCC
>CBDUBU010000396.1:0-3465 GCA_965365465.1 uncultured Rhodothermaceae bacterium
AAGGGCAGGCGACTCGGTAAGAAGAAAAAAGGGCGTTTCAGCACAACGGCAAGGCTATGATCTGCCAGGAAAAGAAAAGGAATAAAGCGGCTTCGGGCGCGAAAGTGCGTTTTGGGCCGCAGAAACCGCAAAACGGCCCTGGCGGGGTCAAAAAGGGCATTTTGCTTGAGTGAAAAACCGCAATAAACCGCTAAAAACCCGCAGAAACCGCAGAAACCGCAAAATAATCCATAAGAAGCGTGCAGCAAAGGCGAAATGGAGGGCAATGGGTTGCCCGCTGAAGCGGCTTTCATGGCTTACCAGATAGTCTCTGAGGGCTGGCGTATTTTGGACGCGAAAGAGCAGCCGGCGCCTGCCGTTCTGCGGGCCTGGCAGCTTCACCGCGTTCAGCACGACAGCGTCGGAAATAATTCCCCGCCCGCTGTGTCATTAGCAACGAACTGCAATGACAGACCAGAATTTGACATGCAGAAAAAGCATTTCCGACAACCGTGCAAGGCTTCACGGAAAACTGCTGCTGTGCCTGCTCGCTCTGACGGCGGCCTGCCTTCCCTTACAGGCACAAGATTCAGGAACCACAGATCCGTCCCTGGGCCGCTACACCGTGAGCGGGTTCGTCAAGGACGCTGAGAGTGGTGAAAAATTGATCGGCGCTGCCCTGTATGATCCGTCCCGGCGCGCCGGAGCCACCACCAATGCCTACGGGTTTTTCAGCCTCACGCTTCCCGCCGGCCCCACACGCCTGTTGATCTCCTACCTGGGTTACGAACAGGTTGGCCTGGACATGAACCTGATGACAGATCGCCAACTCGTCATCGAGTTGCAGCCGGAAGCCATCGGCATTGACGAAGTTGAGGTTATTGCCGAGCGCGGCGCATCCATTCAGGACCAGACCCAGATGAGCCGGATCGAGGTGCCTGTGGCGCAGATCGAACGCACACCTGTGCTGCTTGGAGAAATGGATGTGCTGAAAACGCTCCAACTCCTCCCCGGCATCCAGTCGGGCACGGAAGGAACGAGCGGCCTCTACGTCCGGGGAGGCGGCCCGGACCAGAACCTGATCCTGCTCGACGGCGCGCCCATCTACAACGCTTCGCATCTCTTTGGCTTCTTTTCCATTTTCAACACAGACGCCATCCAGAACGTGCAGATGATCAAGGGGGGCTTCCCTGCGCGGTACGGCGGACGGCTCTCCTCCGTCATCGAGGTCAATATGAAGGACGGAAACCTGAAAGATTTTGACGTAGAAGGCGCTGTCGGCCTCGTCGCCTCCAGGCTGACGGTGCAGGGACCGCTCCGGCGGGATCGCACCTCCTTTATTCTTTCCGGGCGAAGAACCTACGCCGACCTGCTGGCGCGCCCCTTTTTGAAGGGAGACGATGTGTTCGGTTACTATTTTTATGATGCCAATGCAAAACTGAACCACATCTTCTCCAGCCGCGACCGCCTGTTCCTGAGCTTCTATGGCGGCGACGACCGCTTTTACCAGCACTCGAACGACGGAGCGAACGACCGCTTCGAGTTCGACTTCGGCTGGGGCAACCTCCTGTCTACGTCGCGCTGGAACCATCTTTACAGCCCCCGACTTTTCAGCAACGTCACCCTGCTGTACAGCCGCTACCGCTTCGACATTCAGTCTGATGAACGCATCGAAACGCGGATCGGAGACCAGAGGCTCTCGGAAGTATTCAAGCTTTTCTACACCTCGGGCATCCGGGATGTCGGGGGGCGCATCGACTTTGAATACATACCGGGGCCAGACCATTATGTACGCTTCGGCGGTTCAGCCACGCACCATACGTTCCGGCCCGGCGCGCTTCAGGTGAAAGAATCGTCGCTTGCTGCGCTGGACACTACCATTGCCTCTTCCCGTGCAGTGCCGGCGCTGGAAACCGGTCTCTACCTGGAAGATGACCTGAACCTTTCCCGGCGATTCAAAGCCAATCCCGGCCTGCACGCTTCGGGCTTTGCCGTAGAGGACAGGTTTTACTTCTCTCTGGAGCCGCGCCTGTTTCTCCGGCTGCTCCTGACCGATGCACTGGCTTTCAAAGCCTCGTATGCCTATACCCGGCAGTACATCCACCTGCTGACGAACAGTTCAGTGGGGCTGCCCACCGACTTGTGGCTGCCGGCAACCGGGCGCATCCGCCCACAGCACGCCCGACAGGCGGCGGCAGGTCTGGCGTGGACCTTCGGGGGCGGCGCTTACGAAGGCAGCCTGGAAGGATACTACAAATCGATGCAGAACCTGATCGAGTACCGCGAAGGAGCCGCGTTCACCGCCGGACTGGACGGCGACTGGCAGGACCGGATAGAGGCCGGTGGAGGCCGGTCCTACGGAACCGAATTCCTCCTCCAGCGCAAGCAGGGCCGCACGACCGGGTGGGCCGGCTACACGCTTTCCTGGTCAAACCGTCGCTTCGAGGGGCTGAACGCCGGGCGTACGTTCCCGTACCGTTATGACCGGCGACATGACGTGTCCGTCGTCCTGTCGCATCGGCTCAGGCCCCACATCGACCTCTCGGCCACTTGGGTCTATGGCACAGGAATCGCCGTCACGATGCCGGTGGCGCGGGCGCTGCTTGGCGCCTCCAGTTCTTCCTTCTTCGGGGCATATATGGCGAATCTCTACGGGGAACGGAACGGGTTCCGCATGGGAGCCTATCACCGGCTCGATCTCGGCATCAGTTTCACCCGTCCTACACGCCGAGGCGATCATGTGCTGCGCCTGGGCGTGTACAATGCCTACAACAGGAAGAACCCCTTCTTCATTTACTTCGACGAAGAATCCGGCGGTTTTTTCTTCGATCCGGAGCAGGGAGAAACGTATTACAGAGCAGGAGAACGTGTTGCCCGGCAAGTCAGCCTGTTTCCTGTCATTCCGTCCGTCAGTTACCACTTTAACTTTTGAAAGCAAACGTCATGCGCCTGTTGTGCTTTCTGACAGTCGGCCTGTTGCTTTCCGGCTGCGAAACGGTGGTGGATCTCGACCTGCCCGAACAGGAACCACGCCTCGTGGCCTACAGTTTTTTTTCGCCTGGCGATCCGTGGAGGGTCTACCTTTCACGTACGGCAAAGGTGCTGGGGTCGCTGGATTCATCCTCCACCTACTTTCTCTCGATTCCAGACGCAACCGTAGAAATCCTGCGCGATGGAATCGTAGAGGACACACTTGATTATGAAGAGGGCAGGTATTCGTCGCGCAGGAGCCGCCCACGCGCAGGAGCCGCTTATACGCTGCGAGTGTCTGCCCCTGGATACCCGGCCCTGCTGGCATCCGACCAGATTCCGGAAGTCGTACCCTTCAGCATCGCCGCAGAGGGCATGAATGTCGCCGATGAACCGCGCGGTTCCTGGTCAGGCTTCGAGCATACCCTGGTGGTTCAGATTCAGGACCCGCCGGGCCGCCGCAACTTCTACCGTGTTTCGGTCTCCTACATCATCACCGTCGGAGGAACCGACTTC
>CBDUBU010000397.1:0-3465 GCA_965365465.1 uncultured Rhodothermaceae bacterium
AGTCCCTTCGGGCCGTTCGAGCGTCTCGGCATTGTCCTCGAACAGGATCCCGCCGTGGCAACCGGGGCGGGACACCACTCCGTCCTGAATGTCCCGGAAGAGGATGCGTGGTACATCGTCTACCACCGCCGGCCTATCCCCAACGAGGGCCGCGATCACCGCGTCACGGCCATCGACCGGATGCATTTCAACCCGGATGGAACGATCCGTCCTGTGGAGATGACGTTCGAGGGCGTCGCGCCACATCCTCTTCGCTGACCGGCAGCGCTGCCGCAGCACAGGCTACAGAGAAAATAGAAAACCGTCATGTCTTTATACCCAGCGTTGAAACAGGCCGCTTTCGTCATAACCGTGGCGCTGGCCGCCTCCGGGTGTGTTGCGGGCGCCGATACGCCCCCTGAAAGTCAGGAAACAGCCATTGACTGGAGCGCTGCGGCGGACAGCAGCAGCAGCGCCTTGATCGATAACTACTGGAGTTCGCAGGAGCAATACTTCTACTACGGCAATAAGGGCAACGCCGAATTTCACTACTGGCCTCAGGCGCACGCGCTGGACGTGATGCTCGATGCCTACAGCAGAACCAGTGACCCGAAATACAGGCAGATCATCGACCAGTGGTACGAGGGGGTGTACAGGAAAAACGACGGCTCCTTCCTGAAAGAGTACTACGACGACATGGAATGGAATGCCCTGGCGATGCTCCGGGCCTACCGGATCACCGGCGCCGAAAGGTTCAAGACTGCGGTAGATACGGTATGGCGCGAAATAAAAGCCGGTTGGACCGACGCGGCCGGAGGCGGCATCATGTGGTCGAAGGGCACGCCCAACAGCAAAAATGCCATATCGAATGCCCCTGCGAGCCTGCTGGCTTCCCGGCTGTACCAGCTTACCGGCAAGGAAGACGATCTGGAATGGGCCGAGAAAACGTACGCCTGGCAGAGGCAGCGGCTCGTAGACCCGGAAACAGGGGCAGTCTGGGATCACGTCGTGGCAGAGAACGGAGCGGAACAGATCAGGAAAGACTGGGTCTTCACCTACAACCAGGGTATGTATCTCGCTGCGGCGCTGGAACTCTATCAGATAACCGGCGAGGCCGCATACCTGAAAGACGCCGTTAAGGCAGCCGACTATGCCCTGAACAACCTTACGACGGGCGACCGCCTGCTCAAATCGGAGGGATCCGGAGACGGCGGCCTCTTTAAAGGCATCTTCGTGCGGTATCTCGTCCAACTCACTCTGGAGGAGGACTTGCCCGAACTGGCGCGAGACCGGTACGCAGCCTTCCTGAAGCACAACGCCGCGATGCTGTGGAAGGAAGGAACAGACAAGCGCCAGGTTCTCTTTGATGCGTACTGGAAGGATCGGCCCGGCCCTGACGAGGAGATCGACCTTACGGTGCAACTCAGCGGCGCAATGCTGCTGGAGGGCGTTGCTTTGCTGGACCAGAAAAGCTTGCTGAACTGAACCTGTCCCGGTATGAGCTGGATCTTTTGTGTTCAGGAAATCGGACTGGCGCCGGAGCGTGATCCTGAACACGCAGCGCTGCATCCGGAGCCGATCCACCGGGCAGCGGAGCAGGGTCTCTACGTGGCAGCAGGCGGGTTGCGGGCTACCTGCCTTTCCGGGCGCTTCTCGGTTGCGGCCCACGGACGCACGGGCGGCTGGGTCGTCGTCGGGCTGGGCATCCGAAGGGAAGGGGGCATCTGTAAATTTCTGGAGGCGGAGGATTGGGCCTCGTTGCTGGCCGCGCCTGCACCCGAACTGGACAAGCTGGATGGTCACTTCGCGGCCCTGCGGTGGGGCGAGGGGGTGCTGGAAGGCTTTACCGACGGGCTGGGCCTCCGAAGCTTCTACCTGGCGCAGACGGAAAGCAGCGTCGTTCTTTCCACACGCCTGGACTGGGCAGCCCGGTGCTGCAACCGCAGCGCCCTCGACTTCGAGGCGTTTGGCTCTCACTGGCTTGCCTTCAACCAGTTCGGGTTGCGTGGTCTGGCGCAGGGTATCGAAAAGGTAGGGCCTGGAGGCCGAGTCGTCTGGGGCAGGGAAGGGGTAGAGGTCCGTTCCACGCCCTGGGAGCCGCCGCAAGGCGACAAGGGTGCGGAAGCGCGCCTGCTCGCGTCGCTCTCCGGGCTGTTGCACCCCCATATGGCGCCGGACGCGGGCCTGTCGCTGGCGCTCTCCGGCGGGCTGGATTCGCGGCTCCTGCTGGCGCTGCTGAATCCTCCTCCTGAAACCCTCTCGTTGCACGTCTTTGGCGATCCCGGGCATCCGGACGCGCAGGTTGCAGCCCGGTTGGCGGCGCGAAAGGCGCTTCCCCTGATCCATTTCGGTACGGCGCTGCCCAATCTCGATGAAACGGTCGCGCTGCTGGCCGGCTACGCCGCCGAGACCTGCGCGTCCACACCTGCCTCCACCTGCCTGCGGCTGCGGGCCTATCCGACATTGCACGCCCGCAGGCGCATCTGCATCGACGGGTTTTTCGGGGAGATCGGGCGGCGGCAGTACTTCAACCGGCTGCTGCTCCGGGGCGGAAAGGCCCTTTGCGAGGGGAATGGAAAGACGCTCGCGCCCTTTTTTCGTTTCCACCGCGCCGGTGTCTTCCTGGACGATATTCATCAAGAGATGGAAAAGGGGCTGGCGCAGGATCTGGAAACGCTCTGGACTTCGATGCCGGACCCGCAGCGCATCGGCCCTGCCGCGTTTGCCGATCTGCTGGCC
The DNA here is from genome assembly GCA_965365465.1 of uncultured Rhodothermaceae bacterium. Lineage (GTDB taxonomy): Bacteria > Bacteroidota > Rhodothermia > Rhodothermales > DASSAV01 > CBDUBU01. The sequence goes on from CBDUBU010000397.1 coordinate 2,719, forward strand.
GTGCGCACCCGGCTGCCCGGTTTCGCGGGCTACGAGCAGGCCCGCATGGACAGCGAGGTGGTGAGTTATATGCCGTTTGCGCAACCCTCTTTTTTGCGGGACATCCTGAATGCGCCTGCCGCCCTCAAGCAGAACGGACGCCTGTTTCGCCGGATCATACGGACGCGCGACCCCTCCCTGATGCAATTCCCTCTCGTGAAAGGCGATACGACCTATCCCTTCCGATTCCCGACCTTGCCCGCATGGGCCTGGACAAAGGCAAAGCGAAGGCTGGGATTTCGCTACGAGGACCGCACGGCGACCGAGTTTCTATTGCATCTTGCGCCCTTCGTGCGCGATCTGGTTCATTCGCACGACGTGCAATCGTACACGCCCTATGATGCGCCGCGACTGGTTGCGCTGGTGGAACAGTTTTACGCAGGAAGGCACGATCGGGCGGCGCAGGTGGACTGGTGGCTTTCGTTCGAGATGTGGCGGCGCAGCCTCATCCCCGCGCACAGGTCATAGACGCGAGGGAGAGACGAGCCGCAGCCGACGGACGTAGTAGATTCTTCGTCTCCGAGCACATTGGCCCGCTACAAACCGGGCAGGTTATCAGAATAACCTGTCCCGCCTGAGCGCCGATGCCTCTCTTCGGAAAGGGTCTGGTGCGCTGAACAAGCAAGCCATGATCGTCTGCCTGGCTTGTAGCATAGATGCTTCCCTGCGTTCAGCATGACACGACCTTTCGGGGTTGGCATGACCCAC
>CBDUBU010000398.1:0-3460 GCA_965365465.1 uncultured Rhodothermaceae bacterium
CTATAGCCTACCTTGACGCCCGGAGCAAACCACCCGGAAGAGCAAGGCAAAAGAAGAAATAAAGCGGCCTGGGGCGCGAAACCTCGTTTTGGGCCGCAAAAACCGCAAAACGCCCTTTTTGACCCTGTCAGGGCCGTTTTGCCTGCACGAAAAACCGCAATAAACCGCTAAAAACCCGCAGTAAACCGCAAAATAATCCATAAGGATAGGGAAACGAGGCGCGAGGTAGGGCGAGGAGTCGCCGCTGAAGCGGCTTTCATGGCTTGCCAGACAGTCTCTCAGAGAGACGCTGCTTCTACTGGCGCAGCCGGCGCGCAAGCCTTTCAGCCTTTTCATCGTCCGGCTGTTCCTCCTCCGGGGGCAGTCCTATCCGCGCGCCGGCCAGGCGGCGCTCCTTTTCCGGCTGATCCAGACTCTCGTCGTGGACGACATCCCACACCTGGCTCGTAACAATGGCTTCCAGATTTTCTATCCGGCGGGCCAGCGCGTCTTGCCGGTCTTCCATGCGATCCAGTGCCTTTTGCACGGTCTCAACCAGCCCCTCCAGGTCGCGCGTGGAGTTGCCGATCTTCTGCTGCTTTCCCTTGAACTTGAGCCATTCGGTAAAGCCTCCTACCAGAATCGCAATGATCGGAATCAGAACCCACCATTCCATCACAAACCTCCGGGGCTGTCGTGGCTGCATCGTGTGGAGCCTGTTACGCGGGGTTCAGGGCCGGGTTGCAAACCTGCCATCGTGACAGCCCGGCGCCGGGTGGTACGTTTTTGGAGAAGCATACTCATGCCTGCGCCGGAACAAATGCCTGCCGTTCTTGCAGGTTGGAGCCTGTATGTTAGAAGGCAGCGTCAGGGGCAGGTCAGGAAAAAGAGCATCACTATCAGCCTGTAGATATAGATCAGCATATGAACTTTCAAAAATTTACGGTAAAAGCGCAGGAGACGGTGCAGCAGGCCATGGAAATGGCTGCTTCCCTGAACCATCAGGGGATCGAACCGGCGCACCTGCTCAAGGCGATGCTTGCCGATACGGGCAGCATCGTCCTTTCCATCATGCAGCGGCTGGGAGCCAACCCGGAAACGCTCCGGGCCAGGGCCGATCAGTCGCTGGAGAAACTGCCCACCGTGACCGGGGCCAGCGTCTCCGGGCAGTATGTCGGCAACGACCTGAAAAAGGTGTTTGACCGGGCGCTCGCCGAGGCAGAACTGCTCAAGGACGAATACATCTCGTCCGAGCACCTGCTGATTGCGATGGCGGAGTCCAGAGAGCCGATCGGACAGGCGCTCCGCGACCAGGGGATCACCCGCGAAAAGGTGCTCGGGGTCCTGAAGGATGTGCGCGGCAACCAGCGCGTGACAGACCAGCACGCCGAAAGCCGCTACGAAGCCCTGAAACGCTATGCCCGCGATCTGAACGAACTGGCCCGGCGCGGCAAGATCGACCCGGTGATCGGGCGCGACGACGAGATCCGCCGCGTGCTGCAAATCCTCTCCCGCCGCACGAAAAACAACCCGGTGCTCGTGGGAGAACCCGGTGTGGGTAAAACGGCCATTGCCGAGGGCATGGCGATCCGAATCGTGCAGGGCGACGTGCCGGAAGGACTCAAGGACAAGCATATCGTCGCGCTCGACATGGGGGCGCTCATCGCGGGGGCCAAGTACCGGGGCGAGTTCGAGGACCGGCTCAAGGCCGTCGTGAAGGAAGTCACGGAGGCAGAAGGACAGGTTATCCTCTTTATCGACGAGATCCATACCCTCGTCGGCGCAGGCGCTGCCGAGGGCGCGATGGATGCCGCCAACATCCTGAAACCGGCGCTGGCCCGTGGAGAACTGCGCGCCATCGGCGCCACGACGCTGGACGAGTACCGCAAGCACTTTGAAAAGGACAAAGCGCTCGAACGGCGCTTCCAGATGGTGCTGGTCGATGAGCCTAGCGTGGAAGACACCATTTCGATCTTGCGCGGCATCAACGAACGGTACGAAGTGCATCACGGGGTTCGCATCACCGACGGCGCGCTGGTGGCCGCCGCCGAACTCAGCCACCGCTACATCACCGACCGTTTTCTGCCGGACAAGGCCATCGACCTGATCGACGAGGCCGCCGCCCGACTCCGCATAGAAATCGACTCGATGCCGGAGGAACTCGATATGCTGGAACGGCAGATTCGCCAGCTCGAGATCGAGCGGGAAGGGGTGAAGCGGGAGAAGGACGAGGAAAAACTGGCCCGCATCGGCGAGCAGATCGCCAACCTGGAGGAGGAACGCAATGCGCTGCGCGCGCGCTGGAAGCAGGAAAAAGACCTGATCCAGCAGATTCAGAAGGCCCGCGAGGAGACTGACGCGCTGCGCGTCGAGGCCGAAAACCTCGAACGCCAGGGCGACTATGGCAAGGTGGCTGAAATCCGCTACGGGCAGATCCCGCAGTTGGAGGAGCAGGTAAAGGAATTCAACGCCCGGCTGCAGGAGATCCAGAAAAACGGCTCGCTGCTGAAGGAGGAAATCGACAGCGAAGACATCGCGGCCATCGTTTCCCGGTGGACGGGCATTCCCGTCTCGCGTATGCTCGAAAGCGAACGCGCCAAGCTGCTGCGCATGGAGGACGAACTGCGCAAGCGCGTTGTCGGGCAGCCGGAGGCGCTGGAGGCCGTCTCGAATGCGGTGCGTCGCGGGCGCGCCGGCCTGCAGGAGGAAAGCCGCCCTATCGGGTCTTTCATCTTCCTCGGAACCACCGGCGTCGGCAAGACCGAACTTGCCAAAGCGCTGGCCGGGTTCCTTTTCAATGACGAGAACGCCATGGTCCGCATCGACATGAGCGAGTACCAGGAGCGGCACACGGTGAGCCGCCTCATCGGCGCGCCGCCCGGCTATGTCGGCTATGAAGAGGGAGGCCAATTGACCGAGCAGGTGCGCCGCAAGCCGTATTCGGTCGTCCTGCTGGACGAGATCGAGAAGGCGCACCCCGAAGTGTTCAACATCCTGCTCCAGGTACTTGATGACGGACGCCTGACGGACAACAAGGGCCGCGTGGCCGACTTCCGCAACACGATCATCATCATGACCAGCAACCTGGGGTCCGACCTGATCCGCGACCGTATGCAGGCCATTGAAGGGGAGATGTCGCTGACGCAGGAAGAGCATCTCAAGGATGAACTGCTCAATATGCTCAAGCAGCGTATGCGTCCCGAGTTCCTGAACCGGATCGATGAGATCGTGATGTTCCGCCCGCTGGGCCGCGAGCAGATCCGGAAGATCGTCGAGATCCAGTTCGCGCACATCCGGCGCATGGCGGCCAAGAACCACCACCTGTATCTGGAACTCACGGAAGAGGCGATGGACTGGCTGGCCGAGCAGGGCTTCGACCCGGTCTTCGGCGCGCGTCCGCTCAAGCGGGTGCTCCAGCGCGAGATTGCCAACAAGCTGGCCGAAGAAATCCTCTCCGGCTGGATTCAGGACGGCGAGACCG
>CBDUBU010000399.1:0-3449 GCA_965365465.1 uncultured Rhodothermaceae bacterium
TGGCGGGCAGGCAGAGCAGGTTATTCCGGCAACCTGCCCGGTTTGCGACGGGCCGATACGTTACAGGGCCTTGCCAGACAGTTTTTCAGAACCGCACGGAAAACCCCTGAAAAGCCCCTGAAGGCTCTTCTTCCCAGTCCGCCGACACGTCTTCCACGCGGGCGAGGGAGGGGCCTGTTCTGAGATGATCCAAGAAATCATCAAGCGTCTTGCGCGGCCCTTCGGCTACCACTGTCACCGAGCCGCCCGGATCGTTTTTTACCCAGCCCGTCAGCCCCAGTCCCCGCGCTCTCGTTGCGACGAACTGCCGGAAACCAACGCCCTGCACCCGCCCCGTGACACGCGCTGAAAGGCGCTGTACCTGATTCGATGCCGACATCCTGTTTTTTTGATCGTTGAAAACCTCTGGCGCTACAGGTTACGCGAGCAATCCTCTGCTGCGCGTCCACGCTCGAAAACCCTCTACCAGTTGTTCAAAGGAATCCAGAGCAAAAAGCACGTCCTGGAGATGCCACACGTCGTACTCCTGCGCGACGATGCGTTCCGGCGCAAAGGGCGCGACCGTCACCCCGTCGGAAAGGGCGTGCGTGACCTCATTTTTCGAGGACAGAATCCCCGCTCCGAAGATACGCATTCCTTCCGATTGCCGGATCAGGCCGAACTCGACGGTAAACCAGTGAAACCGTTCCAGGCGGGGGCGGTCCTTTCCCTCCGCCTCCAGCGCCGCCTGGCCGAACAGCTGGTAGAAGTCGGCAAAGGCCGGTTGGGTAAGCATCGGCATATGACCAAAGATGTCGTGGAACAGATCAGGCGCGGGTGTATAGTCGAGTTCTTCCCGGCTGCGTATATAGTCGGTCGAAGGAAAGATGCGCCGGGAGAGCAGCGTGAAAAAGTCGCGCTCGTGGAGCAGGCCGGGGACCCGCGCCACGCGCCAGCCGGTTGCGGCTTCCAGCCGCTCGCTGAGGCTGCGCAGGGCAGGAATGGCGGAAGACTCCATGCCGAGCGCCGCCACGCCGTTCAGGAAATCCTGTCCGGCCCGGCCCGGAAGCAGGCTCATCTGGCGGCTGAACAACAGGTTCCATGTTTCCTGATCCGTATCGGAGTAGCCGGGATACCTGATCTCCGCGCCGACTGGCGGGGGCGCGTCCAGGGTTTGCGGAATGCAGCGCGGGTCGTTTTGCGCCTCACCTGCCTTCTCATAGGCCGAAAGTTCTTCGCCGGCGAGGGATGATTTTTCTTCTGGCATGGGAGTCTCCGTGGTTGACATCAGACTGGAACCGCTTCCATAGGAGAACGAACAGAGCCGTCCCTTCGTTTCACGAGCAGCCTCCTGCAGAAACAGAACCTCGCCATGCGAACCCTGCTGCTGTGCCTCTCTTTCGTGCTGCTGGTTTCTCCCGTTCACGCGCAGGAGCAAACCATCCCCGATACCCTCGACTGGCGCCTGTATTACCCGCTTGAAGTGGGAAACGCATGGGAATGGAAAACGGACATCCTTGTTGCCTACACCGGCTTCGATCTACGCGAGATCGTCGCCGACACCATTCTCAACGGGCAGCGTTATTTCGTTCAGGTCGCGTACCGTTCCGGAAAAGATCCTCTGCATGGCGTAGACTTTTCGCACATCGACTCTACCTTTCTCCGGTATGACGACCTCCACACCCGCGTCGTTGCGCTCCGGGAAGGCAAGGAGGAAGATTACACCTGCAATCTGAGCGCTTCCTTCGGAAGCAGAGCCACCTGTGACCTTTATGGGGAGATAAATGTGGGCGGAGGATATGCCGAACCGGGAGGGCATCTGCTGATAGGAACGGACACCCTGTCCCACAATGCCGTCAAGGATTTCTGGAATCTTGGCGGCGGGGTGTCTTTTTTTCACGGCGTCGGCTACTTGCCCGGCGTCGGCGACGGCGGCGCCGGTTCGATCTCGTTTACGTATGTGCGGGTCGGCGGGAAAACATACGGAGCGCGAACCGTTTACGTGGGTGTGGACAATCAGCCTCCTGTTTTGTCGGATCAGGTGCAGCTCTATCCGAATCCTGTACGGGACAGGCTCACCGTTGTCTTCAGGGAAGCAGAAGGGGGCGCTTCGGTCATGGTGTATGACGTGCTGGGCCGCGCCGTGTTGCCGCCGCAGTCATGCCACTCGTCGCCCTGTACCGTCAGCGCGTCCAGCCTGGCTTCCGGCGCCTACTTCATCCAGGTGGCTCGTAAGGAAGGCGGTTCAAGCCTGCATCGCTTTGCAGTCGCGAAGTGAGAAGCTTGCATGTTACAATGCCGGAAGCTTTTGTCCCCTCTCAGAACCAGAACCGTCTTTCGTCATCTGAGGGTCAGTCGGGCAGGATACCTGCGGTCCATGCTCACAAAAAAGACGGACGCAAACACATGACCCCATGAACGGAGATCAGGTCTGGTACAAAAACGCCATCATCTATGCCCTCGATGTCCACCGCTTTATCGATTCAGACGGAAACGGCTGCGGCGACTTTCCCGGACTGACGGAGAAAATCGACTACCTCGCCGACCTCGGCATAACCTGTCTCTGGCTCCTGCCTTTCTATCCGACGCCCTATCGGGACAACGGCTATGACGTGAGCGACTACTACGAGGTGGATCCCCGTGCAGGCGCCATTGACGACTTTATCCACTTCCTCAACAAGGCAGGCGAGCGCAGCATCCGCGTCGTCCTCGACCTGGTCGTGGACCACACCTCCGACCGGCATCCCTGGTTCATCGCCGCGCGTCAGGATGCTGATTCCCGCTACCGGCAGTACTACTCCTGGAACGAGTTCCCGCCGCCCGTCCCGGAGGGCAAGGGCACGATCTTTCCGGGACCGGAGGACAGCGTGTGGACCTACGACGAGACTGCCGGTTCTTACTACTACCACCGGTTCTACCATTTCGAGCCGAGCTTGGACGTGAGCAACCCGGAGGTGCGCGGCGAAATCGCCCGCATCCTGGATTTCTGGCTCTCGTTCAAGGTGTCCGGCTTTCGCATCGACGCGGCTTCCCACATGGTAGAGGCGCACGGGGCCGAATCGAAACAAACGCCTGATGCGCACGGCATCCTGAAAGAGATTCATGCCGTCGTGACCTCCCGGCGCCCGGATGCGGTCCTCCTGGGGGAAGCGGACGTGCCCCCGGAGCAACTTAGCGCGTTTTTCGGGGACAATGACGAGTTGAATATGCTCTTCAACTTCGTGCTGAACAACTTCGTGTTTCTTTCCTTCGCACGCGAGGAGGCATCGCCGATTCGCAAGGCACTTACGCAACTCCCCGACCGACCGGTTACCGGGCAGTGGGCCAACTTTCTTCGCAACCTCGACGAACTGGACCTGGAACGGCTCTCGGAGCAGGAACGGCAGGAGGTGCTCGACAAGTTCGCGCCGGAGGACAACATGCAGATCTACGGACGCGGTATCCGGCGGCGGCTCGCGCCCATGCTGGGG
>CBDUBU010000400.1:0-3419 GCA_965365465.1 uncultured Rhodothermaceae bacterium
GATCACAACGGAACCCCCGACCTTGTTTTTGCCAATGCGGACGGCGGCGCTCCGGTGTTGCTTGCCAATCATCCCCGGCAGGAAAAACAGTGGTTGCAGGTGCGGCTGGAGGGGGCGGCCTCAAATCGGGAAGGGGTTGGCGCTCGCGTGGAACTGGTTCGCGCCGACGGGCTAAAGATCACGCAGGAAGTAACCTCCGGAGGCTCTTACCAGAGCGCCGGCGCCCGCACGCTTTTCTTCGGTCTTGCTGCATCGTCCGCAGACCAGATGACGGTGTCGTGGCCGTCCGGGCAGGTGGACACGCTGACAGACCTCCCTGTAAACCAGCGGCTCGTGGTAAAGGAAGGCGGTGGCTTCAGCCTTGAGGCGGCTCCCTGATTCGAAGCGATCACGTTGCAAAAGACGGATCCGTGCTCTTTCGCGCAGCCACGCCCCTTCCTGTTCGCTTTGCACAGGCAAGCGAAATGGTCACGCTGTTTGAGAGAACCTGATGAAAACGGTGGGTGATTTCCTGTCTTCAGGCTCCTAAAGAGGCGCCGGGCTTCTGGAAGGAAGATGCTTCCATCACCGGTGCATAGGTCTTCTTTACAGAGGCGCGGTACACGACCCGGTCATCGAAGAGGCAAACAATCTGCTCTGCGATGGACTCCACCCAGCGAGTAGTAAAAGCCCCCCATCCCCAGGGACCGCTCTGTCCCATGTTGCGCTGCAACTCGCCGAGCGTCACATTTTGCTTCAGGCGAACGGCAATGGCATCGCCAAATTCAAAATGCGTGTCCCAGATCACGCGGTCCTTGTCGTCGGTGTAATCAAAACTGATCTCATCGCCCGCTGCATAATGCACCTCTGCTTCCATATCGCCTCCTGTTTCTAAGGACTTGCAGTAAGGTTTCGTTAAGTAAAAGTAATTACTTACCTGCGTCGTGATGTTAGTGGTGGGGCAGTATTACAGGATTGTAAATATATATGCCGAACGCCGCAATTTTTTAAGGCGGAAGAGTTACGGATCAGACAGCCGGGTTGCCTCTGTCTGGGGCCATGCGTTTCCAGGTTGGATAAGTCACTCCACCTACTTTGACCGCTTCGATCTGAGCTGCTCGATGGTCTGGATCAGTTCCTGAAGCGAGTAAGGCTTGACGAGAAAGGCGCTGGCTCCTTCCTTCATGGCTTTCTCCTGAAGCCAGGAGGCTCCTTCCATAGATACCATGATGAACGGTGTATGTGCGGTGGATGGGTTACTTCTGATTCCTTCCAGCACTTCCAGCCCATTGCGTTCGCGGAGGTAGTAATCGCTGACGATGACATCCGGGATGTGCTTGGTTGCAAGATCCAGTCCCACCCGTCCGTTGGTTGTGCCTTCCACATCGAAGCCGCGTGCTTCCAGAACATCTGAGATGACTTCCAGCAGTGCGATGTGATCTTCCAGTACCAGTATCTTGATAGCCATCTCATGCCCGGTAAATTAGTTGCAGGCCGGAAGTCATATCGCTTCTCCAGATCTACCCCACCGGCTTCCGTCTGTCCAAACTAATATAATACGAAGGATAGACATAGCGCATGGGTTCGATTGCCGGAGGGCGCCAGGGGAGCTCAGAAGCCGCCGCCATACAGGGCTGCCCTGCGCTTCAGCAACAGGCCAATCCTGACAAAGGCAGAATATTATCCCCCGGATGACAATTTTTTGGCTGAACCTGACGCCGGTTGCAGGGTATATCCCCCGTCTGTAAAAAATCCGGGAATATGAGTCTCCTGCGGAATCGCGACACCCTTTACACCCTGATCGGTGTTTTACTTGCCCTCTTTCTGGGAGCGCTGGACCAGACCATCGTATCCACAGCCTTGCCCCAGATCGTCGCTGATCTGAACGGCGTAACGCGCTATGCCTGGGTGGCGACGGCCTACCTGCTTGCCTCTACGGTAATGGTGCCCATCTATGGCAAGCTCGCGGACACGCATTCCCGAAAGCTGATCGAACTGTGGGCTATCGGCTTTTTTCTGGGCGGCTCCTTGCTGTGCGGAATCTCCGGCGAATTCGGTTCCCTTCCGGTGATCGGAGATGCCATGAATCAGCTTATCGTGTTCCGCGCCATTCAGGGACTTGGCGGAGCCGGGCTTTTTGCGCTGGCCTTCATCATCATCGCCGATCTGTTTCCTCCGGCGGAGCGGGGCAAGTACCAGGGTCTGGTGGGCGCGGTTTTCGGGATATCCAGTGTGCTTGGCCCGCTCGTAGGCGGGTTTCTGACGGATCATGGAGGAAGCATCATTCCCGGGATAGAAGGGTGGCGCTGGGTGTTCTATGTAAACGTTCCTTTCGGGGCGCTTGCCCTCTGGTTTATCGTTACCCGGATGCCGCGCCTCGATCCGCTCGGCGAGCGCAGAGGGCTTAACTACGTGTCGGCGCTGCTGTTGGTTGGCGGGCTGACGCCGCTCGTGCTGGCGCTTCAGATCGACAAGCAGGTTCATCCGTGGAATGCGCCGTTTACCATCGGTCTCGTAGTCTTTTCGGTGGTTTCTCTGGTTCTTTTTTCGGTTCACTCCTTGCGTGCGCGAAACCCGGTGCTGGATTTCAGCCTTTTTCAGAACCGTGTGTTCTCCGTGGCGAACGCGGCGCTGTTTCTCCTCGGAACGGCGTTTCTGAGCCTGATTATCTTTCTGCCGCTGTTCATGGTGAACGTCCTGGGCGTTTCCGCGACGAGCGCGGGGGTGAGCCTGATCCCCCTTTCCATCGGGGTGGTGCTGGGATCTACGGCGGCGGGGCAATTGGTCTCCCGTTTCGGCCACTATCGCCGGCTCATGATCGGCGGCGGGATCGTGCTGTTCGTGGGGGTGGTGCTGCTCAGCAGGATGGACGCCGGAATCGAATACTGGCAGGTGACTTCTTTCATGGTTATCTGTGGCCTGGGGCTAGGCCCCTCCTTGCCGCTCTACCCGCTGGCTATCCAGAACGCGGTTGATGTGCGCAAGGTGGGGCAGGCAACCAGCGCCAGCCAGTTTTTTCGGCAGATCGGCGGCGCAATCGGGACGGCTATCATGGGCACGGTGCTTGCCGTTAGTCTGGTCGGCTCCTTCCAGCACGCCTCCGACTCTGCCGGCGACCTTCCATTCGGCGGTCAGATGACGGCTTCGGAAGGGAGCGGGGTGCGGAGCGCCGGTTCAGGAGAGCTGGCATCCGGCATTGAAGCCTATTTTGAAAGGCAGTACGCCGGAGTAGAACAAGCTGTTGCTTCCGGAGACAGCGCCGCACTGCACCGGGTTCTACACGACGCGCATCTGCCCGATGGTGAAGCAGCCCTGCTAGAACAACCCCTTTCAGAGAATCCGGCAGATCGGAAGGCGCGGCTCGGCGAGATCAAGGCTGCGTTTGACCGGCGTGCGGAGGCGGCCGTAGGGGAGGCCCGAAGCGTGGTTGCGGATGCCTT
>CBDUBU010000401.1:0-3392 GCA_965365465.1 uncultured Rhodothermaceae bacterium
TCTATTGAGATCCACCCCTGGAAACCTGCGAATTTCAGGATGGCAAAGATGCGGTCATAGTCATTCATCCCCTGGCCGATGATGCCGTGGCGCAAGACCGTGGCGTAGCCGGTTTGCGGGCTTGCTTCCAGGCGCCGCAGATCCTCCAGCGTGCCTCCTTCGAGAAACCGGTCGCTGGCGTGCATCGAGACCACACGACTTTTGACTGCTTCCAGCAACTCGATGGGGTCATCCCCTGCAACGAGGGCATTGGAGGGGTCGTAGTTCACGCCAAAATTCGGATGCTCCCCAACGGCCTCCAGCAGTTCCAGAAACACATCCATCCGCTGCGCAAACTCGGGATACTTCCAGTAGCCATCCTTGTAGTGATTCTCCAGGATCAGCGTGACTCCGTACCCCTCTGCAAACGGCAACACTTCGCGGATGCACGCTGCCACACGCGCCACCCCCTCCGACCGCGACAAATCGGGGCGGCGCTGTCCGGAAAGCACCCGGCAGTAGGTTCCCCCCAGCCGGTATGTCGCCTTGATTGCCTCTTTCTGGCGTTCGATCTCTTCCCTCCGGGCAACTTCTCCGGAGACGGTGAAGTCCGGGGAATAGCACATCATCGGGATGCTGCGTCCCTGCCCTTCCACCTTCTCCCGAATGCGTTCCAGTTCTCCCGGATCATTCCACGGGGTGAAGCCCCAGTAAAACTCCAGGCCGTCTACATCGAACCGGGCAGACAGGTCGATCCATTCATCGACCGTCATGTCCCCGGTAATACAGAGCGCATCGAGAAAACACTTCGGGAATGCGGCAAGAGGCATAGCGTGGAGGATGGATTCTTTTCAGATGAAACAAACAAGCGCAACGGACTCGCACAAGGATTTATCCGGACCCGGATCAGCCTCCTTTATTCTCCTTCCTTGTGCGGGTTGCGCCCGATCATGGGGTACTGCTCCAGTTCACAGACGGCTCCGTTCACCGGCCCTGCCGCATCGCTGATCCAGAAGACGACATGGGAGGCTACTTCCTCCGGCATGAAGATGCGTCCGTATGGCGCATACGCCTTCGGCAGTTTATTCTCCCAGCCGTCAGGAAGCCCCTCGCTCATTTTTAACTTGCGCTCGTTCTCGGTAAGCGTCCAGCCTACGTTCAATTGATTGATGCGCACATTTTCCTGGCTATGAGCATCTGCCAGGTTTCGCGTCATCGTCATTAGTGCTCCTTTAGACATGGAGTAGATCAGCAGGTTCGGCTCGCCGCAATAGGCATTTACCGACCCGATGTTAAGTACGGTTCCTCCTCCCTGCCGCCGGAAATGCGGCATAGCAGCCTGGATCAGAAACAGGGGCGCCCGCAGGTTTACGCTGATAATCCGGTCAAAGACAGCCAGATTCATGGTATCCAGGTTGCTTCGCGTGGTCAGGGCTGCATTGTTGACCAGCGCATCAACGCGCCCGAACCGATCAATCACTGCCTGGACTATCTGCGCGGACGCACCGGAATCGGCAAGATCAGCGACCACAAATGCGGCTACCTCGCCCAGATCTTCGCTCAATTCGCGGGCCTGTTCTTCCCTTCGCCCGTGAATCATAACCTGCGCTCCCTCTGCCACGCACCGGCGAACAACCGCTTCTCCGATCCCGGTTGTAGATCCCGTAACCAGAACCACCTTGTTTGCTAATAGAGTTCCTGCCATCTTGCAAAAGGAAGATTTCAGCTATGCACAATTCATGAACTGCCGGTCCCTACTCATTTTGTATAAAAAGGGGCAGTTATGCTGCCCCTTTTACATCCCGTCTGCCATCGTTGTGAAACGGCGTTTACCTGCCGAGCGCTCAGACTGGAGCCTGACCGTTAAGCGGTCGGACCTTGATGTTCCGATACCAGACCGGATCTCCATGATCCTGAAACACAATGTAACCGGAAGATTTCTGCCCGTAATCAGGCATGTCAATAAACTTGCTGGCTGCTACGCGCTGTTTCCAGTCGTCGCTCCCCAGTTCGTACTCAACCACTTTCTTGCCGTTGAGCCAGTGCTCTACATGAGGCCCATTGACTACCAGTCGTGAGTGATTCCATGATCCGGCAGGCTTCTCAACTTCGGCGTATATCGTCGAATCCGGTATGTTGAGCGCGTAGTTGGCTCCTGCCCAGCGATCCCGGCCAACCTTAGCATCCGGATGGCACGAGTTATCGAGAACCTGATACTCCGGCCCGGTCAGCCACGGATACTGGTATCCCGTTTCCGCGACGTGGAACATGACACCGCTGTTGCCGCATTCGCCGATTTTCCAGTCAAATTCGAGTTCAAAATCCTGGTATTCCTGCGCGATCAAAAGGTCGCCTCGCGCTTCATCCGTCGTATCTACGGGCTGGTAGTGCAGAGCATTATCATCGATGCTCCAGTTCGTAGGTATTGCCTGCTTGTTGTAACCGCGCCAGCCTTCAAGATCGCTGCCGTTAAAAACCAGTTGCCATCCTTCTTCACGCTCCTCTTCAGTAAGCACGTTAAACTCGGCTTCAGGCTCGGCTTTTTCACAGGCAGACAGACCGATGAAAAGGAGCATAACGCCTAGCACGAAGCCCAGACTTATGTTTTTGCGATACATATATTCCCTCATTGCAACATTGGTGATGAGATTCAATGAATTACGAAATACGAGACCTTGATTGCAAGGTCGCTGACGGATTTGTTGGTCAATTGGACGGCAACAAAACAGCTTTCACGAATTCTCCGCTGTGCATACGCTCGAAACAGTCTCTCCAGTCACTCAGCGGCGCGACCTGACTGATGATCGGATCCAGGTTGATCTGTCCGGAAGCCAGCATACGGATCACGCGCTCCCACACCGGCCAATTGTGGGAAAAACTTCCCTGAATGGTAACTGCTTTTTGCACAGCCGGATCCATGCTGAAGCCCATGGGTTGCGGTCCCCAACCTACCTTCGTGATCTGCCCCGCCGGCCGAACCACATTCATTGCCAGTTTGAGAGATGCCGAGACCCCGGCAGCATCAATGACCACATCCACCCCCATGCCGTCGCCGACTTCGCGAATGTATTCTTCAACCCCACCCTCCAGGGTTACATCGGCTCCCGTTTCCCGCGCTGCCTTCAGGCGTACGGTGTCTGAAGGAAGTCCGGCGACGATAATGTGGCCGGCGCCACTGAGCCTGGCCATCAGCACGCACAACAACCCGATAGGTCCGGGACCAATCACGAGCACGTGGTCTCCGGGACGGATGCGTGTATTTATGCAAATGGCGTTGTAGGCAACGCTGCACGGTTCGGTAAGCGCTGCCTTCTCGAAAGACAAGGCATCGGGGATTGCGTGCAAGCACCGCTCCGGAACCCGTACATAAGGCGTCATCGCACCGTCCACGCCATAGCCGAAGCCGCGGCGGG
>CBDUBU010000402.1:0-3387 GCA_965365465.1 uncultured Rhodothermaceae bacterium
TGGTAGATGTAATCGACGTAGCGGAGGGCCATATCAAGGCCATGCAGTATGGACAGACCGGGCAGCGTTACTTTCTTGGAAGTGAGAATCTGTCCTGGCAGCGTGTCATAGAGATGCTTGCAGATGCCTTTCGGAAGCCGGCGCCCCGGTTTCTCGTTCCGACCTCTGCGGCCTATCTCGCGGCAACTATAATGGAGTTTCTCGCTTTTATTACCCGATCCAGGCCCTTGCTGACGCGCGAACTCGTTCAGACATCCTCTCATTTTTACCGGTACAGCAATAGCAAAGCGGTAGAGGAACTGGGATGTCGTTTCAGGCCGTTCGATGAAACAGCCAACCGGATAGCGGAAATCCTGGGCAGGGAGGCCAGGCGCTGAAGAACAGAAAATGGGAGGGGCCGGATGCTGAAAGGAGGAACTGTCAGATAAAGCCGTTCCGGCTACTTACCGAATTGCTGTTGCGGAATTTCGTAAGGGAAACCTCGTTCATATTTCCTCGTGTCCGGTACTCGACCCGGTCCATCAAGCGGCGGATGATATGCACTCCGTAACCTCCGGCGCGGCGGCTTCGTATCGACTCCAGAATATCCGGGGTTTTGTAAGTTTCAGGATGAAAGGTTTTTCCCTCGTCCCGGATGCGAACGGTGAAATGGTCCTTTTCTATCAGAACTTCTATGTCGATGCGGTGGGTGTCCTCTCCCCGGTATGCGTGCTTGATAATATTGGTGCAGGCTTCGTCTACGGCGATTTTAAGCTGCTCGACATCATTTGCAGGAAAATCAGCCTCGACAGCGTGTGCCTCCACAAAACGACGGACATCCTCAAGATGCTGCGTCGAGCTTGGAACAGAAAGCGTGTAGTTGGAATGAGGCACGGATTATCTCACAGGGCAAGAGGTTGAACACCGGTCGTTCCGGTCAGGGGCATACGCTAGCTCCTATGACCATTCGACTCGAATTTTACAATAGCCTCTTCTTCCGTATCTACAATGTCAAACAGCATAGGAAAACCCAGCAAGTCAAAGACATTGTAGACTTTGGGTTGGAGCGCAGCAATCTTTATATCCCCTCCTTTCTCCCGGACCTCCTCGATATAAGCCATAAAGACCCCCAGTCCGGCGCTGGATATATACTGAAGGTTTGCGCCGTTGACGATAATTGAATAGCGATCCTCATTCTGGCACTTCTGAATAGCTGCTTCCAACTCCGACGCTGTATGCGCGTCCAGTTCCCCTTTCAAGTCGAGGACCTGGATGGAACCGTTCGCGCGAAACCCAACCGAAAAATTGCTCATGGATCAGCCAGCCTAGGGCATTTGATTCAAATGGCAGTTAACGAAAAAACTTGATGCATGTTACATATTCATTCGAGGACAGGCACAGGTTCTTCAATCCTTAACCGAACCGCTCCGCCGGCGTTTTCCGCATCAGGAGAACGAATGCCGTGCCACTTCAGAACAACCAGGGTCATATCGTCATCGTAGGCATGATGTCCTGTAAAGTCGTGCAAATCGGCGAGGAGTGCATTATGAAGATCCTGCGCGTCTTCGTAACGGTGCCTGCACAGGGAGGCCAGCAAGCGCTCGTACCCATACTCTTCTCCAGTCTGATTCCTGCTCTCGACAACTCCATCCGTGTAAAATACGAACACATCACCCGGCAGGAGTTGGATCCGTTCTTCAGAAAGCGTGCTCCGAAAACGGTCACTACGTTCAAGTCCCAGGCCCAGGCCCGGCGTTCGCAGGAAGCGGGCTTCCCCATTGAGGTTAATGACTGCTACCGGGCAGTGTCCTGCCCTTGCGAGCGTAACCTCCTCCCGGTCCAGATCAAGCACACCATAGACAACTGAAATGAATATATGCTTTTCAAGTGATCTGGAAAGCGCATCATTGGCGTGACTTAGAAATTCCAAAGGAGAAGGCGCGAGCCTGCTCAAGGATTGGAAAATGCCCTGCATCTCTGCCATGTAAAACGCAGCATGTGTGCCCTTGCCGGATACGTCGCCTATGATAAGCGCCAAGCGCTTGTCGTCAAGCTGGAGAAAGTCATAATAGTCGCCGCCGACCTCCTGCGCCGAGACGCTAGAGGCTGCAAGCGTTATGCCTGAAAGGGAGGGGAGTTTCTGCGGTAAAAGCTTGCGCTGCACTTCGCGTGCGATGTCGAGTTCTCTGGAAAGGCGTTCCTTCTCGATCTGTTCTTCGAACAAACGGGCATTATCCAGAGCCAGAGCTGCTTGGGCGGCAAAAACACTGATTGCCTCGATATCATCCTTCTCAAACCCGTGCGTTACGTCCTTGATAACGAAGAGGGCGCCAAGCATTTCATTACGGGCAAGGAGCGGCATGACGAGAAGGCTTCCCAAGCCGTCGCCGGGGCGGACGCGGACCCGGTGGTCAACCGGGGCCTGGTCAAGCAGCAACAGCTCTCGTTTGCCATAGACTTCCTCATAGAAGGCAGCAGTATCTACCATTCTGGAAACCTGATCCAGCGTCAGGTTGTGGGTTGCCGTGATACGGGGCCGCAGGGTGCCGCTGTGGGGATCAGCAACGGCCAGCCACGAACCATGCCCAGATCCGGCCTCGACCGGCGATGCGGCAATGGTATAAGCGAGTTTTTCAGGATCAAACACCTGACTGACGAGGGTGGTCAGCGAGTGCATGGCAGCCACCTCGCCCACCTTCTGCTGAAAGTCGCCGGTGGTAGGAAGGTGAAAGAGAAGCGAGAGAAAGGCTGTGGTACAATAGAGAATCCCGAAAACGACAGCCAGGAGGGTAAAGATGCTCAGGGGGTAACTGTAGTGGGTCAGGTAGGCGTAGGCCCCGGCGAGAAGTCCCTGGTCGGCAGCCGCTGCAGTCAACCCCAGACTGAGTATGGCAAGCAGCAGCAGCGACAGCCCGATGCACAACACCTTTTCTTTGAAGGAGAGAAAAACGATCCAGGACAGGCGGAAAGAGTTGGTAATCATCAGCGCAACGGCTGGTATCAGCATGATTCCGAGCGGACCGAGATCCAGGCGGCTGGGCCGCATGAAGAAAAACGGAGAAGCTCCCGCCGCAAGGCCCAGCATCAAGTACCAGTTTCGCTGGCTGCTTTTAGAGCGTTTGAAGAGCACGAGGTCTCGAAAACGCAGGAGAAGGAAAAAAGCAAAGGAGACCTCTACCAGGCTCAAGACGTTCATCTTGACCACGGTAGCCAGCGTGAGGGGCACTCCCGTGTTGTATTCAAACCCGATGGCTTCGGTGCTGAAGGCCAGGTCAACCGGGCGCCCGACGATCGTGACGAGCCGGCCGAAGCCAAGCAGGAAGACGCCTACCACAAGTGTTGTCCAGAAAACCCGCGCCGGCGCTGACTGCCGCTCCGCTGGGCATGGGCGTCGCGTTCCTGTACTTC
>CBDUBU010000403.1:0-3383 GCA_965365465.1 uncultured Rhodothermaceae bacterium
AGCCGAAGCCGCGCGAGTCGCCGGACTGCCTGTCCTTGATGACCGCCGCAGAACTGACTGCGCCATAGGCGCCAAAGGTTTGCTTGAGTTCGGTTTCGCTCGTGGTCTGGGAGAGGTTCCCTACAAAGATGTTCATGAGATTTGAGAGAGATTTGAGATAGGCAGCAAGCAGCAACCGTCAAGGAAAAGCTTCGTGCAGGAAGAGATTCTGTAACCTGCGAGCAAGCAGAAAGCTTGAGACAGCGACCGGGATGCAGTGAGGTAGCTTCCCGATTGTAACGCAGGCTAAAGCAAAGAGTTTCTAAGGTTTGCGGTCGGGCGAAAAGCCGCCCCGCGCCCGGAGAGAACTTTTTCGCCGCCCGCGTGTTCAGGCTATTTCAACGGTATTTTTAAAAGGTCACCTGACATAGTGAGATTTCATCTGGAAGGCGCATTTACCCGATACTCTTCTGGTTGGTTTAGCACGTGCAAAGGGGCAAACAAGCAAAACACATTATGGCACAAGGAAGAGTAAAATGGTTCAGCGCCGAAAAAGGCTTCGGCTTCATCGAACCTAAGGACGGAAGCAAGGACGTGTTCGTCCACCGCAACAGCATCGACGGACTGGGCTGGGACGAAGGACTTCGCGACGGAGAAGAGGTCGAATACGAAGTTGAAAAGACCCCCAAAGGACTCAGCGCTCAGAACGTGGAACGCATAGAGGGTTCAAGCCTTCTGTAGAGACGGCTTGCGATTACGGGAAAAGCCCGGCTGTGTCATGCAGCCGGGCTTTTTTTTATCTTCTGGTTTTACCAGGCCTGCGGCAATCTGGAAACAGGGGGTTCCCCTGCGAAAGATGCAGCCCTCCGGCGCAACGACTGTCGCATGGATTCGCATCAGCAGTTCATCGTCTCCGGGATCAGGTTTTTTCACCTCATCGAGCGGAAGGACTTCCGGAAGGCCGTATTCCGCGCATACATATGAACCGAACCGTTTATCTTTCCCTGTTTTTTCTGCTATCCGCCGCCGGCGCTCTTACCGGGTGCGGGCAGGATGAGTTGCCTGCCGCCGCGCCTGCCGATACGACGCAGGCTACGGCTGAGGTAGTGGATCTGGAGCGCTTTTTTCCGGACATGGAGGGCGCGTTCGTGCTGCTGGAGGGGCAGTCGGGCCGGATGCGCGTGCATAATCCGGAACGGGCGGCCCGGCAGTTCACCCCGGCTTCCACATTCAAGATCCCCAACACCCTGATTGCCCTTGAAACCGGCGTGGCAAGCGGGCCGGACTTCTCCCTGACCCGCGACTCCGCGCTGGCGCCGTCAAGACCCTGGTGGCCCAGGTCTTGGTTTCAGGCGCAAACGCTCCGTTCGGCGCTCAGGAACTCGGTAGTCTGGTACTATCAGGAACTGGCCCGGCGGATCGGCCCGGAGCGAATGCAGCGGTATGTGGACCAGTTCGGGTATGGCAACGGCGATCTCTCCGGAGGCATCGACAGGTTCTGGCTCGAAAGCACCCTCGCCATCTCTCCTTACGAGCAGGTAGGCTTCCTGCGCCGGTTGTACGCCGGGGAACTTGGCCTCTCGGAACGGTCCACAGAGATCGTGAAGGAACTGCTCGTGCTGGAAGAATCCCCGGCCTACCGGCTGAGCGGCAAGACCGGAACGGCCAACAGCACGCCGACGCGCGAGTTGGGCTGGCTCGTCGGCTATGTGGAAAAGGGGGAGGCGGTCTGCTTCTACGCGCTCAACATGGAAGGCGAGCAGGTCTGGGAGGAATGGCCGCCCTCCAAACGCACGGAACTGGCGCGGGCGATCTTGCAGGAGATGGGCGTCATCGGCTCCGGGCAGGCAGCCGCAGGAGAATAGCCCTGGACTGCCGCCTGCCCGGAAGGGATTGTTTCATCACCCTCCTCAACTTCTCTTTTTGCTGCGCCCGAATCCAGAGGGCCTTGCAAAACCACGCTGTGATGCTATGGAGCCGGGCTGCTACCTGGCTTGCAAAACCGGCTCCCGGCGGCATCCATCGCCGGCGAAGGAGGCCCGGTCAGAGGAAGCGCCTGTCTCGAACCGTCCTACCAGCGCTTCCAGA
The DNA here is from genome assembly GCA_965365465.1 of uncultured Rhodothermaceae bacterium. Lineage (GTDB taxonomy): Bacteria > Bacteroidota > Rhodothermia > Rhodothermales > DASSAV01 > CBDUBU01. Next base: position 2,068 of record CBDUBU010000403.1, read on the forward strand.
TCCTGCGTGAGGCGAGAGAGGTTGTCGGCGGCCTGCGCAATCTGGCTGATGCCCTGCGCCGAGTTGCTGCTCACCTGCGAGATCATGTCTACCGATCGCGAGATCTGCTCGCTTGTCGTCGACTGCTCCTCGGAGGCGGCGGCGATCTGGGTCACCATGTCCACGGTGTTGCCGGCGCCGGCGACCATGTGGCTCAGGGCCGCGCCTGCCTCATCAGCCAGCAGGATGCCCTCTTCCACCTCCCGGTTGCCTTGCCGCATCGAGACGACAGCCTGCCCGGTCTCGGTCTGCACCTGACGGATCATCTGGTCGATCTCTTTTGTCGCCGTGGTCGTCCGCTCGGCCAGCTTGCGGACCTCGTCGGCCACGACGGCAAAGCCGCGTCCCTGTTCTCCGGCGCGGGCCGCCTCGATGGCCGCGTTCAAGGCCAGCAGGTTCGTCTGGTCGGCGATTTCGCCGATGGTTTGCACGATCTCACCGATCTGTTGGCCGGCAGCGCCCAGGCGTTCCACCGTCGCGGAGGCGGCGCTGACGACCTCGGCAATCTGGCGGATCTTCGCTGTGGTGCGGGTCACCACGTCCGCCCCGTTGCGGGCGATCTCCCCGTTGCCACGGGCGATCTCTGCCGTCCGCGTGGCGTTCTGTGCATTCTCGATGATGGTAGCCACCATTTCCTCGACCGCTGCGGAGACTTCGAGCGCCTGAGCCGACTGTTCCTGTGATGCCGAGGCGAGGCTGTCGGTGGAAGCGCCGATCTCGGCAGAGGAGCGGGCAGCGGCGGCGGCGGCTTCGGCAACGCCGGTCAGCGCCTGCCGCATATTCGCCGCGACGCGGTTGAAGCCGTTGAAAAGTTGCCCGATCTCGTCGTCTTCGCGTTCAGGGCGCAACGAGACGGTAAGGTCGCCGCCGGCCAGTCGTTCCATTTCATGGAGCATTACGCCGGTGGCGCGGCTCAGATACTGCTGCTGCGTCTCGGCCTGCTGCTGCGCGCGCTGCGCTGCTCCGGCGGTTTCCACGGCCACCCGCTCCTTTTCCGCTGCGTCGGAAAGCGCCTCGCGGATCGTCTCGACCATGGTGTTGAAGCGCATACCCACCTGCCCGACTTCGTCCGCTCCTTCAACGACCACGCGCGCATCGAGGTCGCCCTCGATGACGCGGCGGGTTGCAGCTTCCAGGCGGCGGATGGGCCGGCGGAAGCGCAGCGAGAACCAGAGCACCAGCAGCGCCGCCGCTGCCAGCCCGCCGAGCAGGATCCAGAAAATCTGCGGGTGAAGTGCGGCGATCTCGTCGGGCTCATCGGACCAAACGGCGCGGGC